>NZ_DAIQAT010000008.1:0-55729 GCF_036781545.1 Tabrizicola sp.
TCGGTCCAGATCGGCATCCGCACCACGACCGAGGATTACCTGGGCGTCCATGTCATCGACGCGCGCGAGGTGCATGAGAAGGGGGTGGCGGCAGCGGTGGCCAGGGCGAAGGATATCGTCGGCGACGGGGCGACCTATGTGACCTTCGACATCGACTGCCTCGACCCCTCTGCCGCGCCGGGAACGGGGACGCCGGTCTGGGGCGGGTTGCACTCCTGGCAGGCGGCGGCGGCCTTGCGCGACCTGGCCGGGATCAACATGGTCGGAGGGGATATCGTCGAGGTCTCGCCGCCCTATGACACCACCGGGGCCACGGCGATCGCCGGGGCGCATGTCGCCTATGAACTGATCTGCCTCTACCACTGGGCGCGGACCCAGCGGTGAGGGCAGTTATGAAATCGAGCGCCTGCGGCGCAAGCCTTTTGTCTCGCGGCTTTGCGTGAAGGACGCAAAGCCGCTCGGGCGGCCTCCGGCGGGGATATTTGGGCAAATGTGAAAGGGCTTGGGGCGGACCCTTGACGGGTGCTGGCCTGCCTGCCAAACCCCCCGCCATGGTTCCCTTGGACAAGCTTGCCCAGATCACCGAACGTTTCGAGTTTCTCGAAGCGCAGCTGAACGCGGGCGCGGCCCCGGCCGAGATCGCGCGGATCAGCCGGGAATATACCGAGCTGAAGCCGGTGGTGGAGGAAATCCGCGCCTATCGCCAGTCGCTGGACGACCTGACCGAGGCCGAGGCGATGCTGGCGGACCCCGAGATGAAGGCCTTGGCCGAGGAGGAGTTGCCGCGGCTCAAGGCCCGCATCCCCGAGATGGAGCAGGCCCTGCGGCTGGCGCTTCTGCCGAAGGATGCGGCCGATACGCGCCCGGCGATCATCGAGATCCGGCCGGGGACGGGGGGCGACGAGGCGGCGCTCTTCGCGGGCGATCTGGCGCGGATGTACCAGCGTTATGCCGAGCGGATGGGCTGGGCTTTCGAAGTGATCAGCGAGCAAGCGGGCGAGGTCGGCGGGCTGAAGGAATTCTCGGCCCATATCCAGGGCGAGGGGGTCTATGCCCGGATGAAATACGAATCCGGGGTGCATCGCGTGCAGCGGGTCCCGGAAACCGAAGCGCAGGGCCGCATCCACACCAGCGCGGCCACGGTGGCGGTGCTGCCGGAGGCGGAGGAAGTCGATATCGACATCCCGGCCAGCGACATCCGCATCGACACGATGCGATCCTCCGGGGCAGGGGGCCAGCACGTCAACACCACCGACTCGGCGGTCAGGATCACCCACCTGCCGACCGGGATCGTCGTCACTTCGTCCGAGAAGTCGCAGCACCGGAACCGCGAGATCGCGATGCAGGTGCTGCGCGCGCGGCTTTACGAGGCAGAGCGGGAGCGGCTGCATTCCGAACGCGCGGCGGACCGGAAGTCGCAGGTGGGCAGCGGCGACCGCAGCGAGCGCATCCGCACCTACAACTTCCCGCAAGGCCGGATGACCGACCACCGGATCAACCTCACGCTCTACGCCCTGCCGCAGATCATGGGCGGCGATCTGGGTGAGGTGATCGACGCGCTGGTCGCGCATGACCAGGCGGAACGGCTGGCGGAGATGGAAGGGTGAAGGCGCAAGAGGCGCTGCGGCTGGCCGTTCCCCGGCTGGACGCGGCGGGGTTGGAGGGTGCGAGCCGCGATGCGCGGGTGCTTCTCGCCCATGCGCTGGGGGTCCCGCCCGACCGGCTGACGCTGCACCTGCCCGAGGAAATGACGGGGGCGCAGGCTTCGGCCTTCGAGGCGGCGCTGGTGGCGCGCGAGGCCCGGCAGCCGGTGGCGCAGATCATCGGGCAGCGGCTCTTCTGGGGCCTGCCGTTCCACGTCACCCGCGACACGCTGGACCCGCGCCCCGATACTGAGGCGCTGGTGGCCGAGGCGCTGGCCGAACCCTTCCTGAAGCTGCTGGACCTGGGCACCGGGACCGGCTGCATCCTTTTGTCCTGCCTGAAAGGCATGCCGATGGCGCGGGGGGTGGGGGTCGATATTTCCGAGGCAGCGCTTGCGGTTGCCAGCCGAAATTCATCCGACCTGGCGCTGCAGGACCGGACACGCTTCCTGCGTTCCGACTGGTTCACCGCCGTCGCGGGCGCCTTCGACCTGATCGTCTCGAACCCGCCCTATATCGCCGAAAGCGAGATGCCGGGACTGGCTCCCGAGGTCCGCGACTGGGAGCCGCATCTGGCGCTGACGCCCGGTGGTGACGGGCTGGAGGCCTACCGGATCATCGCGCGCGGCGCGGGACCGCGGCTGATGCCCGGCGGGCGGCTTCTGGTCGAGATCGGCCCGACGCAAGGCGGCGCGGTCGCGGCGCTGTTCCGGGCGGCGGGGCTGGAGGACATCCGCATCCTGCCCGACATGGACGGGCGCGACCGGGTGGTGGCGGCGCGCAAGCCCGGCGGTGACAGTTGCGGTTGTGCCTGACCCCGCCGATTTCCCCGGAAATCCGCAGTTTTCCCTTGTCACATGGGTCCGCCTGTGATTATTGACCCCTGTCAGGCGCGGGATCATACCTGCTCCTGACACATTGCCCCGGCCCCGCAGACCTTGATTTTGCTGCCCATGAGGGGCGGCGGTCGCAGGCCAAAGCCATCATAAGGACCAGATGCGCTCCTCCAAGAAACGCTCGCGTTCCAACCAGAACCGCCCGCGCACCCTCGGCAACATCATCAACCGCGTCTTCGATTCCTCGGGCCCCGAGGGCAAGGTGCGCGGCACGCCGCAGCAGATCATCGAGAAATACCAGATGCTGGCACGCGATGCGCAGCTCTCGAACGACCGCGTGGCGGCCGAGAATTTCCTTCAGCACGCCGAGCATTACACAAGGATGCTGGCCGAGGCGACGCGCGAGATGGCCGCCGAGCAGGAGGCACGGCAGCAGCAGTACCAGCAGAACGGCGGGCACCAGGGTCAGGGCGGCCAGAACGGGGGTCAGAACGGTGGGCAACAGGGCCAGCCGCGCGGCGACCGCTCCGAGGGCCAGGAGCGGCGCGACCGCGACAATCGGGACAACAACCGGGGCGACCGCGACAACCGGGGCGACCGGCAGGAGCGGGGCGAGCGGCGGCAGGAGTTCAACCGCGACTACCGCGAAGAGCGCAATTTCGCCGCCGAGGAACAGCCGATGGCCAGCGATGTCATCGACCTCGATGCGGGCGACGACACCGGGCTGATCGAGACACCGGAATCCGCTGCCCGCGATGCCTCCACCCGGCCGCAGGGCGAGGCGAGGCCCGCGCCGGAGCCCGTGGCGGAACCGGCGGCCGAGGCCCCCGCCAAGGAAACCCCGGCCAAGGAAGAGCGGGCGCCCCGGCGTCCGCGCGGTCCGCGCAAGCCCAAGGTCGACGGCAGTCCGGATGGTGAGCCGCCGAAGGAAGCGGCGGAATAGAATGCAAAGGCCGCCCAAGGGGCGGCCTTCTTCTTGGCGTCAGGCCACAGGCTCAGGGGGCCGCCAGAGTCAGTTCGCTCCGCTCGCCCGCTGTCACCTTCAGCGGCGTTTCGGACGCCTTGTCCCCCTTGCTGAGCTTGACTACATAATCGCCCGCAGGCAGCGCGGTCTGCCAGTTCGGACCATAGCCGTAGCCGATCGAGGCCCGGTTGCCGTTGATGTCGGGCTTGGCGGCGAGAATCTCGATGAACTCGTCCGTGGGCGTGGTGAAGGCCGCGACGCCCGCATTCAGCGGAACCGTGATGTCCGTCCGCTCTCCAACCTTGATGGCGAAGGGAACCTCGGCCTTTACCGCCCCCAGGCTGACGACCGCGACATAGTCGCCCGCCGGAAGGTCGAACTTCGCGCCCGCGCCATAGGTGGTCCCCACCGATTTGCGGTTCCCCTCGATATCCTTCTTCGCCGCAAAGATTTCCACGAACTGATCGCCGCCCTCCACCGTCATGCCCTCGGTATAGGTGGCATCGACCACGGCCAGCCCGACGCCGAGCACAAGGTCGAGGTTGGTCACTTTCCCGGCCTCGATCAGCACCGACTGGCTGGTCTCTGCCGCGCCCAGCCTGGCATTCAGGCCGTATTCGCCTGCCGGGAAGACCCGCTGCGCCTTCTCATAGCCGCTGTCGCTGACGTCGTCGGGTCCGCGCATCTCCCAGAAGGCATCCGGGTCGGGGTCGGCACCGGGCGAGGGGCGGAGCGTCAGCTTCAGGATGCCGGCATCCATCACCACCAGCGGCTGCGACAGTTCGCTTGCCGGGCCGATCTCCACCTCCTGCGTCACCACCGCCTCGTCCAGCGTCGTGACCATGCGGTACTTGCCGGGCGGCAGCGCGCCTTTGGTGGCGCCATAGATCGTGGTCGCCGTGTCGGGCGCGACAGATCCATCGTCCGCGATGGCATAGAAGTAGAAATAGGCGTCGTCCATGATGTCCGCCTCAGGTTCCGGGCCGCCTTCGGCCAGGTAGAGTATCGGATCGACATTGTTCTCAAGCATCGCCGGGGCGGGGGCGGGCTCCGGCACAGGCACAGGCTCGGGTTCGACCACGGCGACGGTGGTCTTCAGCGCCTCGACCAGGCTGCCCGCATCCTTGGCCTGGATGTACTTCCCGCCGGTATTCTCGGCCAGGCAGGCCACCGTCGCGCCCTCTTCCGCGGTCAGGCCGAAGCCTACGACATGCGCGGTGAAATCGACGCCCGAGGCCTCCAGCTCGGCCCCCAGCGCACAGGGGTCGGCCTCGCAGGTCTCGATCCCGTCGGTGATCAGGATGACGGTGGCCTTCTCCTCGGTCGACTTCAGCTCGGCTGCGGCGCGGCGGACGGCTTCGGTCAGCGGCGTCTTGCCCAGGAATTTCATCGCATTCGCGGCATCGGTGATCGCCCGCGCGGTCCCGGCGGCGGGCGGGACGACCAGTTCGATGTCCTGACAGCTGCCCTTCTCGCGGTGGCCATAGGCCATCAGGCCGATCTCGGTCGCGGGGTCGAGACCCGACAGCACCGACCCCAGCGCCTCGCGCGCGATCTCCAGCTTGGGTCGTCCGTCGATCTGGCCCCACATCGAGCCCGAGGCATCCAGGACGATGATCGACTTGCCCTCGGCCAGCGCGGGCAGGGCGCAGAGACCGGCAAGGGCGGCGGCAAGGAGATAGCTGAAAATCCGCATGGGGCGCTCCGAAAATGCTTCAAATCC
Organism: Tabrizicola sp.; assembly: GCF_036781545.1. GTDB lineage: Bacteria > Pseudomonadota > Alphaproteobacteria > Rhodobacterales > Rhodobacteraceae > Tabrizicola. The sequence continues at coordinate 5,167 of NZ_DAIQAT010000008.1, forward strand.
GGAAGGAGCCTAGGGCAGCCGCCCCGGCGGGGTCAATCGCGGCAATGGAAAAGGTCTCCGGGCATGACCCGAAGACCCGACCCGAAAACCGGAGGGGAAGAAGGGGACAATTGTCTCCGGCCCCGGGCCTCTGCCTCCGGGATGAGTGACCATCCCGGAGGCCGATGCGGATCACATAGCGGGCAGGAGCACCGTGTCGATCACATGGATGACGCCGTTCTTCTGCTTGACGTCGGCGATGGTCACGTTGGCCACGTTGCCCTGGCCGTCCTTGATCATGATCTTGCCGTCCTTCTCCATCGCGGTGAATTCGCAGCCGCCGACGGTCTTGACGGTATGCGCGCCGCCGTCATCCATCACCATCTTGCCGATATCCGCCGCCATCGCATTGGCCGCGACGACATGGCAGGTCAGGATCTTCACCAGCTGATCCTTGTTCTCGGGCTTCAGCAGCGTCTCCACCGTCCCGGCGGGCAGCTTGGCGAAGGCTTCGTTCGTCGGCGCGAAGACGGTGAATGGGCCGTCGCCTTGCAGCGTCTCGGCCAGGCCCGCGGCCTGCACGGCGGCGACAAGCGTGGTGTGGTCGGCCGAATTGACCGCGTTCTCGACGATGGTCTTGTCCTCATACATCGCGGCACCGCCGACCATCGGGTTTTCGGCCAGCGCCATGCCGGTGGTCAGCGCCAGGATCGAAAGGCCAAGTTTCAAGGCTTTCATCGGTCTCTCCCTTCGGGTTTCGGGCGGGGTCATTCCCGCCTCACCCCCGAAGGAACGGAGACTTTTGCAGCTAAGTTTCAGCCGGGGCTACGGCTCACGCTTCTGTGATCAGGCGCTGCCGACCGTGGCCGTCAGGATCACCGGCCCGGTTGGCTGGCCGGTGGGCGACCCGCCCTCGGGCTCGATCGAGACGGCGAACGTGAAACCCGCTGGCGGGGTCGGGTGGGTGATGATCAGGGGCCTGTCCTGCAAAAGGCCCAGCGAGACGGGCGCGCTGTCCGGCGCGATGAGCCACAACTCGTGCACTTGGCCCGGCACCGCGGCGACCCCGGCCATGCGGGTGATCTGGAGGGTCTCGCCGAAATGCGTGATGCGATAGGCCAGCCGGTTGTCGGCGGTGGCGAGCGTCGCGACCAGTTCGGGGCGCGGCGGGGCAAAGGTAGAGACCACGGCAAGCGACAGGGCGGCAGCAACGGTCGCGCCCGAAAGCCAGGCCAGCAGCCCCGAGCGCGACCGTCCTGGCGCCCTGGGGAAAAGCCGCGCCTCGATCTGCGGCAACAGGTTCGGGGCAGGGGCGGGCTGGAACCCGTCGTTCAGACCGGTCAGGCGGCCCTCCCATTCCGCGACCCGCGCCGCGAAGGCCGGGTCCCGCTTCAGCCGGGCCCCGGCTTCGGCGCGTTCGGCCAGGTCCAGCACGCCCAGCACATATTCGGCGGCGAGCGCGTCTTCGGCCTCGTGTGGGGTGAGCGGAGCATCCGTCATGTCTCCAGACACTCCTTCAGCTTCAGAAGGCTCCGCCGCAGCCAGGTGCGCATCGTGTTCAACGGCACCGCATGGCGCGCGGCGAGGTCGAGATAGGACAGCCCGTCCAGATAGGCCCCCCTGACCGCGTCCGCCCGGTCCGGGTCGAGCGTGCCGAAGCAATCGGCCATCCGCTTTGCCTCGCCCTGCGCCACCAGCCGCGTCTCGGCGCGGGGGGCGCTGTCCTGCACCATGTCCAGCCCGTCGTCGGACGCCGGTTCGGGCCGCGCGCGCAGCCGGTCGATGGCGAGGTTCCGGGCAATCGCGATCAGCCAGGTCATGCCCCGGCCCTTCGCCGGATCATAGCGACCGGCGCGCAACCAGACCCGTGTGTAGACCTCCTGCAAGGCATCCTCCGCCTCGGCGCGTTCCCTGAGCATACGCAAGAGTACACCCATAAGTTTCGCCGAAGTGTCGCGGTAAAGTGCCCGGAACGCGGCCCGGTCTTGGGCCACGCATTTCGCGATCAGGGCGGCGACGGGGTCGTCCATGGCGCGACGTTACGGGTTTTTGCCCGCAGCGCAAGGGCTTCGCAGGGAAAGCTTATCCCCGCCGCCGCCGCCGACCCCCGTCATCCCCGCCCGATTTCGGGTTGAAGCTGACCTCGGGAAGCTGAACGATCTGTCGCAGGTTCGGAAACGGATCGACGGCATGCGGGATGGCGTTGGCGTTGACGAAATGCTCCTGGAAGCGCGGCTCGATCGCCGTCTCCACCTTGTGGATGTCGTGGACCGTCGCCTCGATCTGGTTGCGCGCCGCCACGTTGCAAAGCGCGATCCGCGCGCCGGTCCCGGCGGCGTTCCCTGCGCTCGTCACATGATCCAGCGGCACGTCGGGGATCATCCCCAGCACCATCGCGTGTTTCGGGCTGATATGCGCACCGAAAGCGCCTGCCAGCGTCACCCGATCCACCGTATCCACGCCCATCTCGTCCATCAGCAGCCGCGCGCCTGCGTAAAGCGCCGATTTCGCCAGCTGGATCGCCCGGATGTCGCCCTGCAACACGCTGATCCGGGGCCCGCCCTCGGCGCTGCCGTCATGCAACAGATAGCCGAAGGTCCGGCCATGCGGCTCGCAGCGCGCCGACCCGGTCTGCTCCGGCCCGCCGATCAGCCCGCCGGGATCGACCAGCCCCGCCATCCGCATCTCGGCCACCGCCTCGATGATGCCCGAGCCGCAGATGCCGGTGATGCCGGTGGTCTTGGTGGTCTGAGCAAAGCCGGGGTCGTCCGACCAGAGGTCCGATCCGATGACCCGGAAGCGCGGCTCCTTCGTCACCGGGTCGATCTCCACCCGCTCGATGGCCCCCGGTGCCGCCCGCTGGCCGCTGGAGATTTGCGCCCCCTCGAAGGCCGGGCCGGTGGGCGAGGAGCAGGCAAGCACCCGTTTTTCGTTGCCCAGCAGGATCTCGGCATTGGTGCCCACATCAACGATCAGTACCATGTCCTTGGATTTGTTCGGTTCCTCCGAAAGCGCCACCGCCGCGCAGTCGGCCCCCACATGGCCTGCGATACAGGGCAGCACATAGACCCGGGCCGAGCGGTTGAGGGCCGTCAGGTCCAGGTCGCGCGCATCCAGCGACAGGCTGCCGCTCGTCGCCAGCGCAAACGGCGCCTGGCCCAGTTCCACCGGATCGACGCCCAGGAACAGGTGGTGCATCACCGGGTTGCAGACGATGACCATCTCGTAGATCAGCGCGGGATCGATCTTGACGTCTTCGGCAATCTGTTTGGCCAGCGAATTGATCGCCTCGCGCACGGCCCGCGTCATCTCCACATCGCCGCCGGGGTTCATCATCGCGTAGCTGACGCGCGACATCAGGTCCTCGCCGAAGCGGATCTGCGGGTTCATCAGGCCCGACGAAGCCAGCACCTTGCCATCGGTCAGGTCGCAAAGATGCGCCGCGATGGTGGTGGAGCCGAGGTCCACCGCCAGACCCAGGAGCGGCCCTTCGTGGAAGCCGGGGAAGATGTCCAGCACCCGCGTCACCGCGTCATGGTTGCCCTTGTGCAGGACCGCCGTCACCTTCCACTCACCCTTGCGCAGGACGGGTTGCAGGCGGCGCAGGACGGACAGGTCGGCCTCGATCCCATCCACCTGCCACTGCGCGGCCAGCGCCCTTGCCAGACGCTCGAAATCGCCGGTCGGCTCATGCATGTCAGGCTCTTCGACCTCGACATAGACGGCGCGGGTGGCAGGATCCATTTCGATATGCCGCTCGGTTGCCGATTTGCGGATCACCTGCTTGTGGACCTGGCTTTCCGGCGGCACGTCGATGACCACATCGCCCATCACCTTGGCCTGACAGCCAAGTCTGCGGCCGGGGGCCAGGCCGCGGATGCGCTTGTAGCGGTCCTCGACCGCGTTCCATTCGCTCAGCGCGTCCTCGTCCACCGTGACGCCATGCTTCGGGAACTCGCCATAGCCCGGCGTGATCTGGCATTTGGAACAGATGCCGCGCCCGCCGCAGACCGAATCGAGGTCCACCCCCAGCTGGCGCGCGGCGGTCAGGACAGGCGTCCCCAGCGCAAAGCGCCCCCGTTTGCCCGAGGGGGTGAAGATCACAAGTGCATCGTCGGTCATGGCATTCTCCTGCGCGCCCTCCTACCTAACGCCGAGTGCACCCGATGGGAGCGCCCGGAAGCGGCGTGTCGCGGTCAGCTTGCGGCCCCATGACGTTCCCGACCCGGAGACCGCCAGCCGACCAGCACCACCGACAGGATCGCATAGGCCCAGACCGGCAGACCCAGAAGGCCGCCCGCCGCGAAGACCGCCGCCATCACCGGCAGGGCGGGGGCCAGATGCGCGGGCAGGCGATGCGCCCGGTCGCGCACCAGCCTGAGCGTCGCGAACAGCAGCGCCAGCGCCAGCCCCAGCCAGCGCGAAACATCGCCCGCCGTGGCCTCGCCGTGATGCGTGGCCAGATCGACCCCGGCGGCGATCGCGGCGCCCAGCACGGCGGTGGCCAGGAAGATCAGCACATGGCCATAGCCCCAGATCATCGCCTGCGGCTGCGCGGTCGTGGTCAGCTGCTCCTCTTCGCAGAAATAGACCCACCAGATCGAGAACACCACGACCAGCCCCGACACGGCGGTCAGCGCCGCCTCAAGCGAGGGATGGTCGGAAAAGAGCGCTCCGAACCCGTGCGAGACCGACAGCATGATCTCGCCCAGCGAAATGATCATCAGAAGCCCGTAGCGTTCGATGATGTGGTGGCGATGGAAGGGCGTCGGCTTTGCGCTTTCGGCGAAGGCGGGAACGGCAAGCTCGACAACATAGATCCCGATGCCCGCAACGAAGAAGGCGGTCGAGCCGGGGGCGGTGGTGAAATACATCAGCGCCCAAAGCGCCTGCGCGACAAGGATGCCCAGGGCATAGCGGAAGCAGGTCTGCCGGTAATCGGGATTGTCCCGTGCCGCCCGCAGCCACAGCGCCGCCATTCCCAGCCGCATGATCACCCAGCCAAGGATGCCGAAGCGCATGTCCAGCGTGTCGAAGATATAGCCCGCGCCGCCCGCGAAGATCAGTTCGCCGCACATGATGACCATGACCAGCAGGCGGTACAGGCTATCGTCGTTGTCGAAGGCCGAGGCGAACCAGGTGAAGTTCATCCAGCACCACCAGATCGCGAAGAACAGGAACAGGAAGCGCGGCAGCACCTCCAGCCCGTGGCCCTCGGAAATGCCGTGGTGCAGGCCCGCGGTGACGGCGGCGATGGCGATGACGGTGATCAGGTCGAAGAACAGTTCCAGCGTGGTCGACACGCGGTGATGTTCCGAGGGATTGCGCGAAACGAGCGGGCGCAGGATGGCGGACATGGGCACTCCTTCACTGGGGACGGCCATGAAAGCCGCAAAACCGACGCGGCTGCAAGCGCGCCCTTCGGCGCGCAGGTCGCCGGCGGCCCCTATTCCGTCACCGGCTACCCGCGCCGGACGGGCTTCGGGTCGATCAGCGTGATTTTCTGCCAGATCTTGCGCGACAGGCTGGCGCCCAGAAGCTCGATATCGTTGACCGCGCTGGCGACACCCTCGTCCGGAACCGCCTGCGAATACAGCGCCGCCAGCTTGCCGGTGATCGCCAGAAGCTCGGTGCAATAGTCGAGATAGCGCGACATCTCGGCTTCGTCCATCTCGCGGTGGGGCGCAGGTTCGCCGGGCGGCAGATCGGGGGCCAGACCCGCCGGATCCTTCGTCAACTGGTACATGTCGATGACATGGATGACCGAGCGCAGCTGATGCAGGCCGCGCGCCACCCGCTGCCGCTTGACCCGCGCCTCCAGCCGGACCAGCGCCATCAGGCCCAGCGTGGCCAGAAGCGCGGTGTTGATCGCCGCTTCCACCCCCTCGACCGAGGCGATGGCCTGCTGGCCGACCTGGTTCAGCGACACGATGGAGCCGACCCAGAGAAAGATCGCCCCGCCGCCGAGGATGACCAGCACCAGAAGCACGCGCAATCCCCAGATCGGCGGGGCAAGGGCCGCCACCTCGGCCCGCACACTGCGGCAAAGCGCGGTGATCTCGGCCGCGACCCGCGACAGGCCGCGCCCGGGGAATCGCTCGGCGATCCGGCGCTCCAGCCGCTCGGCGGTGGCGAGGATCATGTCGGGATCGAGGGTGCGATAGGGCATGGTGGGAGGCATAGCATCGGAAACCCGGACCGCAAAATGCCTTTCACATTTGCCCAAATATTCCCGCCGGAGGCAGCCCCGAGCTGCTTTGCGTCCTTCACGCAATGCAGGGAGGCAAGGAGTCTTCGCGCCGCAAGGCGCTCATTCTGGCAGACGCCCGGACTTGTGTGGCGTCACCGATCCTTTTCCAGCCAGGCGAGGATCGCCGCCCTGTCGCCGTCGAGGCGCGGGGCAGGGGGCAGGGCGGCCTTTTCGGGCAGGGTGGACATCTTGATCGGGTTGCCCGGCGCGGTGAAGGCGGGGCCGCCGGGCTGCGGCGTCACCGGCAGGACCATGTTCCGCGCGCGCAGTTGCGGGTCGGCCAGCACCTCGACCATATCCTGCACCCGCGCGGTCGGCAGCTCTGCCGCATCCAGCACCGCCAGCCAATGCGCGACGGGATGGCCCAGCGTCACCGCCTCGATCAGCCGCTTCAGAAGCGCATGGTTCTCGCAGCGCGCGGCGTTCGTCGCAAAGCGGGGGTCGGCGGCGATCTCCAGGCCCAGCACCTCGCACAGCCTGCCGAACATCGCATCGTTCCCGGCGGCGATCACCACGAAGCCGTCCGCCGCGCGGAAGGTGGCGAAAGGCGTGATCGTCGGATGCCGCGCGCCGGTCGGGCCGGGGGCGACCCCCGTGGCCGAGGCGATGGCCAGCGCATGTTCCTGGATCGCCAGCTGTGCGTCCAGCATCGCCACGTCGATGAAGGCGCCCTCGCCGGTCCTTTCGCGCTGATAAAGCGCCGCCAGCACGCCCTGCGCCAGATACATCCCCGCCACGATATCGCCGATGCTGGCCCCCACCCGCACCGGCGGCCCACCGGACTCGCCGGTGATCGACATCACCCCGCCCCGCGCCTGCACCACCATGTCATAGGCGGGCTTCCGGGCATCCGGCCCGGTCTGGCCGAAGCCCGAGACCGCGGCATAGACCAGCCGCGGGTAAAGACCGTGCAGCACCTCCCAGCCATAGCCCAGCCGCGCCGTCACGCCGGGGCGGTAGTTTTCCACCAGCACATCCGCCCGCGCCACCAGCCGCTCGAACACCGAACGGTCCGCCGCATCCTTCAGGTCCAGCGCGATGGATTGCTTGCCCGCGTTCAGCGTCGCGAAATAGGCGCTTTCGCCCGCCACGAAGGGCGGGAAGGCCCGCGTGTCGTCGCCCGTCCCCGGCCGCTCCACCTTGATCACCGTCGCCCCCAGGTCCTGCAGGCTCTGCGTGCAGAAGGGTCCCGCCAGCACATGCGTCAGGTCCAGAATCAGAATGCCGTCGAGGGGTGCCATGCGAGCCTCCGTTTTCCCGATCCTGCCACGCCGTTCATCACGGTGCGTTGACGCCGGTCAAATCCCCCTCTACCTCGCCCACCATGGCACGCGCACCCCTTCTCCAGCTTTCCGGCATTTCCCTCACCTTCGGCGGCAACCCGGTCTTCGACGACCTTTCGCTCACCGTGCAGCCCGGCGACCGCATCGCGCTGGTGGGGCGGAACGGCAGCGGCAAGTCGACGCTGATGAAGGTGATGGCCGGTCTGGTTGAACCCGACCAGGGCGTGCGCACCGTCCCGCCCGGCGTGACCGTGGGCTATATGGAGCAGGAGCCGGACCTGTCCCGCTTCGCCACCCTGGGCGACTTCGCGGCCTCCGATCTGCCGGAAGGGCAGGACTACCGTCTCGCCGTCGTGGCCGAGGGGCTGAAGTTCGACCCTGCCACCCCCGTCGCCACCGCCAGCGGCGGGGAACGCCGCCGCGCCGCGCTGGCCAAGCTTTTGGCCGAGGCGCCGGAACTGATGCTGCTGGACGAGCCGACCAACCATCTCGACATCCAGGCCATCGAATGGCTGGAGCGCGAGCTTCTGGAAACCCGCGCCGCCTTCGTCCTGATCTCCCACGACCGCGCCTTTTTGCGCGCCCTGTCGAAAGCGACGCTCTGGATCGACCGGGGCGAGGTCCGCCGCCGCGAGGCCGGGTTCGAGGGGTTCGAGGACTGGCGCGAAACCATCTGGGCCGAGGAGGACGAGGCCCGCCACAAGCTCGACCGCAAGATCAAGCACGAGGCGAAATGGGCGGTCGAAGGCATCAGCGCGCGACGGAAACGCAACATGGGCCGCGTCCGCGCGCTGCAGGCGCTGCGGGCCGAGCGCAAGGCGCAGATCCGGCGGCAAGGGACGGCGGCCTTCGCGCTGGATGCGGGTCCCACCTCCGGCAAGAAGGTGATCGAGGCGACGGGCCTCACCAAGGCCTATGGCGACAAACGCATCGTCAAGGACTTCTCCCTGCGCGTGCTGCGCGGCGACCGGGTGGCCTTCGTCGGGCCGAACGGGGTTGGAAAAACCACGCTTCTTAAGATGTTGACCGGCGAAGTTCAACCGGATGCCGGGACCGTGACGCTCGGCACCAACCTCGAGATCGCCATTTTCGACCAGACCCGCACAAGGCTGGACGTGAACGCCAGCCTCTGGGACAACCTGACCGTCGATCCGCTGATGCGGGTTTCCGGCAGTTCCGATCAGGTCATGGTGCGGGGGACGCCCAAGCATGTGGTGGCCTATCTGAAGGACTTCCTCTTCGACGAACGCCAGGCCCGCGCTCCGGTGCGCAGCCTGTCGGGCGGCGAACGCGCCCGGCTGTTGCTGGCAAAGCTGATGGCGCAGCCCTCGAACCTGCTGATCCTCGACGAACCGACCAACGATCTGGACGTGGAAACGCTGGATCTGTTGCAGGACATCCTGGGCGAATACGACGGCACTGTGCTGCTGGTCAGCCACGACCGCGATTTCATCGACCGGATCGCCACCACGACGGTAGCGATGGAAGGCGGGGGCAGGGCGCAGGCCTATCCCGGCGGCTGGTCGGATTATGCCGCACAGCGCCCTGCGCTGGTGGACGCCGAAGCGAAATCCGCGCCGAAAGCCGCTGCCGCGACCCCTGCGAAACCGGACTCCGCCGCGAAGCCCACCGGCCTCTCCTTCACCGAAAGGAAGCGTCTCGACGATCTCCCCGACCTGATCGCCCGGCTGGAATCAGAGATCGGCAAGCTGGCCACACTTCTCGCCGATGCCGACCTCTTCATCCGCGAACCGGTGAAATTCCGCAAGGCGACCGAGGCGCTGGCCGACCGGCAAAGCGCCCTTGAGGCCGCCGAATCCGAGTGGCTGGAATTGGCCGACCGCGCCTGACCTTAGGGAACAGGCGGGGCCTCGCCCAAACCTGTCCGGTTCCTCGGCGCATCCTTGCTTGCCCCCCACACGGGTCTTCAAGCACGCGTGAGCAGCCATTGTGCAGGCGCGCCACAATCCCCATTCCCTTCTGCGAGCCGACTGGAACTGTTCCGGTCATACGATGGTTGTAGTCGGCCAGAACAAGGAGACAGAAATGAAAACTATCGCAGCATTGATCGCTACCGCCGCCCTGACCGCCCCCGCTTTCGCGGGCGGCCCTGTCGCCGTGGTCGATGAGCCGGTCGTCGCTCCCGTCGCCGAAGCCTATGTCGCTCCGGGCCTCGATTGGTCGGGCGCTTATGTCGGCGGTCAGCTGGGCTATGGCGATGTCGATACCAAATCCGGCGGCGTCGACGGGCCTGGCGGCCACGGCTGGCTTGGCGGTGTCCATGCCGGGTATCGTTGGGACCTCGGCCAGTGGGTCGCGGGGACCGAATTGAGCTGGGACAAGTCCTCGATCGAGATCCCTGATGGATCGGGCGTCGAACTCGACAACGTTGCCGCGCTGAAAGTGATGGTCGGCCGCGAAATCGGCAACAGCCTGGTCTACGGGACGCTGGGTGCCGCCCATGCGAAGATCAGCGGCGGCGCAACCGACGCCAGCGACAATGGCGTCGTCTACGGTCTCGGCTTCGACCACGCGCTGAATGACCGCTGGACCGTTGGCGGCGAAGTGCTCCAGCACAACTTCGACGACTTCAACGGCTCGGGTGTCGACGTCGACGCCACCACGATCAAGGCCAAGGTCGGGCTTCGTTTCTGACCCTTGACCTTTGCGGCGCGGCTTCCCCCGCGCCGCACCCCCTACCGGCAGGCGATCGGTCGCAGCAGGAAGCTGCGGTCATCGCCTGTGTTGCGTTCCAGCGTGGCGAAGCCCGCGTCGTTTTCGAAGCCCATCCCGCGGCTTGAAACCTTGATCAGGATCGCGCCGCCTTTTGCGGGCGTGATCGCGAACGCCCCGGCATCGCCTTCCATCGTGCAATAGAGCGTATCGCCGCCCTCGTTCTCGCAAGAGCCATAGGCCTCGAACTCCCCGCCCGGCACGCCGCGCAGGCGGAGCGTGAGATGAACCCCAAGAAATGGTTGGGCAATATCGAAATCCGGGCTGATGGCGATCCGCGTCACACGCTGCGCCGGGTGTTCGGCCAGATGATCCTTGCCGTAGTCGCGCGCATAGCAGCTGTCGGGGCCGGGAAACATCTGGTCCTGCGGGCTTTGCGCCCCGGCTGCCGTGGCGGCAAGTGACACGAGGATCGCCGCGCAGAGTGCTGCTCTGCTTACCATTTTCCGGTGGCACCCCCGCCCGAGGACCTTCCTCCGCCGAAGCCGCCTCTGGCACCTCTGTCGCGGTTCTGGCTGCCGAAATTCTTGTCCCGGCGGGCGTCGCGGCTGTTGAAGCCGACCGGATAGGTCTTGTGGTCGGAAAAGCCGCAGGCCGAGCAGGTCAGGTGCTGCATCCCGAGGCCGGGTTCGCTGCGCGTCGGTTGCTGGATCACCTCGCGGCTCCGCTCCAGCGTCTGTGCGCCGCAGTTCGGGCAGGTCCGGTTCGCGCGACGGCTGCGCCAGAAGCCGAAGCCCGCAAGCCCGGCGATGGCACCGAAGCCCAGAAGGGCATTGCGGGCGCCGGAGCCGCTGCCGGTCTCCTCGAACCCGTCCGTCACCGAGACCGGCTGGCCCGCCAGGAACGGCATGATCAGCCGGTCGCGGGCCGAGGTGATCCCGGCCTCGATCCCGGCCGCAAACTGGCCCTCGCGCAGGGGGGGCAGGACGGCGGTCGACAGAACCCGCGCCGCGCGCCCGTCATAGACCGGGTCATAGCCCGCCCCCAGCGCGATCCGCGCCTCGCGCGTCTGGGTGTCCAGCAGAAGCAGGATGCCGTCGTTCCGATCGGCCCCGCCCACGCCCCAGGCGTTGAAAAGCGCCTTGCCATATCCCTCGATCTTCATCCCCGCACCGCCCTCGGCCGTCAGGCCCGGCATGGTGACGACAACCATCTGCACCCCCGTCGCCGCGCGCAGGTCTTCAAGCGACCGTGTGATCCGCCCCTCTTCGGTCGCGTCCAGCACATCGGCGAAGTCGGACAAGGTGTCGCCCAGCGGGGCGGGAAGTTCCTGGGAAAACGCAGGCGCAGCAAGCGTCAGGGCGACGGCAAGGGATCGGAGGAACATGATGCAAGCATTTCTTGAACTGTCTTTGCGATCAGCATGACATCTTCCTCACAACAGTCAAACGATCCGACCTGCACCCGTATCGCAAAGCGCCCGTCCACCCGGGTCTGCGTCAGGTAGATCCGGCCATCGTCGTTGATCCGCTGCAAAAGCCGTTCCGTGGCCTCGTCTGTTTCCAAAGCGAAGCTTAAGAGCGAGAGCCGCGGCTCGGTCACGATTCGCACCCCCGGCAGCGCCGCGATCTGGTCGCGCGATTTCAGCGCCCAGCGCACATGGTTGCGAATCCTTTCCCGCAGCCCTTCCAGCCCATAGGCCCGCAGCACGAACCACAATTTCAGCGCCCGGAACCGGCGGCCCAAGGGCACCGTCCATTCGTTGAAATTGACGATCTCCTCCCGCCCCGCCGTCTCCAGATAGGTCGGCCGCAGGCCCAGGGTCCGCACCTGCGCGCCGGGGTCCTTCAGGAACTGCACCGAACAGTCGAACTGCGCGCCCAGCCACTTGTGCGGATTGAAGACGATGGAGTCCGCCCCCTCGATCCCCGCCCACAGGTCGCGGAACTCCGGGCAGATCATCGCCGACCCGGCCCAGGCCGCATCCACATGCACCGGCACGCCCTCGGCACGCGCCACCGCGATGCACTCGCCGATCCGGTCGAACGCCCCGACGCTGGTGCCCCCCGCACAAAGCACCACCCCCGCCGGCACGAAACCCGCCGCCCGGTCCGCCGCAATCGCCGCCCGCAAAGCCTCGTCGGTCATCGCCCGCTCGCCATCGGTCGCCACCTTCACCAGATTGCGTTGCCCGATCCCTGCCACCCTTATCGCCTTGTCGACCGAGGAATGCGTCTCGGCGCTGGCGTAGAAGCGCAGGACCGGCCCTCCCGCCAGCCCCTCGTCCAGCCCGCGCCAGCCCAGCGCCTTCTCCCGCATCGTCAGCACCGCCGACAGCGTCGCATTGGTCGCCGAATCATGGATCGTGCCGACAAACCCCTCCGGCAGACCGACCGCCTGGCGCAGCCAGTCGACCATCACCTGCTCCACCTCGGTCGCGGCGGGCGAGGTCTGCCAGATCAGCGCGTTGCAGGCCATCGCATTGACCAGTTGCTCCGCCAGGATCGAGGCCGGGGCGGCATTGGCCGGGAAATAGGCGAAGAAGCGGGGATGCTGCCAATGGGTCATGCCGTCGGGCACGATCCGCTCGAAATCCTCCCAGATCGTCTCCATCGGCTCGGCGGCCTCGGGCGGGCCGGGGGGCAACTGCCGCGCCACCCTGCCGGGGACCAGCGGCGCCCGCACCGGCCGGTCGCGAAGGCCCGCATGATAGTCCGCCGCCCAGTCCGCCGCCCGCTTCGACCAATGCCGCAAGCCTTCGTGATCCATCCTCGCCTCCGATTTACTTAACCTGTCAACAGGACAGAAAGCCGGCGCGCGGGCAAGGATTTACCCCCGAACCGCCATTCCTGTTCCTTTTTCCCGCCACGTGGGTCAAATAGGCTATTCCGATGCTGATCTGGCAACAATCGACGAGAGTGTCCATGCCCCTGACCCGCCGCGCCGCCCTTCTGGGCCTTTCCGCAGTCCTGCTGGCCGCCTGTGTCGGCGGCGGTACCTTCAAGACCGAATACACGCCGGTCCCCGCCGAACTTGCCAAGTCCTGGCGTCTGGCTGAAGTGCGGGTCTCGGTGCCGAAGACGCTGGTGGTCTCCGAGGCGAAGACGCTTCTGCCCAAGGCCGACATCGTCTGGCGCGAGGACCCGATGGGCGATCGCCATGCCCAGGTCGGCAAGATCATCCAGGCCGCCGTCCTGCGCGGGGCGCAGGGCCTGCGCGGCACGCGCCCGGTGATCATCGACATCACCGTGACCCGCTTCCACGCCCTGACCTACGAGGCGGAGCTCTCGAACAACGACTGGGGCGTCCATAACGTCGACTTCACGGCACAGGTGCTGGATGCCCGGACGGGCGCGGTGCTGCTTCCGGCCACCAAGATCCGCGCCGAGACGCCCGCCTGGTCCGGCGAGAAGATGAAGGAAGCCCGTCGCAAGGGCATCACCCAGAAGTCGATGATCACCAACCACGTCGCGGCCACCATCGCGGGCTGGCTGGGGCTTGGCCCCGACAACCGCGGCAGCTTCAGCCGCCAGGGGAACTAGCCCCGTCCCGGGCTTGACCCGGGACCTCGGCCAACCCGGCTTGCACGTGGGATCCCGGATCAAGTCCGGGACGACGTCACGCCCTCGGCACACCGCTTGGCCCGTTACCCCAGCGCCGCCTGCAGCTTCTTCGGCAGGCCCGCCCGGATCAGCGCATAGGAGGTCGCGATCCGTTCGCGCAATTCCTCGTCCGCCACGCGCCCGAAGGGAATCCGCGCCCAGGAGGCGTGAAGATAGGGTGCCCGGACCGCGCGGCCCGTCTCGATCAGCAGCCGCGCGGTCTCGACATGGTCGGTCTTGACCGAAACCCCGTCGCCCAGCTGGCCGATGATCGCGAACATCTTGCCGCCCACCTTCCAGCAATCATGCTCCGGCCCGAAGGGCTGGCTGACCTCGGCTCCCGGAAAGCTGCCGCAGAAGGCATTGACGAAGGCGCGGTCCTGCATTGACGGAATTCCCTTGGCGGAGCGGGGCGGGCTGATGTATGTCTCCCATCCATGACGACATTGCGCAACCTCCGCATCTGCTGCATTACCCGCTGACCTTCGGTCGCGCGGGCGCTTCGTCATTCCCTTCGGATGAAAAGCCGGTCCCGCGCGGGGGTTGCCGCACGCTTGGGACGACTGACATGACGATCCGCCTGACCAATTCGAAGACCCGGAAGAAGGAAGACTTCGTTCCGATCGACCCGGCCAATGTGCGGATGTATGTCTGCGGCCCCACAGTCTATGACCGCGCGCATCTGGGCAATGCCCGGCCCGTGGTGGTGTTCGACACGCTCTTCCGGCTGCTACGCCACGTCTACGGGGCGGAGCATGTGACCTATGTCCGGAACTTCACCGACGTTGACGACAAGATCAACGCCGAGGCGCTGCGGCGGCAGAAGGCCGGGGCTCCGGGAACGCTGGAGGAACTGATCCACCAGCGCACCGAGGAAACCATCGCCTGGTATCACGCCGACATGGACGCGCTCGGGGCGCTCCGGCCGACGCATGAGCCCCGCGCGACCGAATTCATCGCCCAGATGATCGCGATGACCCAAGGGCTGATCGCCTCCGGCCACGCCTATGCGGTCGAGGGGCATGTGCTGTTCCGCGTCCGGTCCTACAAGGATTATGGCAAGCTGTCGGGTCGTTCGGTGGACGACATGATTGCCGGGGCAAGGGTGGAAGTCGCGCCCTTCAAGGAAGACCCGATGGATTTCGTGCTGTGGAAGCCGTCCTCGGGTCAGGAACCGGGCTGGGACAGCCCCTGGGGCAAGGGCCGCCCCGGCTGGCACATCGAATGCTCCGCCATGGCACAGGAATTGCTGGGCGAAAGCTTCGACATCCACGGCGGCGGGCTGGACCTGCAATTCCCCCACCACGAGAACGAGATCGCGCAAAGTGCCTGCGCCCATCCCCACGGCGATTTCGCGCATTACTGGCTGCACAACGAGATGCTGCAGGTCGAGGGGAAGAAGATGTCCAAGTCTTTGGGCAACTTCTTCACGGTGCGGGACTTGCTGGATCAGGGCATACCGGGCGAGGTGATCCGGTTTGTGCTGCTGATGACGCATTACCGCAGCCCGATGGACTGGACGGCGGAGAAGGCGCGGCAGGCCCGGGCGACGCTAGGGAAGATTGCCGAGTTCTTGGGGAGTGACCCACTAACGAAGCCTCGGGGTGATCTTCGCTATGCCAAGCCGCCTCAGGAGTTCATAGAGGCGCTTTCCAACGATCTGAACACGTCCCTGGCTCTCACACTTGTCGGAAAGTACCTTAAGAATAGAGAAGAATTTAGCCTTGTCGGGGCGCTCCGACTTCTGGGCTTCGACATTGAACGTCTTAAGGAACAATTCGCCTCATTCTCCGTCCAGTCGTATGACAATGGAGTTGTGTCAGGTCACAAGATTAGTGCGCTCGGTGAAAGTGCTTGGGATCAAGCAAAACGTGTCGATGAATATCGGGTCATGCTGGAGGCACGCCGCACCGCTGCAATGTCTTCGAAGGATTTTTCAGGTGTCGATGCTTTGAAGGCGAAGCTGATCGCAGCTGGAATCGAGGTCCGCATGTCCAAAGCGGGTGTCGAGCTTGTCCCCGGCCCGGACTTCGACCCCACCAAACTGGAGGCGCTCCAGTGACCCTCAGATCACCCGTCCCGGGCCTGACCCGGGACTTCCCTGCATCCCACGCGGCCCCGGATCAGGTCCGGGGCGGGGTCACTTCATTTGTTAACACCACCCTAACGCCCGCTTGCAACCCATTGAAATCCTTTACCCCGAAATCTGCCCGCGCGTGGGCACGCCCATGACCCGCGACCGCCTCTTTCTCTTCGACACCACGCTCCGCGACGGCCAGCAGACGCAGGGCGTCCAGTTTTCCGCCACCGAGAAGACCCAGATCGCCCGCGCCCTCGACAGCCTCGGCGTCGACTATATCGAGGGCGGCTGGCCCGGCGCGAACCCGACCGACAGCGACTTCTTCGCCGCCCCCCCGGAAACGAAAGCCACCCTCACCGCCTTCGGCATGACCCGCCGCGTCGGCCGCTCCGCCGAGAATGACGACGTGCTGGCCGCCGTCCTGAACGCGATGACCCCCGCCGTCTGCCTGGTCGGCAAGACCCACGAATTTCACGTCACCACCGCCTTGGGCGTCACCCTCGACGAAAACCGCGAGGCCATCGCCTCCTCGATCCGCCACCTCGCCGCCAAGGGTCGCGAACCCCTGTTCGACGCGGAGCATTTCTTCGACGGCTACCGCGCCAACCCCGGCTATGCCCTCTCCTGCCTGCAAGCCGGCCTCGATGCCGGCGCCCGCTGGGTCGTCCTCTGCGACACCAACGGCGGCACGCTGCCTTCCGAAGTCGGCCGCGTGACGGCAGAGGTCATTGCCGCCGGCATCCCCGGCGACCGGCTCGGCATCCACTGCCACGACGACACCGGCAATGCGGTGGCGAACTCGCTGGCCGCGGTCGAGGCAGGCGCCCGGCAAATCCAGGGCACGCTCAACGGCCTGGGCGAGCGCTGCGGCAATGCCAACCTGACGACCCTGATCCCGACGCTGCTCCTCAAGGAGCCCTACGCCAGCCGCTTCGAGACCGGCGTCAACCGGGAGGCGCTGGCGGGGCTTCTCAAGACCAGCCGGATGCTGGACGACATCCTGAACCGCGTCCCTCTGCGCTCCGCGCCTTACGTCGGCGCCAGCGCCTTCGCCCACAAGGCGGGGCTCCATGCCTCTGCCATCCTGAAGGATCCGACGACCTACGAACACATCGACCCCGCCCTCGTCGGCAACGAACGGGTCATTCCGATGTCGAACCAGGCGGGCCAGTCGAACCTGCGCGCCCGGCTGGAGGCGGCGGGGATCGTGGTCGATCCGAAGGATTTCCGCCTTGGCCGGATCATCGAGGTGATCAAGGACCGCGAGGACCAGGGCTATGCCTATGACGGCGCACAGGCCTCGTTCGAACTGGTCGCGCGGCGCGAATTGGGCCTCTGCCCGGAGTATTTTGAGGTCAAGCGCTACCGGGTCACGGTGGAGCGGCGGAAGAACAAGTACGACCGGATGATCAGCCTCTCCGAGGCGGTCGTGGTGGTGAAGATCGGCGAGCAGAAGATGATGTCGGTCTCGGACAGCATGGACGAGGCGGGCAGCGACCGGGGGCCGGTGAACGCGCTGTCGAAGGCGCTGGCCAAGGATCTGGGTCCCTATCAGGCCTGCATCGACGACATGAAGCTGGTCGATTTCAAGGTCCGCATCACCAATGGCGGGACCGAGGCGGTCACGCGGGTGATCATCGACAGCGAGGACGGGCAGGGCCGCCGCTGGTCGACCGTGGGGGTCAGCGCGAACATCGTCGACGCAAGCTTCGAGGCGCTGCTCGATGCGATCCAGTGGAAGCTGATCCGTGACATCGGGGCCCCGAAGTGACGGTTTCCGCCTGCGCCGAGCTGGTGCAGCGGGGCGACCCGGACCGCTTCCGCGCGGTGATGGCGGCCCCGGTCGAGGCGCGGGCGCAGCTTTTCCCGCTCTACGCCTTCAACCTGGAGATCGCCCGCGCGCCCTGGGTCACGCAGGAACCGCTGATCGCCGAGATGCGGCTGCAATGGTGGCGCGAGGTGGTGGAGAACGCAGGCTCGGGCGCCGCGCGGGCGCATGAGGTGGCGGGGCCGCTGCACGAGCTGATCCGCGATTTCGGCCTGCCGGTCGAGGTGCTGGACCGGCTGATCGCCGCACGGCGTTGGGACATCACCCGCGACCCGCAGGGGGGGCCGGAGGGGCTGGCGGACTATCTGGAAGACACCGGCGCTGGCCTCATGTGGCTGGCGGCACGGGCCCTGGGCGCGCCGGATACGGCGGAAGAGGCCGTGCGCGCCTATGGCTGGGCGGCTGCGGCGGCAATGTATATACGCGCGGTGCCCGAGCTGACGGCGCGCGGGCGGCAGCCCTTGCCGGACGGTGTCTCGGTGCAGGACCTCGCACAGCGCGGGCTGGCAAAGCTGGCGGCAGCGCGGGCGGGGCGGAAGACCGTGCCGAAGGAGATCGCCCCGGCGCTGCTGGCGGGCTGGCAGTCGGAAGGGATTTTGCGTCAGGCGCTTGCGGGGCGATCCTCACCCGAATTGTCCGAGGCGCGGAAGCGCTGGAGCCTGATGTGGCAGGCCTTCACGGGCCGGTGGTAGGCAAAGCTCCTCGTTCGACTTCGTCTTCTCGTCGCCAGCGATGAGCGCATGAAATGCGACGAAGAGCGATCCGTCAGGCCCGGCGCGCCTCGGGGCGCAGCCAGAGCCAGATCAGTGCGCCCCCCGCCAGCACCAGGAAGGGCAGCATGGCAAGGTTGACCATCTGCCAGCCGGCCTGAACCGAGCCGCCCGAGCAGTTCATCAGCCCGCCCGAGGAAAAGCTGGCCAGCGTCACGCCGCCGAAAACCACAAGGTCGTTCAGGCCCTGCAGCCGCCCGCGCTCCTCTGGCCGTTGGGCCGAGGTCAGCATCGTGGTGGCGCCGATGAAGCCGAAGTTCCAGCCGAGGCCGAGGAGCATCAACGCGATGAAGAAGTTCTCCAACTGCACGCCCGCCATGGCCACAGCCCCTGCGGCGGCGAGGATGGTCAGGCCGAGGGCGATGATCCGTTCGGTCCCAAAGCGGGCGATCAGGTGGCCGGTGAAGAACGACGGCGCATACATCGCCAGGACATGCGCGGTCACGATGTCGGCGGCATTGCCCTTGTCGAAGCCGCAGCCGACGACGGCCAGCGGCGAGGAGGTCATGACCAGGTTCATCAGCGCATAGGAGACCGTGGCGCAGATCATGGCGACCAGAATCGTCGGGTTGCGGATCAACTCGCCCCGGCTGCGGCCGAGCGGGCTGCCCTGGGCGGCGGGTTTCGGTTTCGGGATGTCGAGGGCGAGGAAGAGGAAAGAGCCGAAAATGTTCAGCGCGATGACAGCGAGGTAGGAGCCGAGGAAGGTGACGGCCATGGCATCGGCGGTAACTTTCACCAGCTGCGGGCCGACGATGGCCGAGAGCAGCCCCCCGGCCATGACCCAGCTGATCGCCTTGGGGCGGAAGGCCTCGGACGCGGTGTCGACGGCGGCGAAGCGATAGAACCCGTTTGCCGACATGTAGACGCCGGAGAGAATGGCGCCGATGTTGAACAGCAGGAAGCTGCCGGTCGCGAGCCCCCAGGCGCCGATCACCGCGCCCGCCGCGCCTCCGGCGGCACCGAAGAAGAACCCGGCCCGCCGCCCGTAGCGCTGCATCAGCGCCGAGATCGGGGTGGCGGTCAGCATCGAGCCGACGACCATCATCGTCACCGGCAATGTGGCCCAGCAGATGTTCGGGGCGAGGCTGGAGCCTGCAAGCCCGGCGATGGTGAAGATCATCGGCAGCTGCGCGCCAAGGATGGCCTGGGCGGCGACAAGGACGAGGACGTTGCGGCGGGCGGTGGAGTCGCTGGTCATGGGCTATCGGTATGAGGCTTGCGGCGGATCGGCAAGGGCAAATGTTGGTCACCTCCGGCGGGGTATCGGGAGGTGCCTGGTTCACATTCCTCTTTGGAATCAAGGCATTGCTATGATTGACCAGCGCGGTTGCCGCCGATCGGCGTCGGGGAAGGCCTTAACGATCACAGTAGGGGCGGTGCGGGCGATGGCAGGTGCGCCGGGTCAGCCTTCACCCCTCCAGAAGCGAGCGGGCGATTTCCGCGGCATCGCCCAGATGGTCGCGCACCGCGCGCGCGGCCGCTTCGGGCGCATTGTCGCAGATCGCGGCGCAGATCCCCGCCATATGCGCGGGGCCCGAGATGCGGCGGTTCGTGGTGGCCAGCGTCAGCGCGCGCAGCCGCGAGATGCGGCCGTTCAGGCGCTGCACGATCTCCCACGCTACGTCGTGACCTGCGGCGCGGAAGATCGTCTCGTAGAACGCCGTGGTCGCGGCATAGAGCCGTTGCGGCGCCGCGCCATCGAACGCCGCCTGCAGCGCGCCCAGTGCCGCGCGCAGCCTTTGCTTCACCGCATCGTCGGCGATGCGCGCGCAGGCCGCCGCCGCATCAGCCTCGAGCAGGCGGCGGATGTCGTAGATTTGCCGCGCCTGCGGCCAGTCCAACCGCGCCACCACCGGCCCGCTGCGCGGCAGGGTTTCGACCAGCCCTTCGGCCTCGAGATAGCGGATCGCCTCGCGCACCACCGAGCGGGACACGCCCAGCTGTTCGCCAAGCGTGCGCTCGACCAGCCGCTCGCCGCTTTCGAACCGCCCGGCGATGATGGCCTGTCGCAGCCGATCCACCGCCAGCTCGCGCAGGGTGGTGGGGGAATGGTCGATGCGAAGGTCGGCGTCGGGCGTGTTCATGCCGCAAAGCCTAGCCCGGGCATCCGCGGAGGGCAAGGGTTGACATTCAGTATGATGGTATACCAACATACCAAACGACGCTTAAAGGACCGAAATGATGCCGGCACAGATTCGCAAGACCTTCACCCTGATCGAGACCACGCTGGTGGAAGGGGGCCGGGCGGCGAAGGTGCCGCTGAAGCTGATCGCCGCGGTGGCGGTGCTGAAGAACCCCTGGGCCGGTCGCGGCTTCGTCGAGAACCTCAAGCCGGAAATCCACGACATCGCCCCGGAACTGGGCGCGCTTCTGACCGCGATGATCCTTGAGGCGGCGGGGGGTGCCGAGAAGGTCGAGGGCTACGGCAAGGCCGCCGTCGTGGGGCTGGACGGAGAGCTGGAGCACGCCAATGCGCTGATCCACACCCTGCGCTTCGGCAACCACTACCGTCAGGCGCTGGGGGCCAAGACCTACCTCGCCTTCACCAATGTGCGTGGCGGGGCCAACACGCCGGTGATGATCCCGCTGATGGACAAGAACGACGAGGGGCGGCGCTCGCACTACCAGACCGTCCATTTCGCCATTCCCGATGCGCCCGCCGCCGACGAGATCGTGGTCGCCTTGGGCGCCTCGACCGGCGGGCGCCCGCATCACCGCATCGGGGACCGTTATCAGGATCTCAAGGACCTGGGCCATGATGTCGCGAATCCTGCGGCTGTCTGACGGCGCGGCCGTCCGGCTTCTGGAAGCGGGGCAGGGCGCCCCGCTTCTGCTGATCCACGGCGTGGGCCTGCGGGCCGAGGCTTGGGCGCCGCAGATCGCCGCGCTTTCGGATGGCGCAAGGGTGATCGCGGTCGACATGCCGGGTCACGGCGAAAGCGATGCCCTGCCGGGTCGGCCTGGCCTGCCGGACTATGTTGCCTGGGCGGCGCGGGTGGTCGAAGGCCTGGGTCTTGGGCCGGTCTCGGTCGCGGGCCATTCGATGGGCGCGCTGATCGCCTGCGGTCTGGCCATCGACCATCCCGCGCTGGTCCGCCGCGTGGCGCTCTTGAACGGCGTCCACCGGCGCAGCCCCGAGGCGCGGGCGGCGGTGTTGGCCCGGGCGGAAGAGATCGCCGCCGGGAAGGCCGGGATCGACGGCCCGCTGGCCCGCTGGTTCGGGCCGGGGGACGAGGCGGTGCGCGACCGCGTGGCGCTCTGGCTGCGCGAGGTGCCGCCCGAGGGCTACGCCAGCGCCTACCGCGCCTTCGCCGAGGGCGACACCATCTATGCCGCCCGCATGGCCGAGATTCGCTGCCCGCTTCTGGTGCTGACCGGCGAGAACGACGGCAACTCCACCCCGGCGATGACCGAGGCGATGGCGGCGATGGTCCCGCGGGGCCGTGCCGTGGTGATCGAGGGCCATCGCCACATGGTCAACCAGACTGCGCCGGACCGGGTAACGGCCGAGCTGAAGCGCTGGCTCACCCCCACGGAGGCTGCGGCATGACCCCGTTCGACCCGCGCGCGCTACGCGACGCTTTCGGCTGCTTCATGACCGGGGTGACGGTTGTCACCACCATCGGCCCCGATGACGCGCCGCTGGGCTTCACCGCCAACTCCTTCTCTTCGCTGTCGATGGACCCGCCGCTCCTGCTGGTCTCCATCGCCCGCAAGTCGATCAACCTTGCCGCCTTCGAGGGGGCGAAGGGCTTCGCTGTCAACATCCTGGCCGAAGGGCAGAAGGACATCTCGGGCACCTTCGCCCGGCCCGTCGAGAACCGCTTCGCCGAGATCTACTGGCGGCGCGGACCCGTGGGCTCGCCGCTGATCGCCGGGGTCTCGGCCTGGTTCGACTGCACGCTGGAACAGGTGATCCCCGCCGGGGACCATTCGATCCTGATCGGCCGCATCGGCCGCTTCGAGGCGACGCCCGCCCCGGGTCTCGGCTATTATCGCGGCGCTTATGTCACCCCGGCAGCCACCGGCGCGCAGATCCCCGCCGGGCCGGATGTGGTGATCTCGGCCATCCTGGAGGCCGAGGGTCAGATCGTCCTGACCGATGATGGGCGCGGCGGGCTGGCGCTGCCGATGGCCCGGGTGGGTCGCGAGGGCGTTCAGGCCGCGCTGGCCAAGCTGATCGCGGGGACCGGGCTGACCGCCGCCGCCGGCTCGATCTATGCCGTCTACGAAGACAATGGTCAGGGCGCGCAGCACATGGCCTTCCGCTGTCCCGCCACCCTCGGCAAGCCCGCCCGCGGCGCCTTCGTCGAGCTGTCGCCGCAGGGCCTGTCGGACGTGACCGACCCGGCCGCGCGGATCATGCTGGAACGGTTGGCCGCCGAGTCGCGCATGGGCAACTACGGCATCTATTTCGGAACGCACGAACAGGGTCACGTCACGCGGATCCACGAAAGGAAGGACCCATGAAATTCTCACTTTTCCTCCATATGGAGCGGATCTCGGCCGAGGATGACGAGCGCCGGCTCTACGAGGAAATGGTCGAGCTGTGCCGTATCGCCGACGAAGGCGGGATGCATGCCATCTGGACCGGCGAGCATCACGGCATGAACTTCACCATCGCGCCCAATCCGCTCTTGAACCTGGTGGACCTGGCGCGGCGGACGAAGAACGTGCGTCTGGGCACCGGCACGGTGATCGCGCCCTTCTGGCACCCGATCCGCCTCGCGGGTGAGGCGGCGATGGCCGACATCATCATGGACGGGCGGCTGGAACTGGGCATCGCGCGCGGCGCCTATGGCTTTGAATACGAACGTCTGTCGCCGGGGCTGGACGCCTGGACCGCCGGGCAGAAGATGCGAGAGCTGATCCCGGCGATCAAGGGCATCTGGGCGGGCAACTACGAACACAACGGCGAGCATTGGCAGTTCCCCAAGACCACCTCGGCCCCGCGTCCGCTGCAACAGCCGGGGCCGCCGCTGTGGGTGGCCGCGCGCGACCCGAACAGCCATGAGTTCGCGGTGCAGAACGGCTGCAACGTGCAGGTCACGCCGATGGCGCTGGACGACTGCGAGGTGCAGAGCCTGATGAACAAGTTCAACGACGCCTGCGCCAAGTTTCCCCACAAGCCGCGACCGAAGATCATGGTGCTGCGCCATACCTATGTCGCCTCGGACGAGGCCGATGCGATGCGGGGCGCGAAGGAGCTTTCGGTCTTCTTCAACTATTTCGCTGCCTGGTTCCGCAACGAAAAGCCCATCGACATGGGCCTGATCGAGCGGATGACCGAGGAAGAGATGGCCGGCTATCCGCAATACTCGCCGGACGTGCTGCGCAAGAACCATATCGTCGGCCAGCCGGCCGAGGTGATCGGCCGGGTGAAGTCCTACGAGGCGATGGGCTACGACGAATTCTCGATCTGGCTCGACAGCATGATGCCGTTCGAGCGCAAGAAGGCGTCGCTGGAACGCTTCATCCGGGACGTGATGCCGGCTTTTGCCTGAGGGAAAGATGGACCGCTTCCAGCACTATATCGACGGCGCGTTCGAGGACGGGGCAGGGGCGTTCGACAGCCTCGACCCGGCCACGGGCGCGGTGTGGGCGAAGATGCCGATGGCCTCGGCCGCGGATGTGGATCGCGCGGTTGCCGCCGCCGACCGCGCTTTCCGCGGCTGGGCCGGGCTGACCGCCACCGCGCGCGGCAAGCTTCTGTATCGCCTCGCCGATCTGGTGCAGGAAGCTGCGCCCCGCCTTGCCGGGCTGGAGACCCGCGACACCGGCAAGATCATCCGCGAGACCTCGGCGCAGATCGCCTATGTCGCGGACTATTATCGCTATTACGCGGGATTGGCCGACAAGATCGAGGGCGCGCATCTGCCGATCGACAAGCCCGATATGGAGGTCTGGCTGCGGCGCGAGCCGGTGGGTGTGGTGGCCGCCATCGTGCCCTGGAACTCGCAGCTGTTCCTGTCGGCGGTGAAGCTGGGGCCTGCCCTTGCGGCGGGTTGCACCGTGGTGCTGAAGGCCAGCGAGGACGGCCCGGCGCCGCTGCTGGAATTCGCTCGGCTGGTGGACAGGGCAGGCTTCCCGCCCGGCGTGGTGAACATCCTGACCGGGGGGCCGGAGGCCGGGCAGGCGCTGACCAGCCATCTCAGGGTCGCCCATATCGCCTTTACCGGGGGTCCCGAGACCGCGCGCCACATCGTCCGCGCCAGTGCCGAGAACCTGGCCCGGACCTCGCTGGAACTGGGCGGCAAATCACCCTTCATCGTCTTCGACGACGCCGATCTGGAAAGCGCAGCGAATGCGCAGGTGGCGGGCATCTTCGCCGCCACCGGCCAGAGCTGCGTCGCCGGATCGCGCCTGCTGGTCCAGCGCAGCGTCAAGGACGCCTTCATCGCCCGCCTGAAGGCCAAGGCCGAGGCCATCCGCATCGGCGCCCCGGGCGACCGTGCGACCGAGGTCGGCCCGCTGTGCACCGCCCGCCAGCGCGATCGCATCGCGCGTCTGGTGGCCGAGGCGCAGGCGGCGGGTGCCCGGCTCGTCACCGGCGGCACCCTGCCGGAAGGCCCGGGTTTCTACTATCCGCCCACCATCCTCGATTGTTCCGACGCGCCTGAGGCCCCCTCGGTCACGCAGGAACTGTTCGGCCCGGTCCTGTCGGTCCTGGCCTTCGACACCGAGGAGGAGGCGCTGGCCCTGGCCAATGCCACGCCCTACGGCCTCGCCTCGGGAGTCTTCACCCGCAGCCTGACCCGCGCCCACCGGATGATCCGCGGCATTCGCGCCGGGGTGGTCTGGGTCAACACCTATCGCGCCGTCTCGCCCATCGCCCCCTTCGGCGGCCACGGCCTTTCCGGTCATGGCCGCGAGGGCGGGCTGGCGGCGGCGCTCGACTACACGACGGTCAAGACCGTGTGGCTGCGCACCTCGGACGATCCGATCCCGGACCCGTTCGTGATGCGCTGAACCGATAAACCAGGGAGGAAACGCATGAGAAAGACCTTTGCCGCGCTGGCCATCGCCGGTACCTTCGCCACCACCCCCGCCTTCGCACAGGAGATGGTGTTCACCTCGTGGGGCGGGACCACGCAGGATGCGCAGGCCGCGCATTGGGCTGCGCCCTTTACCGAGAAGGGCGGCCCGGCGGTCACGCAGGACGGTCCCACTGACTACGGCAAGATCAAGGCCATGGTCGAGGCGGGCGCCGTGACCTGGGACGTGGTGGACGTGGAATACGACTGGGCGCTGCAAGCCGGCGCGCAGGGTCTTCTGGAGCCCTTGGACTTCGCCGTCATCGACAAGACGAAGCTGGATCCGCGCTTCGTGTCGGACTATGCGGTGGGCTCCTTCTATTATTCCTTCGTCCTCGGCTGGAACCCGGCCAATTTCCCGGACGCCAAGCCCGCCACGCTGGCCGACCTGTTCGACACCGCCAAATTCCCCGGCAAGCGCACCTTCTACAAATGGTCCGCCCCCGGCGTGATCGAGGCCGCGCTTCTGGCCGACGGCGTGAAGCCGGAGGAGCTGTATCCCCTCGACCTCGACCGCGCGTTCAAGAAGCTGGACACCATCAAGGGTGACATCATCTGGTGGGAAGGCGGCGCGCAATCGCAGCAGCTTCTGGCCTCGGGCGAGGCGCCGATCGGCTTCTTCTGGAACGGTCGCCTGGCCGCGCTGCAGGCCGACGGGCAGGATGTCGGCATCAGCTGGGATCAGAACATCACCGCCGCCGATGCGCTGGTCGTGCCCAAGGGCACCAAGAACAAGGACGCCGCGATGAAGTTCATCGCCGAGGCGACCAGCGCCGAGGGCCAGGCCGCCTTCGCCGCCGCCTCGGGCTATGCGCCGATCAACCTCGGCTCGGCCGAGCTGATGGACCCGGCGGTGCGCGCCACGCTGCCCGATGCACAGACCGCGGTGCAGGTGAACGCCGATATGGCCTATTGGGCCGAACATCGCGACGAGATCGGCACCCGCTGGTACGCCTGGCAGGCCGAATAAGCCGCCCCAAGGCAAATCACGGGGCCGCCCGGTCAGCCGGACGGCCCGCTTTCCTGGAAAGGACACCCGCATGTTTTCCGCCGCCCGCCGACGTGGATCGGGGCTCGGCTTCGCGCTTCCCGCGACCGTGCTGCTGATCGCCTTCTTCGTCGTGCCCGTCGCGGCGCTGCTGGCCCGCTCGATCACCGAACCCGAGCCGGGCTGGCAGAACTACCAGGCGCTGCTGGGCTCCACCACCTATCTGCGCATCTTCTTCAACACCTTCTTCGTGGCTGGCGTTGTCACGCTGGTGACGGTGCTGATCGCCTTCCCGGTGGCCTGGGCGCTGGCGATCATGCCGCGCCGCTGGGCCGGGGTGATCTTCGCCATCATCCTGCTGTCGATGTGGACCAACCTTCTGGCGCGCACCTACGCCTGGATGGTCCTGCTGCAACAGACCGGCCTGATCAACCGGACGCTCCAGGCGCTGGGACTCATCGACCAGCCCCTGCAGCTGACCAACAATCTGGTCGGCGTCACCATCGGCATGACCTACATCATGTTGCCGTTCATGATCCTTCCGCTCCTCGGGGTGATCCGCAAGATCGACCCGGCGATCCTGCAGGCTGCCGCGCTTTGCGGCGCGACCAAGGGACAGGCGCTGCGCCGGGTACTGCTGCCCCTCGCCGCGCCCGGCCTCGCCTCGGGCGGGCTGATGGTCTTCGTCATGTCGCTGGGCTATTTCGTCACCCCCTCGCTTCTGGGCGGCACCGCCAACATGATGCTGGCCGAGCTGATCGCCCAGCAGGTGCAAAGCCTGGTCAACTGGGGCATGGGCGGCGCCGCGGCCTTCGTCCTTCTGGTGGTCACGCTGGGTCTCTACGCCGTGCAGCTGCGTTTTTTCGAGCGACAGGAGGCCCGCTGATGCTTCTGGATTTCGACAAGCTGGGCGCGTGGAAATGGGTGCTGTCCGCGATCTGCGCGGTGATGGCGCTGTTCCTCTTGCTGCCGATCCTGTTCATCGTCGCCTTGTCCTTCGGATCGTCGCGCTGGCTCATCTTCCCGCCGCCGGGCTGGACGCTGAAATGGTATGAGGATCTCTTCGCCGATCCGCGCTGGATCGGTGCCGCCCTGACCTCGGCCAAGATCGGGGTGATCGTCATGGTGCTGTCGGTGGCGCTGGGGCTTCTCGCCTCGCTGGCGCTGGTGCGCGGCACCTTCCGCGGACGGGCGGTGCTGCGCGCCTTCTTCCTGACGCCGATGATCCTGCCGGTGATCATCGTCGCCGTCGCGCTTTATGCAGCCTTCCTGCGGCTGGGGCTGAACGGAACGCTGCCGGGCTTCGTCATCGCCCATCTGATCGTGGCGCTGCCGTTCGCCATCATCACCATATCGGGCGCGCTGGAGACCTTCGACCCGGCCATCGAGGATGCCGCCATCCTCTGCGGCGCCAGCCCCTGGGAGGCGCGCTTCCGCGTCACCCTGCCGGGCATCCGCCATGGTCTCTTCTCGGCGGCGATCTTCTCCTTCCTGATCTCGTGGGATGAGGTGGTGCTGGCGATCTTCATGGCCTCGCCCAGCCTGCAGACCCTGCCGGTCAAGGTCTGGACGACGCTGCGCCAGGACCTGACCCCGGTGATCGCCGCTGCCTCCACCCTTCTTGTCGCGCTGACGGTGCTCTTGATGCTCGTCGCCGCGGTCTTCCGCAAAGGCAAATCCGAATGACCGCGCCCTTTCTCCAGATCGACGGCATCCGCAAGGTCTATGGCCCGGTCGTCGCCACCGACCGGGTGGACCTGACCATCGCCGAGGGCGAGTTCATGACCTTCCTCGGCCCCTCCGGCTCGGGCAAGTCGACGACGCTCTACATCCTCGCCGGATTTCAGGATCCCACGGCAGGCGACATCCGCCTGCGCGGGCAGTCGATCCTGCGGACGCCCTCGCACAAGCGCAACATCGGCATGGTGTTCCAGCGTTATACCTTGTTCCCGCATCTCTCCGTGGGCGAGAACGTGGCCTTCCCGCTGCGGGTGCGTCGGATGGGCCAGTCCGAGATTGCCACCAAGGTGAAGCGCGCGCTTTCGCTGGTGCGGCTGGACGGGTTCGAGGACCGGATGCCGGCCAAGATGTCGGGCGGCCAGCAGCAGCGCGTGGCGCTGGCGCGTGCGCTGGTTTACGATCCGCCGGTCCTGTTGATGGACGAGCCGCTGTCGGCCCTCGACAAGAAGCTGCGCGAGGAGATCCAGCACGAGATCCGCCGCATCCATCAGGAAACCGGCGTGACGATCCTCTACGTCACCCATGATCAGGAAGAGGCTCTGCGCCTCTCGGACCGGATCGCCATCTTCAACCATGGCCGGATCGAGCAGGTGGGCACCGGGCCGCAGCTCTATGCCGATCCCGCCACCCATTTCGTGGCCGATTTCATCGGCGACAGCGCCTTTCTGCCGGGCCGACTGGAAAGCGTTGCGGGCGACCGCGCGGCGCTGCGTTTCGCCGATGGCACGCTGGCTGCTGCGGTGCCGTTGCACGGTCAGGGCCAGGTCGGCCAGACGGCTGAACTGATGCTGCGCCCGGAGCGGATCGAATTGTCGCCCGAGGCCGGACCGGAGGGCGCCTCGCTGCCGGTGACGGTCGAGGACATGACCTTCCTCGGCAATAACACGACGGTTACCGTCCGAACCGGCTGGGGCGGCGTGCTGACGGTGCGGCTGAACTTTGGCCATCCGCTGACCGGAAGGCTGGCCCGCGGCGACCGGCTGCACATCCGCTGGTCGCCGGACGCGGCCCATGCCTTCGGGCGCGGTTAGGGCGCCGAATTCAAGCCCCTCGACTGGCTGCAGGCCTCTGATGCCGTTGCAGAATCGGCAGGGAAGATGCCTCGCCGGACGGTCGACCTTGCGGAGACACGCAAGCTTGGCCGATAACGGCAGTTCAGGGCGTCAGACGCGCCTGCAGCCACGTCGAAGAGGTTTGGAAACCAGAGCAATGGTGGGCCGGATCATCACATCGCTGGACTGCGTGGCCGAAGGGGCGGACTGGCTGGGCCGCCGCGAGCCCCGGTTCGCCGTGGCCTTGGCGCAGGTGGGCCCGCTGCCCCTGCGGCGCGAAGAGGATGGGTTCGCGGCCCTGTTGCGGGCGATCGTGGGGCAGCAGGTCTCGGTCGCCTCGGCGCGGGCGATCTGGGGGCGACTGGAGGGGCTGGGGCTGACCGATGCCCCGGTGATGGCGGCGGCGTCGGACGAGGATTTGCGGGCGGCGGGGCTCAGCCGGCAGAAGGCGCGCTACGGACGAGCCTTGGCTCAGGCCGGGATAGATTTCAATGCCTTGCGCGGCGTCCCTGATGTGGATGTGGTGCAGACCCTGGTCGCGGTGCCGGGGATCGGGGTCTGGACGGCGGAGATCTATGCCATGTTCGCGCTGGGGCGCGCCGATGTGTTTGCGCCCGGCGATCTGGCGCTGCAGGAGGCGGCGCGGATGCTTTTCGGGCTGGAGGCGCGGCCCTCCGACAAGGCGCTGCGGAAGATGGCGGAGGAGTGGTCGCCCTGGCGGTCGGTTGCGGCGCGCATTCTCTGGGCCTACTACCGGGTGGCGAAGGATCGGGAAGGGGTTATCTGATGCGGGAATTGCGGTTCGGGCGGAAGGGTGTCGCGAAGGGGAAGGCGAAGAATCTTCTTGTCTTTCTCCATGGTTACGGGGCGGATGGCAGTGACCTTCTTGGCCTTGCCGATGTGCTGGAGCCGCATCTTCCGGACACCGCCTTCATCGCGCCTGACGCGCCGGAGCCCTGCCGGGGCGGGGGCGTCGGCTACCAGTGGTTTCCGATTCCCTGGATCGACGGATCAAGCGAAGCGGCGGCGGCGGAAGGTCTGGCCGCGGCGGCGGAGGACCTGAACGGGTTCCTTGACGCAAGGCTGGCGGAGGAGGGGCTGACGGCAGACCGGCTGGTTCTGGTGGGCTTCAGCCAGGGGGCAATGATGAGCCTGCATGTCGCCCCGCGCCGCGACAAGGAAATAGCTGGAATCGTTGCGATTTCCGGTCGCCTGCTGCGGCCGGAGGCACTGGCGGCAGAGGCCAGGGTGAAGCCGCCGGTGCTGCTGATCCATGGCGACCAGGATCCGGTGGTGCCATTCGCTGACATGGCCAAGGCGGGGGATGCGCTGGTGGCGGCGGGGTTCCCGACCTATGGCCATGTGATGAAGGGAACCGGCCACGGCATCGCGCCCGACGGGCTGGGGATGGCCCTGCAGTTCATCCGCGACCGGCTGGGGATTAAGTAAAGATTAAGCCGCGCTTCGGGCGAGGGTGGCGAGAGATCAGCTTCGCCAGATAAGCGCTTGGGAACGCTGGCTTAACGGTATCTCCGGCCAGGATGGAGACCGTCTGGAATCTGTCTGGGTCGCGTATGGATCATGTATGGACGCGCGGCCCTGCCAAGGCTGTTAACCAGCCCTTCGAATCAGCCAACCGCCTCCAGATAGACCGCGCAGCCGGTCAGCGCGGCATAATCGTCCTCGACCACCGTCACCGAGAAATCCTTTTCCAGCAGGTCCACCCGGCGCGGCTCGCGGAAGGCGGCTGTCAGGCCGAAGCGGGCGAAATGCGGGGTCAGCGCGCGGGACATGCCGCCGATCAGGTAGATGCCGCCATAGGGCAGGTGGATCAGCGCGAGATCGGCCAGCATCTGGCCGAGGATATGGACGTAGAGCCGGGCGGCATGGGCGGCAACTGCATCGCCTGCGTCGAGCGCCTTCAGGACATCGGCCGAGGCGAGACCGTCCGGCACACCGGCCTCGGCAGCCGCGAAGGCGTGGAGGTTCGCCAGACCGCGGCCCGCCAGAACTTCCTCGACCCCGGCATGGGGCACTTCGCCCTCGGCTTTCAGCTTTGCCTCGATGAACCGGACAAGGCGGAAGTCCTCTTCGGTGCGGACGGGCATGTTGACATGGCCGCATTCCGAGGGCGGCACGACGCGGCCCTTCGGGGCGGGATGGACCGGCGCGGCATTGACCCCGGTGCCGAGGCCGACGACCAGCATCGCGCCGCCCGTGGATGGTCCTTCGATCACCGTCCGCAGGTTTTCCGGGGCGATATGGCCGAGCGCCTGGCCCTGGGCCTGCAGGTCGTTCAGGATCGCGACGCGGGTTGCGCCGGTCGCTCCGGTCAGCTTTTCGCCGTCAACCACCCAGGCGAGGTTGGTCATCTCGGCCACGCCGTCCTGAACCGGCCCGGCGGCGGCGACGCAGACGCCCGAGACCGAGGCCCCGGTCTGGTCGAGATAGTCGCGGAGCACCTGGGCGATGTCCTGGCCGCGCGCCTGGTATTCGGCATTCGGGAAGCGGCGGATCGAGTCGAGCCTGACGCGGGTGCCCTCGGCCAGGGCGACGCGGGTATTGGTGCCGCCGATATCGGCAAGGATCGCAAGGGTCATGGCCTGTGTCCGTCGTCAGAAGCTTAGTCGGTGATAGGGGGAAACGGCGGGTCGCGCCAGAGGGATCAAAGCGCTTCGGGTCAGGGGGCGGGTGAGGGGCCGGTGGACATGCCTTCGACCAATTCCGCCTCGAGCAGCTGCTCGGCGGGGGGCTGGTAAGGGTTGGCGATGCGGTCGAGCAGAAGCTCGGCCACCAGCCGCCCGGCCTCACGCACCGAGGAGCGCATCGCGGTGAAGATCGGCTTGTCCTCGCCGTTCTTCATGTAACTCAGATCGTCGTCGAAGACGATCAGCGAGACATCGCGGCCAAGCACCAGCCCGGCGCCTTCGATGGCGCGGCGCACGCCCATGCCCGAGATCATCGAGGCGGCGAGGAAGGCGGTCGGCGGGTCGGGAAGGCGCAGCATCCGCTCGGCGGCGCGGAAACCCGCGACTTCGGACATTTCGTCGGACGACATGAGCGCCGGGTCGGGAGCGAGGTCACGCGCCGCCAGCGCCTCGACATAGCCGCGGCGGCGGCGGATGGCGAAATCCATGAATTCGAGGCCGTTGACCAGCGCGATGCGGCGGTGGCCGAGGTCGAGGAGGTATTCCGTCGCCCGCAGGAAGGCGCGGCGGTTGTTCACGTCGAGCCAGGAATAGGGCAGCGTGGTGCCGGTCGCGCGGCCATGGACGACGAAGGGCAGGCCGATCTCGCGCAGGAGCGGGATGCGGGGGTCGTTTTCACGCGGGGAATGGACGATGATCCCGTCGACATTCCCTTTGACCTTCATCGCGCGGTAGGTCTGTTCCTCCTCCTCGTCGGGCACGACGGATAGAAGCATGTCATAATCGTTCCGGCTGTAGGTCTCGCCCGCGCCGGCGATGAAATCGGCGAAGACGGGGTTCACGATCTCATGCCGCGTGGCGATGGGGATGACATGGCCCACGGCCATGGCGCGGCCCGTGGCCAGCCGGATGGCGCGGGTGTTCGGGTGGTAGTTGTGTTCCTTGGCCGCCGCCATGACGCGGCTGCGGGTGGCCTCGTTCACCTCCGGGTAGCCGTTCAGCGCCCGCGACACCGTGGTCGGCGACAGGCCGAGCTTCTGGGCAAGTTCCTTGAGGTTCATGGGCAGGCGGGGCTCAATGCGATTTGGACCGTGGGACCATAGACCGGGGTCGGGGAGGCGTCAAAGCCTTACGCAGGAAGAAGGGCCAGAAGGCAGAGCCAGAGGAGGCAGAGTGCGGCTGCGATGGCGAGGGGGACCCAGAGGGTGAGCCGTGGCGCGGGTGCGCGGGAGTTTCGGAGCGAGACGGGTTTCATGGGTCCGGATTAACGGCATGGAAAGGTTTCTGCGGCGTTAATCGTGCCATGTTCGATGCAGGCGACCTCGGGGCCTTCCTGCCCCTGCAGCAAAGCGCGGCCTATGCGGCGGCGGTGGCGGCCTGCGGCGCGCGGGTGCGCTGGCTGGAGGGCGGCGTGCTGGCGGTGGAGCGGGGGCGGCTGCGGCTGGTCTCGCGCGGGACGGGGCTGGACCGGGCGGGGGTGCGGCGGCTGGCGCGCTGGCCGGGGGTGACGCTGGTGACGCCGGAGGATGGGGTGGCGGGGTTCGGTCTCGTGCCGCTGGTCACGCCGATGCACCATGCGGTCTGGGCATTGGGGCCGGACTTGCGGGCGGGGATGGCGCGCAACTGGCGGGGGCATTTGCGGCAGGCGGAGCGGGCCGGGCTGCGGGTCCGGCGCGGGGATGCGGCGACGCTGGAGGCGCTGATCCGACGGGAGGCGGTGCAGCGGGCCGAGCGGCGCTATCGGGCGCTGCCGGAGGGGTTCACGCGGGCGCTGCCGTCCGGCGCGCTGCGGCTTTGGGACTGGCGGCAGGCGGGTGCGGTGCAGGCGGCGATGTGCTTCGTCGTGCATGAGACGTCTGCCAGCTATCACCTGTCCTGGGGCTCGGATGCGGCGCGGTCGGCGGGGGTGCATCAGCTGATGCTGACCCGCGCGGCCGAGGCGCTTTGGGCCGAGGGCGTGCGCTGGCTGGACCTGGGGTCGGTGGACAGCGACCGGGCGCCGGGGCTCGCGCGGTTCAAGCTGGGGACTGGGGCCCAGCTGCGGCGGCTGGGGGCGACCTGCCTGGTCTTGCCCTGAGCGCTGTGCCGGGGCAGGGTGGCCGGAACAGGGGGGGATGCCATGGTCACGGTGACGGAAGAGATGGTCGAGGCGTATCAGCGCGACGGGGTGGTGCTGGTCAAGGGGCTGTGGGCGGACTGGGTGGAGATGCTGCGGGCCGGCGTGGCGCGGAACATGGCCAACCCAACGCACCAGATGGCGACGTTGAAACCGGGCGAGCCGGGGTACTTCTTCGACGATTACTGCAACTGGGAGAAGGTGCCGGAGTTCGCAGCGGTGATCCGTCAGTCCCCGGTTGCCGAGGTGGCGGCGCAGCTGATGCGATCCCCGCGCGTGCAGATGTTCCACGACCATGTGCTGGTGAAGGAGCCGGGGACGACGAAGCCCACGCCCTGGCATACCGACGGGCCGTACTACTTCGTCGAGGGGAAGCAGACGGTGAGCTTCTGGTCGCCGCTGGACCCGGTGCGGGAGGCGGCGCTGCGCTGCGTGGCAGGGTCGCATCTCTGGCCGAAGGACGTGCTGCCGACGCGGTGGATGTCGGAGACGAATTTCTACCCGGGGAAGGATGACTACATGGCGGTGCCCGACCCCGAGGCGGAGGGGATGGACATCCGGGAATGGGAGATGGAGCCGGGCGATGCCGTGGCCTTCAACTTCCGCACCCTGCACGGGGCGCGCGGGAACCATGCGGCGACGCGGCGGCGGGCGTTCTCGCTGCGGCTGGTCGGCGAGGATGCGCGGTATGTGGAGCGGCCGGGGCCGACCTCGCCGCCGTTTCCGGGGCATGGGATGCAGCCGGGCGAGCGGCTGCGCGAGGACTGGTTCCCGGTGCTGCGGGCGGGATGACGCCGGATGGGGCGTGAGATCGCGCATCCTGCATCGGCTGCGGGCGTGAGCTGCCCGCGCGCGGGCAGTTGCGCGGTTTGAGGAAGATCAAGGACTTGGGCGCGGGCTTTCACCATGGGTTAACCCTGCTTGCACCCGCCAGGAGACCTGCATGACCCTGCAACCCCGCCCAAAGCTTTATCCGCCGCCGGAATTTCCGCCGCGGCGACCGAAGCTGTTCGCGAAGACGCCTCCGGCGATCTTTCCGCCGATCCTGGGGCTTCTGGGCCTTGCCGGAGCGGTGCGGCTGGCGCTGGGGCGGCTTGGGTTTGATCCGGGGCCGGGGGATTTGCTGGCGGGGGCGGCGGTCGCGCTATGGGCCTTCGCGACGATGGCCTATGGCGTGAAGATCGCGCGGCGGCCGGGCGTGGTGGTCGAGGACCTGCGGGTGTTGCCGGGGCGGTCGGGGCTGGCGGCGCTGACCATGGGCGGCATGGCGGCCGCTGGGCTGGTCGGGGCCTATGGCGCGCAGGCGGCGGCGGGGCTGCTGCTCCTCGCGCTGGCTGGACATGCGGTGCTGGCGGGGCTGCTGGTCCGGCTGCTTCTGGGCCTGCCGCCGGAGGCGCGGGCGGTGAACCCGACGCTGCATCTGAGTTTTGTGGGCTTCATCGTGGCGGCCGCCCCGGCGCTGGCGCTGGGATGGGGGTTGCTGGCCGAGGGGCTCTTCTGGGGGACGTTGCCGGTGGCGCTGGCGATCTGGGGGCTGAGCCTGCGCCAGTTCGCCCGCGCGGTGCCGCCTGCGCCCCTGCGACCGCTGCTGGCGATCCATCTGGCCCCGGCGGCGCTGTTCGGCGCGGTGGCGGGGCTGCTGGGGATGCCGGAACTGGCGGCGATCTTCGCGGGGCTTGGGCTGGTCTACGCGATTCTGCTGACGGCCGCGGCGCGCTGGCTGCTGCAGGCCGGGGTCACGGCGATGTGGGGGGCCTTCACCTTTCCGCTGGCGGCGCTGGCGCTGGCGCTGATGGCTGCGGGCGGGGTCTGGCTCTGGCCGGGGATCGGAGTGACGGTCCTGGCGCTGGGGGTGAACCCGGCGATCCTGTGGTGGGTGTTGAAGCGCTGGCCGGGAGGCAAGCTTGCGGCGGTGACGAACGCGGCGGAGGCGTGACCCACCTCATTTCCTCTCTTGGGGGGCGGAGGTCGTTTGCGGGTTTGGGACGGCTGCCGGAGGGAGCGCTGGCGCGCGAGGCTTTGTCTTGTCGTCGGGCTTCGCCCCCTCAGTCGGGGCGCTTCGCCCCTGGGGTAGCGCCAAACCTCAGGGTCCCGCCGCCCTTGCTTCCGGATCGACCTTCGGAAGGCGGCTGCTCGCGATGACGGCTCCCGCGAGTGCAATGGCGACGACTGCGCCGATCCAGGCACCATAGAGGCTCTGTCCCAGGATGGCGCCCGCAATCGCCGGGGTGACGATGTCGGTCACCGCGACGAGCGACTGGAAGGATCCCATGACGACGCCCTGGCGCTGCCGTGGCACATGCACCGAGAGCGCGGCGATGAAGGTCGGGCGGGCCAAGGCCACGCCGGTGCTGATGCACAGGACGGCCAGGGCAAGCGTCGGGATTTCTGTCGCGACACCGACGAGGACATAGCCGGTCGTCAGGATGCAGAACACAAGGACGATCAGGTTCCGCTCGCTGAACTTGCTGCCAAGCCACTTCAGCAGGA
Source organism: Tabrizicola sp. (assembly GCF_036781545.1). Taxonomy (GTDB): domain Bacteria; phylum Pseudomonadota; class Alphaproteobacteria; order Rhodobacterales; family Rhodobacteraceae; genus Tabrizicola. Next base: position 41,703 of record NZ_DAIQAT010000008.1, read on the forward strand.
GCAGTTGGACGAGGATGTTGATGGCACCGTCAGCGGTGAGAATGTAGCCGAGCTCTCTGGGGCCGAAGGCATGGCCGTTCCAGACGAAGGTATCGCCGAGGAAGACGGCAAGTTCGGAACTGAACAGCCCGTACGAGAAATAGTGGCACAGGAGGACGATCAGCAGGATGCGGATCACCGGCGACGTCAGGATCGACCGGAAGGAAACCTTCTCGCTGGCCGTCTGGTCCTGCCCTGGGGCGGTGCGGCCGACCGGGCTGCTGCCTTTCAGAAAGATCCCGGTGATGACGATACTGGATGCCGACAGCATCAACGCGACCCAGATCGGAACCGTCAGCGAGATATCCGAGAGGTATCCCGAAAGGCTGGGGCCGATCATGCCGCCAAGGCCGAGCCCCGCGCTCAGGACGCCGATGGCCTGGCGACGCGTGGTTGGGCTGCTGTTGTCGGCGGCATAGGCTGCCGCCGCGGCGAAGTTCGCGGCCGTCAGACCCAGCAGGACCCGCGCCAGCAGCACGAAGACCACGCTGTTGGCCAGCGCCAGCAGGGAGAGGCTGATCAATGCTCCGGCCTGGCTTGCGAGCAGAACCGGCCTGCGCCCGAAACGGTCGGAGAGCTGCCCCAGAAACGGGGCAGCGACGAACTGGCTGAGAGCCTCTGCGCCGAGGACGAGGCCGAGGACAAGCGGGGTGGCGCCCAGATCCCGCAGGAAGAACGGCAGGATCGGAAGGATCGCACCGGCGCTGGCCGCGTCGAGGCTGACGATGACGAACACCGGAAGCATCAGACGCCAGTCGAGCCGGTTCGGAGCAGTGCCTTCGGCGGTTGCGGTCGAATGTGGCTGGTCGCTCATGCCACCGGCCCGTTCATGACGAATACGGTCCTGTTCCTGCTGTCGTCGTTCGGCCATGCCTGCGCGAAAGCGGACAGGGGCACGGGCTTGAAGGCGATCTGGAGGCCGGCGGGGATGGTCGCCTGCAACACCCCGTCGATGGCGTTGACGAGACGGTCGAGGGGAATGCTGCCGATGCCGCTGCCCATAAGCTCGATCGCCGATGAGCGCAGGACTGCGCTTGGCAGGGCGATGTTCTGGCCGCCGAGGGACCCGACCTGAACGAACCGGATCGGCACGGCGTCGCGGCCTGCCCTGGCCGCGGCGACAAGCAGGCATTCGGCGCTTCTGCCCCAGAGGTAGTCGATGACGACATCGATTCCCTGTGCTAACTGCGCCGTGAAGCTTGCCTTCAGCGCGTCCGCGTCCTCGACAAGCGCAATTGTCACGTCGGCGCCCAGAGTTGCGAGCGAGGCAAGCGCGTCGATATTGCGGCCGGTCGCGATGACTTTCTTCGCGCCCAGATGCCTCGCGATCTGCACGGCGAGACGCCCCGCCGTGCCGGTCGCGCCGTTGACCAGAACCGTTTCGCCGGGCTTGAGCCGGGCGCGTTCCGTATAGGCGGCCCAGGACGACATGCCGGGATTGGCGATGGCTGCGGCCGTCGCATCGTCAAGATCGTCGGGCAACGGCAGGCATTGGCTGGATGCCACCACCGTCCGGTCTGCCATGCTGCCGAAGGGCGCGCGCGGCAGCACGAAATAGACCCGGCTGCCGTCTTCGAGCCGCCCCACGCCATCGATGCCGACGCCGAAAGGATACTCGCCGGGTGAACTGTAATGCGTGCCCCTGGCCCGGCTCCGGGCGTTCTGGCTGATGGCCGAGGCGGTCACGTGAACGAGGTTCTCTCCCGCACCTGCAACCGGCTCTTCGAAATCCAGATAGACCGGCGCTTGCCCGGGACCCTGAACGATTGCGGCTTTCATCGCCGTTCTCCCTTGACCGGGCCGCAACCGACCTGTTGCAGATAGATCTCGAGCGCCGCGATCTCGCTGGAGGCGAGGATCGCGCCGACATAGCCGTCAGGGCGCACGAGCACCCAGTCGCCCGGCGTCAGCGCATAGGCCTCGCGGAAATGACCGGCATCGTCTTTGAGATCGCCGTGCGGACCGAAGGTATGGATGTGCAAGCCGGCGCGCGCCGGCACGAGATTGCGCGTCGCCTCGTAGCCCAACAGCGTCCAGTGCGCGCCCTTCAGCAATTCGAACAGACGTGTCGGCTGGCCCGCCGCGCCGCGGATCGGCGCATCGGGGGCCCGGTCGCCTGCGAGAAGGCCCCCGCTTCGCTGCGGCATCTCCAGCGCGAGGGCGGATTCGGGATAGCCGAGGTCAAGCTGGTGCACCTCGCGGCCGCGCCGCATCTCGCCCCGCTTCAGGGCGTCGAGAAGCTTCGTGGCGAGGCCCAGCATCGCGGCGGCGACCGGTCGACGTTCGTCCTCGTAGCTGTCGAGCAGCGCGTCGGGAGCGCCGGCCGTGACCGCTGCCAGCTTCCAGCCGAGATTATAGGCATCCTGAACGCTGGTGTTCAGGCCTTGGCCGCCGGTGGGCGGATGGGTATGGGCGGCGTCGCCCACCAGGAAGACCCGGCCGATACGATAGCGATCGGCAAGCCGGGCATTCATGTGGAAGGCCGATGCCCAGGACACGGACCGGACGTGGATGTCATCGCGACCGGTGCGGTCCGAGATGAGGGCGGTCAGTCCCTTGGCGGAAAGATCGACCTCACCTTCCAGCGGGATCGGCCCCTGGATCTGGAACATCTGCGTCCCGGCGAGCGGGCACAGCGAGATCTGCCGGTCCATGTCGCCTTCGGCGAAACGGTGCCAGACATCGCGACCGAGGCCGGTCAGCGTGACATCGGCAACGATGGCGCGGACGCCGAGCGTCTTGCCGGGAAACCCGATATCGAGCGCGTGACGCACGAAGCTTCGTCCGCCATCGGCGCCGACCAGATAGCGCACGCGAATGGTCTCTTCCCCGCCTTCGCCGAGCAGGCGTGCGGTGACGCCGTGCTCATCCTGCTGGAAGCCCACAAGTTCGCGACCGAACTCGGGACGGTGCCCGAGTTCAAGGAGCCGCTCGCGCATCACGCCTTCGGTCAGGAATTGCGGCACCATCAGCGGGAGATGATAGGGTTCGGCAGGCGTCGGATCCCGGTGCTCCACGACATCCGAGTCGATATGGCTGCCATCGGCGCGATATTCCCGTTGCCGCGGATAGACGCCGCCGACCGCGACGATCCTGTCGAGAATGCCGAGATCCTCGAAGACTTCCTGGCTGCGCGGCTGGATGCCCTTGCCACGGGAGCCGCTAAACGGATCGTCCATCTTCTCGATCAGCCGGAAGGAAACGCCGCGCCGTGCGAGATCGATCGCCAGCGTCAGGCCAGCCGCGCCCGCGCCGCAAATGAGCACTTCTGCTGCGAATTGCCCTGTCATATCCGTCTCCATGAGTGTATTATGCACATAAGTGGAGGAGCGACGGCATGTCAACAAATAAAGTGCAAAATACACATATTGGCGACCAGATACGCCAGCTTCACGGCGCGCTGCTTGATATCGTCAGCGTCATGAACCGACCGCAGCGCGACGAGGGCATGGTGCGGGAGGCGGGTATCTCTCTCGACCGTGCACTGTTTCCGCTGCTGGTCGGAATCGAGAGGCTGGGGCCGATCGGCGTCGTGGAGATGGCCGACCGCGTCGGGCGGGACTACACCACCGTCAGCCGTCAGGTCGCAAAACTGGAAAGCCTTGGACTGATCGAGCGCCATGGAAGTGCGGCAGACCGGCGGGTACGCGAGGCGACCATCACGCCGAAGGGCAAGGCGATGACCGATCTGGTCGATGGCGCGCGGGAACGGATGGGGCGCGCGATCTTTGCCAGTTGGGACCAGCGGGATATCGAGGAGCTGGTACGCCTCATGCGCAAGTTCGCGGACGATCTGAACGCGGACGCCCCCGGTTCCTCGGGGGGCGCCGGATGACGCACAGGGGAAACGGCCGGGGGCAGATCAACGGCTTATCCGCCTGCGTCTGGACGACGACGAGGGAGTGAGGCGGAGCGTCCGGCGGGGGGCGTGTATGTAGCCCGGCCCTTGGGGTCAGATCAGGCCGACCCAGGCGCGGGCGAGGGCGAGGCCGTGGGTGTCGGCAGCGGCGCCTTGGCTGGCGGCGAGGGCGGGGTGCCGCGACGACCAGCCGGGGGACATGCGTTCGGTGACCTCGGGGAAGGTTTGCGACCAGTCGCGGACGACGCTGCGGCTGGCCTCGAAATGGAACTGGGTGCCGTAAGTTGCGCGACCGATGCGGAAGGCCTGATGGCGGGCCACCGGGCTTTCGGCGAGGTGGACTGCGCCCGGCGGCAGGGTGAAGGTGTCGGAATGCCACTGGAAGATCGGGAAGGTCCGCGGGACCTGCGACAGGACGGGGTCGGCCTGGCCCGCTTCGGTCAGTGTCACCTCGACCCAGCCGAATTCCGGGGCCACTCCGAGGTGGTTCTCGCTGCCATAGGCACGGGCGAGGAGCTGGGAGCCGAGACAGATGCCGAGGACCGGGCGGTCCATGGCGGTATAGGCGGCCATCAGCTCGGCCAGGGCGGGGAGATAGGGATGCGTATGGTCGTCCGTGGCGGATTGCTCGCCGCCGAAGACGACGAGGGCATCGGCGTCCACGGTCCGGGGCAGGGGCTGGCCCGACCAGGGTCTGTACTGGTCGATCAGCGCCGCGCGTTCATGCAGCGCCACGCCGACCTGGCCGTGGTGGGTGATGCGGGTGTTCTCGACGATGGCGACGCGCATGGGGTCCTCTTCCTTCCGGGTAATCTGCATGGGGCGCGGGCGGGTGCAAGGGCCTCATTTGCCCTTGCGCCCGCTCTCAGGCCATGAAATGGGGAACCGCCAAACGATGCTTGCTCCCGGAGGGACCACCCATGGAGATTCGTGAGGCTCTCACCTTTGACGACGTGCTTCTGGTGCCCGCGGCATCGAGCGTGCTGCCGTCGGATGCCGATACCTCGACCTTCGTGACGAAGGCGATCCGGATGAACATCCCGCTTCTGTCCAGCGCGATGGACACGGTGACGGAAGGCCGGATGGCGATTGCCATGGCGCAGGCGGGGGGGATCGGGGTGATCCACCGCAACCTCGACCCGGAAGCGCAGGCACGGGAAGTGAGCCGGGTGAAGCGGTTTGAAAGCGGGGTGGTCTACCAGCCGATCACCCTGACGCCTGACCAGACTTTGGCCGATGCCAAGGCGCTGATGGAGCGTTATGCGATCACCGGCTTTCCGGTGGTGGATGGCGCGGGCCGGGTTCTGGGGATCGTGACCAACCGCGACATGCGCTTTGCGTCGGATGACAGGACGCCGGTCAGGGTGATGATGACCAGCGAGAACCTTGCCGTTCTGAAGGAGCCGGTGGACCGGGCCGAGGCGATCAGCCTGATGAAGGCGCGGCGGATCGAGAAGCTGCTGGTGACCGACGGGGCGGGGAAGCTGACGGGCCTCCTGACGCTGAAGGACACCGAGAAGTCGGTGCTGAACCCGAACGCCTGCAAGGACGAGATGGGGCGGCTGCGGGTCGCGGCGGCCTCGACCGTGGGGGATGCGGGGTTTGAACGCAGCCAGGCGCTGATCGATGCGGGCGTGGACCTGGTGGTGATCGACACGGCGCATGGGCACAGCGAGGGCGTCGCCATCGCGGTGGAACGGATCAAGAAGCTGTCGAACACGGTGCAGGTGGTGGCGGGGAACGTCGCCACCGGCGAGGCGACGCGCGCGCTGATCGGCGCGGGGGCGGATGCGGTGAAGGTGGGGATCGGGCCGGGCTCGATCTGCACGACGCGGATCGTCGCCGGCGTGGGCGTGCCGCAGCTGACGGCGATCATGGATGCGGCGGGCGCTGCGGGCGACGTGCCGGTGATCGCGGACGGCGGGATCAAGTATTCCGGCGATTTCGCCAAGGCGATCGCGGCGGGGGCGTCCTGCGCCATGGTCGGGTCGGCGATCGCGGGGACGGACGAGAGCCCGGGCGAGGTGATCCTGTGGCAGGGCCGGTCGTTCAAGGCCTATCGCGGGATGGGGTCCCTGGGCGCGATGGCGCGGGGGTCGGCGGACCGCTATTTCCAGAAGGATGCGGCCAGCGACAAGCTGGTGCCGGAAGGGATCGAGGGGCAGGTGCCCTACAAGGGGACGGCGGCGGCGGTGATCCACCAGATGGTGGGGGGCCTGCGCGCGGCGATGGGCTATACCGGCTGCGCGACGGTGGCCGAGATGCGGACGCAGTGCCGCTTCGTGCGGATCACCGGCGCGGGGTTGAAGGAAAGCCACGTCCACGATGTGCAGATCACCCGGGAAAGCCCGAACTACCGGGTGGGCTGACCGGCGATCTGGCTGACGAGGGCGACAAGGCGGCCGGCCCGGGCGGGAAGGTCGGGCTGGCCTTCGGCCTCGGGTCCCGCGAGAATGTCGTCCAGTTCGTCGCGCAGGCGGGTGATCCAGCGCGGGGCGGTCACGGGATGGGGATCGTTCAGGTCGAAGAAGGTTGCGGGATCGGTGGCCATCTCGCGCAGGTGATTGTCGAAGGCGGTCAGGCTGTCCCAGGCCCAAGCGGGATGATTGCGGAAGGCGAGGCAGGGATGAGCGCGGATCGCCTGCCAGTCGGCGAGCATGGCGTCGAGCGCGGGCCTGGTCCGGGCGCGGGCGCGTTCGATGACGAGGGATTCGAAGCCGAAGGGCGGTGTGGCCCAGTCCCGGCCGTCGCCCAGCAACTGGTTCTCGTAGCAAAGCGTGCCTTCGCGGTCGAGGATGGCGACCCTGTCGAAGCCATGCGCGGCTTCGGCCCGGGCCAGAAGCGCAGGCCAGCGGCGGTATGCGCTGCAAAGGAAGTCCCAGCGGACGGTCGGCCCGCCGCTTTCGAGGCTGCGATGCAGCGTGGCGAGCCAGCTTTCCGCCCGGGGGAGCGCCAGGACGAGACATTCCGTCCGGTAGCCCAGGGCGCGGGCGACAAGCGCCACGCCCTCGATCTCGCCGGGGCCGGGGGCTTCCCAGATCACATGCGCGCCGAGGCTGGTGGCGTGCTCGGCCAGCCCGTCGATACAGCGCTGCCGGAGCCGTTTCTGATCGGGGGACGAAATGCCCGGATCGTCTTCAGGCCCGGACAGAAGCGTGGTCAGATCGTCGACCGAGATGCGTTGGGTCTGGTCGGACCCGAGGTCCTGCGCGAGGCGGTCGGCAAGGGTGGTTTTGCCGCTGCCCTGCTGGCCGCAGATGAAAAGCCAGCGTGGCGCGGAGATACCGCCGCCCCTGACGCCAAGGGTAGGCAGGACGCGCTGGTGAAAGATCGCATCCTGCCCCTTGGCAAAGCCGGCAGTCAGGTCATTGTTGTTCGGCACTGCCACTGACGACCGGGTCGTCGTCGTTGCTGCTGACGACCACGGCGACGACCGCCAGAAGCAGCAACGGCACCAGGAGGTTGGCCGAGGAGGCGGGGCGTTCCGCGACCACCTCGGGTTCTTCGGCGATGATCACCGGCCCTCCGGCAAGCGACGGCGAGGCCAAGGCGGCGACCAGTGTCGCGGTGAGGGTCTTCTTCATGGCGGCAAGTCCTTCATACGCTTCCTGCCTTAGTGGTAAGCAGCCTTCACGATTGCGTCAACCGGCCAGGCTTGGTGGCGCTCGGGTTCTGCGCCACCCGCCACAGCACTACCGGCTTGCCGGTGCCGGCAAAACCGGCGATCAGGAACTCGACCCAGGCGCGAGGACGCGGATGACACCTTCGGCAAGATGTGCGGCGGCGATCGCGATCCTCGACCGGGTGCTGGCCGGAGAGGCAGCCGAGAAGGCGCTGACCAACTGGGGGCGGGCGAGCCGGTTTGCGGGGTCGGGCGATCGGGCGGCGGTGCGCGATCTGGTGTTCGAGGCGCTGCGTCGGCGGAACTCGGCCGCGGCGCGGGGCGGCGGGCTGACCGGGCGCGGGCTGGTGCTGGGCCTCATGCGCGAGGCCGGTCAGGAGGCGCTGTTTTCCGGCGAGGGCCATGCACCCGCGCTGCCGGGGCCGGAGGAAGTGGGGCGGGAGCCTTTGGCGGAGGACGCGCTGGACCTGCCGGGCTGGCTGCTGCCGGAGCTGCGCGACAGTCTCGGGGATGATTTCGTGCCGGTGGCCCAGGCGTTGCGCTCGCGGGCGCCGGTCTTCCTGCGGGTGAACCTCGGGAAAACCGATGTTCCGGGCGCGGTGGCAGCGCTGGCGGCGGAGGGGATCGTGGCGCGGCCGCATCCGCTGGCGGCGACGGCGCTGGAGGTGGTGGAGAACGCGCGGAAGCTGCAGGGCTCGCAGACCTATCTTTCGGGGCTGGTCGAGCTGCAGGATGCGTCTTCGCAGGCGGTGGCGGAGGCTCTGCCGCTGACCGACGGGATGCGGGTGCTGGACCATTGTGCGGGCGGCGGCGGCAAGACCCTGGCGATGGCGGCGCGGGCGAGGCTGCGGCTTTTTGCCCATGACGCGAGCCCCAGGCGGATGGCCGACCTGCCGGAGCGGGCGAAGCGGGCGGGGACAAGGGTCACGCTGACCGATGACCCCGAGGGGGCGGCGCCCTATGACCTTGTGCTGGTCGATGCGCCCTGCTCGGGCTCGGGCAGCTGGCGGCGCGACCCGGAAGGTAAGTGGAGGATCACAGCGCAAGACCTTGAGTCCGTGATGGAAACTCAGAGGTCGATCCTCGACCGGGCGGCGGCTATGGTAAGGCCGGGCGGCTGGCTCGCCTATGCCACCTGCTCGCTGCTGGATCGGGAGAATCGTGTCCAGGTCGAGGCGTTTCGGGCGCGGCATCCCGGTTGGGAGCTGGACCGCGAAGTGCGGTTGACGCCGCTGCAAGGTGGGGACGGGTTCTATCTGGCGCTCATGCGGCGCGGATAGGCCGAGATATTTGCTCGAAGATCGGCTTGTAACCCGCTGGAATATATTGGCCAGGGCGTGTCTTCTGCCGAAAGGCTTCTGCAATCCCCCAGAGAAGAGAGAAGCCTAGCCTCAACCTGAACGTGCCCCTTGACAGAGTTAAGATTACCTTAACCTCTTGCGTCGAAGGTCCGTCCAGAAGCGAAGCACGCGGTTGGTTTACAGGGCATGGGGGCCGGATTGGGTCTGGGGCAGTTGGGACGAGTGCAGAAGGGTACCCTTCTGGTGGTTGCGGTGATCGGCCTGGCCCTGATCGCGATCTGGGCGCTCGCCTTCCGGGATGGCAATCCGGTGCTGGCCTTTGCCGGGCTCGCGGTGCTGGCGGTGGCGCTGGGGTTGGCGGCTCTGGCGGTGATCGACCGCTACCGGGTCGAGACCGAAAGCCTGCGGGCGCTGGTGCTGATGGCCGACGATCCGGCGGCCTGTTTCATCACCGACGCGGCGGGCCGGCTGATCCAGCGCAACCAGGCGGCGGAAGACCGTTTCGGCGCGGATGTCCGGGCGCTGCATGAGGCGCTTGGCCAGCATGTGCTGAACCCGGGCGCGTTGATGTTGCGGCTGCAGAGCCAGGCCGAACTGTGGGGGGCGGCGCGCGAGGATATCACCGGCCATGCCGCGGTGCTGCGGCTGACGGTGCACCGGGCGAGCGAGACCAGGTTCTTCTGGCGCGCGGATGAATTCGACCTGCCCGGAGAAATGGCTGACCCTGCGGAACGTCCGGCGATGGCGGTGGGCGCGGATCTGGAGGAAGTGCCCGTCGCGATCATGACCTTCGGCCCGGACGGGGTGATGCGGGTGGCGAACCACGCCGCGCGCGAATTGATGTGGCGGGGAGATATCCGCGCGGCGATGTTCCACGACCTTTTCGAGGGGCTGGGTCGTCCGGTCTCGGAATGGCTGGCGGATGTGGTGGCGGGGCGGCATCCCGGCGGCTCGGAGGTGCTGCGGGTGCGAGGCGAGGAGGAACGGTTCCTGCAGATCACCCTGCGCCGTCACGTCGAGGGCGGCAGGCCCGGCGCCCTGGCGATCCTGAACGACGCGACGCGACTGAAGACGATGGAGGCGCAGTTCGCGCAAAGCCAGAAGATGCAGGCGATCGGTCAGCTGGCGGGCGGGATTTCGCACGATTTCAACAATTTGCTGACAGCGATCTCCGGGCATTGCGACCTTCTTCTGCTGCGCCATGGCCGCGAGGACAGCGATTTCGCCGATCTGGAGCAGATCCGGCAGAACGCGAACCGGGCGGCCTCGCTGGTGGGGCAGCTTCTGGCCTTCTCGCGCAAGCAGACGCTGAACCCGGAAGTGCTGGACCTGGAGGACGTGCTGGGGGACCTCACGCATCTTCTGAACCGGCTGATGGTCGAGAAGGTGGACCTGACGCTCGCCCATCTGGGCCGGGTGGTCGGCCGCCCGCTGGGGCGCATCCGCGCCGACAAGCGGCAGGTCGAGCAGGTGCTGATCAACCTGGTGGTCAATGCGCGCGACGCGATGCCCGCGGGCGGCGACATCAGGATCGAGACCGAGCCGGTGACGCTGGCCGAGGACCTGCAGCGCGACCGGGCGACGGTGCCCGCGGGCGATTATACCGTGATCCGGGTGGTGGACCACGGCGTCGGCATTCCCGAGCACCAGCTGCGGCAGATTTTCGAGCCGTTCTTCACCACCAAGCGGGTGGGCGAGGGCACCGGGCTAGGGCTGTCGATGGCCTACGGCATCGTCAAGCAGTCGGGCGGCTTCATCTTCGTCGATTCGGCGGTGGGCGAGGGCACGACCTTCTCGCTTTACTTCCCGGTCTACGAAGGCCCGGACGAGGCCCCGGTGGCCGAGGTGAAGCGGGTCACGGCGAAGCAGGGCGAGGGGGTGGTGCTTCTGGTCGAGGACGAGGCCTCGGTCCGCGCCTTCGCCAGCCGGGCGCTGAGCCTGCGCGGCTATACGGTGCTGGAGGCTGCGAATGCCGAGGAGGCCTTGGCGAAACTCGAGGACCGCTCGCTGCATGTCGATCTCTTCGTGACCGATGTGGTGATGCCGGGGATGGATGGCCCGGCCTGGGTGCGGCGCGCGCATCTGCAAAGGCCGGGGGTGAAGGTGATCTTCATGTCCGGCTATGCCGAGGATGGCCTCGCCGAGGATCAGGCGCGGGTGCCGAATTCGGTCTTCCTGCCGAAGCCCTTCTCGCTGAACGACCTGACCAATACGGTGCAGGGGCTGTTGAGCTGAGGCTTGCGGGGAGGGGGCGCAAAACTTTTCGAAAAGTTTTGGCAAATTCCTCCGAAGGAATTTGGTCCCGGGCAGGAACCCTTGCGTCTATCCTCGCAGAAGACGCGCCACCGCCGGCGCGAAATAGGTCAGGATCCCGTCACAACCGGCGCGCTTGAAGGCCATCAGGCTTTCGACCATCGCCTTCTCGCCATCGATCCAGCCGTTGTCGGCAGCGGCCCGGATCATCGCATATTCGCCCGAGACCTGGTAGGCGAAGGTGGGGGTGCCGAAGGCCTGTTTCACGCGGTGGCAGATGTCGAGATAGGGCATCCCCGGCTTCACCATCACCATGTCGGCGCCTTCGGCGAGGTCGCGGGCGACCAGCCGGATCGCCTCGTCGCCGTTCGCCGGGTTCATCTGGTAGGTCTTCTTGTCGCCCTTCAGCGCCCCTGTCGCCCCCACCGCGTCGCGGAACGGTCCGTAGAAGGCGCTGGCATATTTGGCAGCGTAGGACAGGATCGCCACATCCTTGTGGCCCGCGCCTTCCAGCGCCGCCCGCATCGCGCCGATGCGACCGTCCATCATGTCGGAGGGCCCCAGGATGTCGGCCCCTGCGTCGGCTTGGGCAAGCGCCATACGGACCAGCGCCTCGACCGTCTCATCGTTCAGGATGATCCCGTCCACCACCAGCCCGTCATGGCCATGTGCATTGTAGGGGTCGAGCGCCACGTCGGTCATCACCGCGATCCCCGGCACCTGCGCCTTGATCGCCCGGATCGCCCGGTTGGTCAGGTTCTCGGGGTTCCAGGCCTCGCGGCAGTCGGCGGTCTTCAGCGCCGGGTCGGTATAGGGAAAGAGGCAGATCGCCGGGATGCCGAGGTCATGCGCCAGGGCGGCGGCCTCGACCACCAGTTCGAGCGAAAGCCGCTCCACCCCCGGCATCGAGGCGACCGGCTGGCGCTGGTTCACCCCGTCGCACAGGAAGACCGGCCAGATCAGGTCGCCGGTGCCCAAGGTGTTTTCCTGCACCAGGGCGCGCAGGGCGCCGCTGCGGCGCAGGCGGCGGAAGCGGGTCGCCGGATAGGGGGCTTGCGTCGGCTGCATGGGCTGGCTCCTTCCACGCCGCAAAAGCAGGGACTTGCGGCTTCGGCTTCTGCCTGCCATGGAAAGCGGGCGGCCTCAAGTATCTCGACGGGCAGCGGATGAGCTGAAGGAGACCCGACAAGGTGGATGTCCTTGACATGGCGCTGGATGTGATCGACCTGAGGTCGTTCTCGAACCTCTGGTACTGGATCGCGCTGGCGACGCTGTGGTCATCGGTCAGCCACTGGGTGCTGGGGGTGCCGCATGACATGATCCAGCGCGCGCGACGCGAGGGCGGGCAGGCGCAGACCGATGTGGAAGACCTGGTGCGGATCAACATCAACCGGCTTCTGCATGTGATCGACCGAGGGGACTGGATGCTGCCGGGAACGGCCGCGTTCTGGCTGACCTCGCTGCTGACGCTGGCTGTCTGGTATGACGTCGAATTCGCGCAGGCCCTGCTTTTTCTGGCGGCGCCGATGGTGCTGGTCGTCTGGGTCAGCGTGCGGTCAAGTCGCAGGATCATGGCCGAGGGCGGGACGGGCGAGGCGCTGCTTCACCGCCTGACGGTGCATCGCCGGATCGTGCAAGTGATAGGGATGATTTCGATCACCATCACCGCATTCTATGGAACCTGGCAAAACATCAACATTTCTATCCTGAACTGACAAACTGCGGCAAAATGACAGCCGAACGTATCTTGATGGGCGGTGCGCCCGAGGGGTTCGACGCCCGAATCCTGGCCCGCGAGCTTGCGCGGGGCCAGCCGGTCGTGCACATCGCGCGTGACGACAAGCGGGCCGAGGCGATGCGCGCGGCGCTGGCGGTGATGGCGCCCGGGGCGGTCGTGCTGGACTTCCCGGCCTGGGACTGCCTGCCCTATGACCGCGTCAGTCCCAACCCCGAGATTTCGGCGCGGCGGATGGCGACGCTGGCGGCGCTGGCCGACGGGCTTTCCGGGCCTTTCGTGCTGCTGACGACATTGAACGCGGCGACTCAGAAGGTGCCGACGCGTGAGGTGGTGAAGGCGGCGTCGTTCCGTGCCGAGGTCGGCAGCCGCGTGGACGAGGCGCGGCTGAAGGGGTTCCTCGCGCGGATGGGGTTCTCGCCGGTATCGACGGTGGCGGAGCCCGGCGACTACGCATTGCGGGGGGGGATCGTCGACATCTTCCCGCCGGGGCCGGGCGGGCCGATCCGGCTGGATTTCTTCGGCGACGTGCTGGACGGGGCGCGGCGCTTCGATCCCGAGACGCAGCGGACGGTCGAGAAGCTGAAAAGCGTCGATTTTTCAGCTGTTTCCGAGGCGATCCTCGATGAAGCCTCCATCGCGCGGTTCCGGCAGAACTACCGCATCGCCTTCGGGGCGGCGGGGACGGACGACCCGCTTTACGAAGCCGTCAGCGCGGGGCGGAAACACCAGGGGATGGAGCACTGGCTGCCCTTCTTCCACGAGCGGCTGGAGACGCTGTTCGACTACCTGCCCGGCGCCTCGGTGGTGCTGGACGATCAGGTGACACCGGCGCGGCTGGCGCGGTGGGAGGGCATCGAAGACAGCTACGACGCCCGCCACGAGGCGATGGGCGCGAAGGGGCGGATCGACACGGTCTACAAGCCGGTTCCTGCGGAGGAGCTGTATCTGGACGATGCCGCCTGGGAGGCGGCACTGGCGTCCAGCCGCGTGGTGCAGCTGTCGCCCTTGCCGCAAAGTCCGGGGCCGGGAGTGCTGGACGCGGGCGCACGGGCGGGACGCAACTTCGCACCGGAGCGGCAGCAGGAGAAGATCAACCTTTTCGCGGCCTTGGCGGAGCATGTTCAGGGTCTGGCGAAGACGGGGCAAGTGGTCATTGCCAGCTGGTCCGAGGGCGCGCGGGAGCGGTTGAAGGGGCTTCTGGCCGACAACGGCCTG
>NZ_DAIQAT010000009.1:0-53516 GCF_036781545.1 Tabrizicola sp.
CCCGCAATCGTGGATAGAAAAAGGAGACTTCCATGAAACGCATCGCACTTGTGCTTGCCCCGTTCGCTCTGGCTTCGGCCGCCTTCGCGCAGGCTACCCTGCCGGATGTGCCGGACACCGATGGCAACGGCAGCTGGTCGCTGGTCGAGCTTCAGGCAGTCTGGACGGATCTGACCGAGGACAGCTTCAAGGCCATCGACACCAATGCCGACGGCAACGTCGATGCGACCGAGTTGCAGGCCGCGCTGGACAGTGGCGCGATCAAGGCGCCGGAAGCCGCCACCAACGGCTGACGCCGCGCCTCGTCGTTCGACTTCGTCTTCTCCTCGGGCCTTGCGCGAGGGGGGGCGAAGTCACCGACGAGCGTTGCTAAAGCCCTGCCGCCAAGCGCGCGGCCTGATCAATCGCGCGCTTGGCATCCAGTTCGGCGGCCACATCCGCCCCGCCGATCAGATGGTGGGGGATGCCGCACCGGTCCAGCTCTGCCGAAAGCTTCCGTTCCGGCTCCTGCCCTGCACACAGCACCACGGCATCGACGGCAAGCAGTTCCAGCTGGTCGCGGTTTGGCCCGTGGCTGATCCACAACCCTTCCGGCACGATCCGCTCGTAGTTCACCCCGCCCTGCATCCGCACCCGTTTCATCGCCAGCGTGGCCCGATGGATCCATCCGGTCGTCTTGCCCAGATGACGCCCCGGCTTTTCCGCCTTGCGCTGCAACAGATGCACTTCCCGTGCCGGCGGCTGCGGCTGCGGCCCCTCGGGGGCTAGCCCGCCGCGGTCCTGCCATGGCGCGCTGACCCCCCATTCCTGCCGCCAGAGACCTGCGTCCAGCGTCGGGCTGACGCCATCCTCCACCAGCGTCTCGGCCACGTCGAAGCCGATCCCGCCCGCACCGACCACCGCCACGCGGCGGCCCACCGGCGCGCCCTTCAGCACGTCGATGTAGGACAGCGCCTTCGCCCCACCCTCGACCGGAATCCCCGGATCGCGCGGCGTGACGCCGGTGGCGATCACCACCTCGTCGAAGCCCTTCAGGTCCTCCACCGTCGCCTCATGCCCCAGTCGCAACGCGATCCCCGGCGCGCGCAGCATCGTGGTGAACCAGTCCACCAGCCCGTGAAACTCCTCCTTCCCCGGCACCCGCTTCGCCAGGTTCAACTGCCCGCCGACTTCGGCTGCCTTGTCGAACAGCGTGACCTGATGCCCCCTTTGACTGGCAACGATGGCGGTCATCATCCCCGCTGGCCCCGCGCCCACCACGGCCACCCGCTTCACCACCTGGGCGGGCGTATAGAGCAGTTCCGTCTCATGGCAGGCGCGCGGGTTGACCAGGCATGAGGTCAGCTTGCCGCTGAACGTATGGTCCAGACAGGCCTGGTTGCAGGCGATGCAGGGCGCGATCTCTGCCGCACGGCCTGACGCCGCCTTGACCATGAACTCGGCATCCGCCAGCCAGGGCCGCGCCATCGACACCATGTCCGCCACGCCCTCGGCCAGTAGCCGCTCTGCCACCTCCGGCCTGTTGATCCGGTTCGAGGTGATCACGGGGATCGAAACCTCCGGCCGCAGCCGCGCCGTCAGATGCGCAAAACCCGCGCGAGGGACCGAGGTGGCAATTGTCGGCACCCGCGCCTCGTGCCAGCCGATCCCGGTGTTCAGCACGGACGCCCCCGCCGCCTCCACCGCCTTTGCCAGTTGCACGACCTCGTCCCAGGTCGAGCCCTCCGGCACCAGGTCGATCAGCGAGATGCGATAGACCAGCACTGCCCCCGGCCCCATCGCCGCGCGCACCCGTCGCACCACCTCGACCGGCAGCCGCATCCGGTTCTCGTAGGGTCCCCCCCAGCGGTCCGTGCGGCGATTGGTATGGGTGACGAGGAACTGGTTCAGGAAATAGCCCTCCGACCCCATCACCTCGACGCCGTCATACCCAGCCTCGATGGCCCGCGCCGCCGCCGTGGCGATATCGGCGATCTGGGTCTCGATCCCCGCCTCGTCCAACGCGAGCGGGGCAAAGGGCGAGATCGGCGATTTCACCGCCGAGGGGGCCACGCAGTCCTTGCCATAGGCATAGCGCCCCGCATGCAGGATCTGCATCGCGATATGCCCGCCCTCGGCATGGACCGCCTCCGTCACCCGCCGGTGGTTGCCGATATCCTCGGCCGAGAACAGCCCCGCCGCGCCAGGAAACACCCCGCCTTCGCGGTTCGGTGCCATGCCCCCGGTCACGATCAGCCCCGCCCCGCCCCGCGCCCGCGCCGCATAGAAGGCCGCGACCCGGCCCCAGTCCCCCGTCTCCTCCAGCCCGGTATGCATCGAACCCATCAGGCTGCGGTTGCGCAGGGTCACGCCGCCCAGAGTGATCGGCGACAGAAGGTGCGGATAGCTGGTCATGGCGGTCTCTCCTCGCCGGGCAGAATGGCGAAGGCCGATCCTGCCGTCATCCGGAACGCGGCGTCACCGGCATCTTTCCTCGGCAGGAAGAGGGACGTGCAGCGGGATGGCCATGCTTTCCCGGCGCCAGCCGCAGACGAAGTTCCTCGCGGGCAATCCCCCGATGGCTTCACTCGAATCCGCCCTACAGCACCACCACTTGCGCGGGGTCCAGAAGCCAGGGCGCGATGATCCCGCAGGTCTCGGCCAGCGGCAGCAGGCTCTCCGGGACCTCCATCCCGATCACGCGGGCCATGAACTCCGCCCGCGCAGCGCAGCGCCGGGCGACGTTCGGGTGCGTCCGCGCCAGCGCCTCACGCAGGGCCGCGTCCGCGATGACATAGCCGTCCTCCATCCGGGTCGATCCCCAGCCCGGATGCGCCGGGATCACGTCCATCTGCATCGCCATGCCCGAGGCCAGCGGAATCTCCGACCCCGGCATGATGGGCGAGGACATCCATTCGTCCAGCCCGATCAGATGGCCGGGGTTCAGCGTGATGCCGAACCGGTCCGGCAGCCGGTCGTCGATCATCGCCCAGACCGCGCCGCCGGTGACGCCCGGCCGCATCATCGCGCACCAGCTGGACATGGCGCGGGCGTAGGGAAAGACGAACTCCTCCAGATACCCCGCCGCTGACGCAGGCAGGTCGCCCTCGCCCCGCGCCATCCAGCCCGCGCGGCAGATGTTCGACCCCCAATGCGCGATGTTGAAGCTGGCGGGCACGCCGCGACAGACCCTGTCGCCCACCGGCCCCGACAGCCCCGGCGTGTCGCCCATGGCAAAGGTCACATGGCAGCCGAGCGGCAGGCCCCCGATCCGCGCCGCCTCGACCGCCGCGAAATCGGTCATCCCCTCCTGAAGAGCAAAGACCATCCGCTTCAGCGCAGAAGCCGCCATGTGGTTGGAAAACTCCAGCCGGGCGATGTCGTCGACGTCGACCCGCGCCCGCAGCCCATGGCCGGGATGCATGAAAAGTGCAGTGGCATTCTCCACCCGCCCCGCCCGCTCGCGCAGCGGATCGGCCAGGAAGGCCGGGATGTCCAGTGCCAGCGCCGGGTCCGCGCCTAGCGGCAGCTCCTCGGCGCCATACCACTTCCAGCCCACCGCGCCGACCCTGGCCCCTGCCGGGATCGCCTCATCCAGCCACTCCCAAAGCCGCCGCGAGCCCCTCGGCTGGCTCGGCAGCGACAGCGAGGCGCAAAGCCCGGTCCGAACCCGTCCCGCCATGACAAGCGGCGACACCACCGTATAGGCCAGACATTCGTTCCCCGCGATCAAGAGCGCATCGCCCTCGGTCACGACCAGCACCGCCTCCTCGAATCGGGGATCGAATCCCGTCAGCCAGTGCAAGTTCGCCGCGTGCTCCCGGTCGCCATAGACCACCAGCGCCTGATACCCGGCCCCGGCCATCGCGCCCCTGACTGCGGCCAGCCGTCCCTCCGCCTCTGCCAGAGTGAAGGTGGGCGGCAGGTCCGGCGTTCCGTTGTCGGGCCAGTCCAGGCGCTGCAATCTGCTCATTCCGGCCTCCTCTCGCTGCTGCAAGACTGGACCAGGACACCTTGGCAAGGCAACGCCCATCACCTTCCTTGCCAATCCTGCCGCCCCCGCCTATATCACCCCGCGAGAGGTTGGCGCGGGCAGGCGCCTCGCCAACCCGGTCAGGTCCGGAAGGAAGCAGCCGTAACGAGCCCCGCTTGGGTCGTTGTCCAGCCTCTCACCCAATCACCCCCTACGGCGCGTGGCGCATCATGGTCGCCTCGGCGCGGTCTGGTCCTGACCGCATTTCGAAGAGGCGCCAGGGCAAGCGCTTGTGGCGCAGGTTGCAGCCCCGTCAAGGCCGGATGTCGACGCAGCCTTCTGCGAATTTCGCGCTGCAATGCGCGATCAGCCGTCGGGTATCGGCGGGCGTCCAACCCTCGGGATTGGTGACCTGCACCCAGGGGCCGATGTAGTCCCGCGCAAAGTAGGTATGGCCGTAACCGGGAGGGGCGCCGAAGGACAGCGCCATGTCCAGTGCCAGCTGGAACTGGGTGACGATCGGCACGAAGACGAAATAGTCGGACATGTCCGCAGCGGCCGGTTCACGCATCCACTGCGGGGCACGCCAAAGCGAGGCCGGATCGTAGAAGACCACCGGGTCGCTGGAATACTGCAGGAAGACGATCCGCATGTTGCCCCATTCCCCCTTCGCCTGCGAGGCATCCGCTGTATGCGAGGCGTAGCGGATCAACGATCCTTCCCCGATCTTGGGCAGAACCCAGGGGCTGCCGGGGTTGCGCTGGTTCTGGACGTAGTTCCAGAACCCGGACGGAAACGGCGGGCCAGCCCAGAAGGCGCCGTCGATCGGGTCGTCCAGCAGGCGGAAAATGTTCGTAGCATGCATCGACGACCAAGCCCCAAGGCTTAGGCCGTGGACATAGAGGCGCGGGCGGCTCTCGCGCGGGAGCGTCTTCCAGTAGCCGTGGACGACGTCCTGCAGGGCTATGGCCTGTTCCAGACCGGCATTGGTTTCCAGAATCAGGGCAAGGGGGGATTGCAGGTAGGAATACTGCACCGCCACGGTCGCGATATCGCCGCCGTGCATGAATTCGACCGGGTCCATGGCGCCGGGGTCCATCCAGCCGGTGCCCGTAGGACTGGCTATGATAAGGACCTTGCGCTCAAAGGCGCCAAGCCGCTGCAGTTCGGCTAGCGCCAGCTCGGCCCGCTCACGCGGGGTGTCGCCATTGGCGCGGCCGACATAGACGCGGATCGGGTTCAGCGCGGGCCGTCCCGTGAAGGCCTGGATGTCTGCGGCATCCGGGCCGGTGGTGATGTAGTCCCGCCCGGGCTCGCCAATCGCCGCCCAGTCGACAAGGGATGCCGCGCTTCCTGTCTTGCGCGGGTCGTCCGGCGGGGGCGGCGCTTTTTCGAAGAGGACTTGCGCGGTCTCGTAGCTTTCGTCGAGGCCCGCCACCACGCTATCCAGGATGCCGTCCCGGGTCACGACAAACAGGATCACCACGACTGCGACGAAGCCCAACACATTCGCCCGCCGGGGGGGCATCACGCGGTAAAGCCGGGACCGGATCAGGCGGAAGAACGAAGCGACCAGTCGGCCCAGCAGGAAGGCAGCGGCGAATATGGTGGCTGCGATCAGGATGATCGTTGCCAGATTCAACGCATCGGCGGGTTCCATTCCCATTTTGGCGCGCAGATCGTTCTGCCACCGCAGGCTGGACCCGAGGACCCAGAAAAACACCGCGCCGAGTCCTGCCGCGGCAATCCAGGTCATGATCTGCGCTGGTCGCCCGGACAGCCGGGGCAGGTCGGCGGCGCGCCAGAGAAGCGCGACGATCTGGCCCGCCAGATAGCCCATCGCCATCATCAGGCCGCCGAGCACGCCCTGAACCTCGGGCCCGCGGGGGATCAGCGACGGGGTCAGCGATGCTGCGAACAACATCAGCCCTATAAGCAGGCAGGGAACCGAGAGCGGCCCGATGATCCGGGCAAGAATGGCCTTGGTCATGCGCCTCTCCAACTCTGCCGTGACGGTCCTGCGAGGTGTTGCCCGGCCTTTTCCACATTGCATATGGTCAAGATGTTATGCCCGGGCTTTCGACTTGCCGACACTGATTTCAGGATCGCGTCAGATTCTCGTCTGAGGGAGCCCGCTAAATGAAGAATGCCCTAGCGCTCAAGGGCCTGGTGCCAGAGAAAGCTGGCACGAATGGGGAAGGCCCGATCTGCAAGTCCAGGGGGCCCATTCCTTTCTGCAATTTCCCGGGTCTTCGGCCAGGAGACCGGCGCGTGTCGGCGAGTGGCTAAGCCACCCGTCGTCCCTGGACCCAGACTCCGCGCACGGCTCCGGCACTTCCAATCCTCGAAACCCGGACGAGGTCGGCCCGTGCCTCCAGGGCGATCTTCCCCCGATCCAGCAGTCCCACGGCCTCGGCGGGGGCTCTGGTGACGGTGGAAACCCCACGGGAGATGTCGCCCCACAGATCGCCCAGCATCAGCGCGGCCGAGAGGAGCGATGACGGCACGTAATCAGAGGAGATGATGTCCAGAAGCTCGGCCTCGGCCAGATCGGCGGCGGCGACATTTCCGGAATGGCTGCCGCCGCGGATGAGGTTGGGCGCCCCCATCATCACCTTGATGCCGTGATCGTTGCAGGCCCGGGCGGCCTCGACGGTCGTGGGGAATTCGGCGAAGTGCACGCCGTGATCTGCCGAGCGGGCGACATGGCTGACGTCGGTGTCGTCATGGCTTGCAAGGACAGCGCCGTAGCGGCGGGCGGCGGAAACGGCGGCGGCTTCGTGGGTGGCGCCATGTTGGGCCGACAGTGCCTTCTGCGTCCCCACATGGGTCTCGAACTCGGCCTCGCTGATGCCGTGCTTGCCCATGACATATTTGCGCAGCTGGGTCAGGTCGCGGAACTGCCGCTCGCCGGGCGTGTGGTCCATCAGGCTCACGATGCCGATCCGGTCTTCGGGACCGAACTTGTCCAGCTCCTCGACCAGGGTCTCGGAACAGACCTCGGCCCTCAGGTGCAGGAAATGGCTGATCTTCAGCGCGCCCTCGGCCCGCAGGTCCAGGATCTCGTCCGCCAGGGCACGGGCATATTCGCCGTAGTTCGCCTTGGCGTTCGACACCACCGACCCCACGCGCAGGGCATCGAAGACCGTGGTGATGCCGACACTGGCCAGTTCCGCATCATGCGCGATGATCGCGGCGGCATGGGGCCAGTCGACCTTGGGCCGGGGCTCGATATGGCGTTCGAGGTTGTCGGTGTGCAATTCGATCAGGCCGGGTATCAGCAGGTCTTCACCGCAATCTTCCGCACCTGCGGGCACGGCCCGGCCTTCCGTAATATCCACGATCCGGCCATCGACGATCCGAATCTGCCCGTGCAAGATTTCCTCCGGCAGAACCAGGGTGGCATTGGCAAGGATGGTTTCGCGGGTCATCTGGTCCTCTGGGGTCTTGCAGTGGGAAATTCGCTGGCACCTGGTGACATGGTCCCGTCACACCGGTGTGACAAAAGCCGTCTACCCCGACCCGCATGGACCAGATGAAGCGCTATGCCGTCTACTATGCCCCACGTGATGGGGTCTTTGCCTACCGCGCCAACGAATGGCTGGGCCGTGAGCCCGGCAATGACCGCGACCTGCCGCAGCCGGTGCTGGCGGGTATTGGCGACCCCCATGCCATCACCGCCGAGCCGCGGCGTTATGGCTTCCACGGGACGCTCCGTGCGCCCTTCCGGCTGGCCGCGGAGGTGACGGAGGCTTCCGTGCGCCACTGTGTGGCCGAGCTTGCCGCGCGCCTTGCACCTGTCACCTGCGAAGGGTTGCAGGTCGAGGTGCTGCACGGCTTCGTCGCGCTGACGCCGGTGGGGTGCGAGGCGGCGCTCCTTGATCTTGGCGCGGCGGTAGTGGAGGCGACGAACGCCCTGCGCGCGCCCTTGAGCGAGGCCGAGATCGCCCGGCGTCGCCCGGATCGGCTTTCCCCCCGCCAGCGTGACCTGTTGGAGCGTTGGGGCTACCCTTTCGTGATGGAGGAGTTCCGCTTCCATCTGACGCTGACCGATCAGTTGGAGGCTCCCGGACCGGTCAGCGCCGCGCTGAAGATGTTCTTCACCCCTGTCCTGCCGCGCCCCTTCGTGATCGACGAGCTGTGTCTTTTCGGCGAAGACCAGTCGGGCCGCTTCCATCTTCTGCATCGCTACGCCCTCACCGGTTGAAGCGCAGCCAGGAGGCGGGCGGTCCCGGTCTCGGGCGTCGCGTCGTTCACCACGGCCTGGAATGCGATCCCCTCGGGCATCTGGAAAGCGGCGCGCGACAGACGGGCGCGGATATCCTCGGGCGTCTCGCGGCCACGAGCGGCAAGACGGGCGGACAGCACGATGTCCGGTGCGGTGACGAGAATCACGCGGAGCAGGGGGAATGTGCGGACGGCCAGAGGCAGGGCCGCCCGGCTACCGTTGAAGATCACGTCCCCGGGGCCGGAGACCTGGTCCTTGGGGATACCATAGGACAGGCCATGCGCCTGCCAGGTCAGGGCAAAATCGCCGCGCGCCTGACGGTGGGCAAAATCCTCCGGGGTGACGCCCTCGAAATCCTCGCCCCCGGCCTCGGTCGGGCGGGTGATGACACGGCGGACGAGGCGGAGGTCGGGCCGGGCGGTCATCGCCCCCCGGATCAGCGTGTCCTTCCCGGCGCCCGAGGGACCGACGATGGCAAAGATCATGCGGCAGCCTCAGGGGTGAAGCTGATGACATCGACCAGCCGGTCGCAGACCCGTGCCCGCGCGCCTTCGTCGTGGAAGATGCCCAGGATCGCTGCGCCGCGTGCCTTGGCTTCTTCGATCAGGGTCAGCACGACCTCCCGATTGGCGGCGTCGAGGCTTGCGGTGGGTTCGTCGAGGAGGAGCGCGGGGTAGGAATGGGCAAAGCCGCGCGCGATGTTGACCCGCTGTTGCTCGCCGCCCGAGAAGGTGGTGGGCGAAAGGGCCCAGAGGCGTTCGGGGATGTTGAGGCGTTCAAGAAGGCTCGCCGCCCGGTCGCGGGCCTCGGTTGCCGGGGTGCCGAGGACAAGGAGGGGCTCGGCCACCACGTCCAGCGTGGGGACACGGGGGACGACGCGCAGGAACTGGCTGACATAGCCAAGGGTATGGCGGCGAAGCGCGATGATCTGGCGCGGCTCGGCGGTGGCGACGTCGGTATCGCCCACGACAAGGCGCCCCCCGGCGGTCAGGTAATTGCCGTAGACCATCCGCATCAGGGTGGATTTGCCCGCACCCGACTGGCCGGTGAGGCCCACGCATTCGCCAGCCGATACGGTTAGCGACGCCCCGGCCATCACCGGGATCACCGCGCCGCCCTGATTGTGCAGGGTGAAGGACTTCGACAGGTTCTCGATACGGATCATGGGTCTACACCTGCAGGACGGAGGACACGAGAAGCTGCGTATAGGCATGCTGCGGATCGTCCAGCACCTGATCGGTCAGGCCCTGCTCCACCACCCGGCCCGACTTCATCACCATCAGCCGGTGCGCCAGAAGCCGCACCACCGCAAGGTCATGGGTCACGATGATCACCGACAGGCCCAGGTCCCGCACCAGCCCGCGCAGAAGGTCCAGAAGCCGCGCCTGCACGCTTACGTCAAGGCCGCCGGTAGGCTCGTCCATGAACACCAGCCGCGGCGAGGTGACGAGGTTCCGCGCGATCTGCAACCGCTGCTGCATCCCGCCCGAGAAGGCCGAGGGGCGGTCATCCACCCGGTCGGCGGCAATCTCGACCCGGCCCAGCCAGTCCACGGCCTTGCCGCGGATCTGCCCATAGTGCCGCGCCCCCACCGCCATCAGCCGCTCGCCCACATTGCCGCCCGCGCTGACGCCCATGCGCAACCCGTCGCGCGGATTCTGGTGGACATAGGCCCAGTCGGTGCGGCCAAGCCGCCGGCGCTCGGTTTCCGACATCGCCAGCACGTCACGGCCGTCGTAGCTGACGCGACCAAGGTCCGCCCGCTGGTGCCCTGCAAGGCAGGACAGCAGCGTCGACTTGCCAGAGCCGCTTTCGCCGACGATGCCCAGCACCTCGCCGGGGTAGAGATCGAAGGACACATCGGCGCAGCCGATCCGCGGCCCATAACGCTTGGTCAGCCCCTCGACCTTCAGCAAGGGCTGGTCGGTGGCAGCCACCTTCTCCATCACCGTCATGCCGCTCCCTCCGGCTCGGGCGCCCAGAGACGCCCCTTCATCCCCCGCGCGCGTCGCCCGGCGCAGTAATCGGTGTCCGAGCAGACGAACATCCGCCCGCCCTGGTCGTCGGTGATGACCTCGTCGAGGTAACTGTTCTTCGCGCCGCAGAGGTCGCAATCATGCGGGGCCTTCGAGGTCTCGAACGGGTGGTCGTCGAAATCGAGGCTCACCGCCCGGGTCCAGGGCGGCAGCGCATAGATCCGCTGCTCGCGCCCTGCGCCGAACAGCTGGATCGCCGGACTGCCCGCAAGCTTCGGGTTGTCGAACTTGGGGATCGGCGAAGGATCCATCACATAGCGCCCCTCGACCTTCACCGGATAGGCATACGAGGTCGCGATCTGGCCGTGCCTTGCGATGTCCTCGTACAGCTTCACATGCATCAGCCCGTATTCCTCCAGCTCGTGCATCTTCCGCGTCTCGGTCTCGCGGGGCTCCAGAAAGCGGAGCGGTTCCGGGATCGGGACCTGATAGACAAGGATCTGTCCCTTGGTCAGCGGCGTCTCGGGGATGCGGTGGCGGGTCTGGATGACCGTGGCCTCTGCCGTCGCCTCGGTCACCGCGACCCCGGCCGTGCGCTGGAAGAAGCGGCGGATCGAGACGGCGTTCGTCGTATCGTCCGCCCCCTGGTCAATGACCTTCAGCCGGTCCTCGGGCACAAGGCAGGCCGCCGTCACCTGCACCCCGCCCGTCCCCCAGCCGTAGGGCATCGGCATTTCGCGGCTGGCGAAGGGCACCTGATAGCCCGGCACCGCGATCCCCTTCAGGATCGCCCGGCGGATCATCCGCTTGGTCTGTTCGTCGAGATAGGCGAAATTGTAGGCCTCGGCTGCAAGATGTCTGGTCATTCCGCCGCCTCCTGCATCGCCCCGGCCTCGGCCCGCAGCTTGCGCACCAGTTCCAGCTCGGCCTGGAAGTCGACGTAATGCGGCAGCTTGATATGTTCGAGGAACCCGGTGGCCTGGATGTTGTCGCAGTGCATCAGGACGAATTCCTCGTCCTGCGCGGGGGCGCCGGTGAAATCCTCGCCCAGCTCCTGCCAGCGTAAGGTCCGGTCCACGAGGCTCATCGCGATGGCCTTGCGCTCGGACTGGCCCATCACCAACCCATAGCCGCGGGTGAACTGCGGCGGCTCGGTCTTCGAGCCCTTGAACTGGTTCACCGTCTCGCATTCGGTCAACTCGATCTCGCCGATCTCGACCGTGAAGCCCAGCTCGGGGATGTCGACCTCGACCGCGACCTTGCCGGTCCGCAACTCACCGACGAAGGCATGGGTCCGGCCATAGCCCCGCTGGGTGGAATAGGCCATCGAGAGCACGAAGCCCTCGTCGCCCCGCGTCAGCGCCTGCAGGCGCAGCGCCCGGTTGGCAGGCAGTTCCATCGGCTCGCGCGTCAGGTCTGGGGGCATCGTCTCGGAGAGCGCCTCTTCTTCGATAAGCCCATCCCGGTTCAGGAAGTCGGTCACATGCGGGACGTGGCTTTCACTTTCAGCGCTGCCTTGTCCCACAGGAGGAGAGGGCACCTTTTCGTTCGGTGTCGTGCCTTCGGCCATCAATGCAAAGTCCAGAAGACGGTGCGTATAGTCGAAGGTCGGCCCCAGCACCTGCCCGCCCGGCAAATCCTTGAAAGTCGCCGAGATGCGCCGGTCCACAGCCATCGCGCCGGTATCCACCGGGCGTGAGGATGCCAGGCGCGGCAGGGTGGTACGGTAGGCGCGGATCAGGAAGACCGCCTCGATCAGGTCGCCACGCGCCTGCTTGATCGCCAGCGCCGCAAGGTCTGGGTCGTAAAGCGAACCCTCGGCCATCACCCGGTTGACCGCCAGCTTCATCTGCTCGCGGATCTGGGGGATCGTCAGCTCCGGCACCGAAGGATCGCCCCGGCGCTCCTCGGCCAGCCACTCATGCGCATTGTCGATGGCGCGTTCGCCACCCTTTACGGCCACATACATCAGATTGCCTCCACGCGGGTGGACCGGGGCAAGCCGGCGATGCGGTCGCCGGCGGTGAAAAGCGTATCGAAGCCCAGGGGGAACAGCGCACGGTTGGCCCGAAAGGCCGCTGTCTCCGGCAGGTTCAGCCAGGTTGCCGTCTCGATCCCCGGGCCGGTCAGGCAGGCGCCGTGGTTCACCAGCCGGTCGCATTCGACGATCAGCGTGACCGAACGGTCGGGATAGTCGGGCTGGCCAATCCGGAAGCGGGAGACTGGCTGCAACGCCCCCCAGGTGCCAACTGCGAAGTCTGCCTCTTCGGCCGTGGCCAGCGGCGCACCGATGTGGAAAGCCACCCAGTCGCGCACAGCGGGGCAGTCGGCCCCGCCCGCAAGGTGCAGGCGCGTTGTCGGGTCAGTAAGGACCAGAAGCGCGACACCCGCCGCGATGGACAGGGGGGCGGGCGGTGTCGCCCCCTCGACCCGCCGGATCGTGCCCGGTCGCGCCATCGCTTCCAGAAGCTCGCGAAAGGCGCGGGCGGACTGGACGGGGGCCTCGGTGAAGCCGCCCTCAAGCACGTCGGCGATCATTTGTCCTCTCCCCGGACCATGGTGAAGAAATCGACCTTGGTGCCTGCGGCCTTCGCAGCACGGGCCGCGCGGGCGGCCCAGGCTTCAGCCTCCAGCGGCTGCAGCACCCGCACCATCAGGTCAGCGGCCTGCCCGGTCTGCATCAACGCATCCACCGCCGCCGCCCGCAGCGCGTGATCCTTGTCGCGGCCCTGCACCCAGGCGTGCCCTGCCTCGCCCGTCTCAAGCCTGACCGAGGCGCGCGTGACCGTCATTTCGCCAAGGTTGAAGGCCGCGCCGGTGGCACCGACACGCCCCCGCACCATCACCGCGCCGATCTCGGGCTGGCGAAGGACGGCATGCGCCGGAAGATCCGGCACAAGCGCAGCCAGCCGGGCTGGCGAAGCCTTGGCAAGCGTGGCCATCCAGGTCTTGCGGGCCAAGGGCGAGGCGTCGGTCATTTTTCATCTCGACAGGTTAAGGGGGTTGTCTAGGATACTAGACAACTATACAAATAATACCTGACGGTGGGCCGTCGGCCAACCGGAGAGTTGTGAATTTTTAGTGACAGGATAAGCTCTTGAAGGAAGCCATCTGGTCCGCCATCGCGGCGGCGCTGACCGAAGAGATCGCGGCGGGTCATTATCGTCCCGGCGACCGGCTGCCCACCGAGGCGGCGCTGGCGGCGCGCTTCGGGGTGAACCGCCACACCGTCCGCCATGCGCTTGCCGCGCTTGCCGAGCGTGGCCTCGTCCACTCCCGGCAAGGTGCTGGGGTCTTCGTGGCGCAGCGGCCGACTGACTATCCGCTGGGTCGGCGAGTCCGCTTCCACCAGAACGTGCTCGCCGCCGGGCAGACCCCCTCGCGCCGGATCAGCCGGACCGAGACGCGCCCCTGCGATCCCGGGGAAGCCCGTATCCTCCGCTTGAAGCCGGGCGATGCGGTGCATGTGGTCGAGGGAATCTCGCTGGCCGACGGGCAACCCATCGCAGTCTTCCGGTCGATCTTCCCCGCCGCCCGGTTTCCGGGTCTGCTGGCCTCGGTCCGCGAGACGGGCTCGATCACCCGTTCCCTCGCAGACGCGGGGCTCACCGACTACACCCGCGCCGAGACGCGGCTGACGGCGCAGCTGGCCGATCCGGTGCTGGCGGTGGGTCTGGCGGTGCGACCGGGGGCCGCTGTGATGCGGACGGTGGCGGTGAACGTGGATCCGGCCGGGACGCCCGTCGAGCTGGGCACGACCTGGTTCGCGGGCGAGCGGGTCACGCTGACGGTGGCGGATCAGCCCTGATATCTCTCCAGGAACGCCTCGGCCTTCAGCGACCGGAAGTCGAGAAGGGCGGCGCGGAGCTGGGCGTGGTTCCAGTCCCACCAGGCGAGCGCCATGAGGCGGTCGGCGATGCCGGGCGCGAAGCGGGGACGGAGGGGTTGGGCCGGGATGCCGGCCATGATCATGTAGGGTGGCACATCCCTGGTCACCACCGCGCCGGAAGCGATGATCGCCCCCGCGCCGATGGTCACCTCGGGTTTGACGATCACTCCATGACCCAGCCAGGTATCCGGGCCGATCACGGTGCGGCGGCCGGCGCGGTGGGCCATGAAATCGGCATCGTCGGCAATGTCGTCCCAGTAGCGGGTCGAGCGGTACAGGAAGTGGTGC
Source organism: Tabrizicola sp. (assembly GCF_036781545.1). GTDB lineage: Bacteria > Pseudomonadota > Alphaproteobacteria > Rhodobacterales > Rhodobacteraceae > Tabrizicola. Next base: position 14,334 of record NZ_DAIQAT010000009.1, read on the forward strand.
AGGCTGGCGTTTTCCATCGGGTGGTCGGTCGGGCCGATCCGGGTCAGCGCGGCGATGTTGGCGAACTTGCCCACCGTGGCGTTGGCGATGTCGGACAGGCGGTCGCAGTAGGCGTAGGCTTCCAAAGTCGAGTTGAGGACGCGGCTGCCTTCGCCCACCTCGGTCCAGGGGCCGAAGGTGGAGTTCACCACCTGGCAGCCGGGATGAATGACCGGGCCATCGGCGGACAGGCGGTGCCCGCGCGCGGGCACTTGATCGGGGTCAATGTTTTCAATGCGTTGCTTCTGGGCATTCATGATCTTTTAACCTTCTGCAGCCCGCCCCATCCCGCCGTCAGCCTTGCGTGCCCTTGATCAGCTTGCGGCGCAGCCAGCCGGAGAGGCTGTCCATCGCCATGACCATCAGGATGATGAGGACCATGTAATAGGCGACTTCCTCCCAGTCCTTCTGCGTGATGATCGCCTGGGTGAGGAGAAGCCCGATGCCGCCGCCGACTATCGCGCCGATCACGGTCGCGCTGCGGGTGTTGGACTCCAGATAGTAGAGGATCTGGCTCAGGAGGACGGGAGTGACCTGGGGGATCACTCCGAACCGGGCGCGCTGCAGGCTGTTCGCGCCGGTGGACTGGATGCCTTCGACCTGTTTCTCGTCGATATTCTCCAGCGCTTCGGAGAAGGTCTTGCCGAAGGTGCCGGTATCGGTGATCGCAATCGCGATGGCGCCGGTCATCGGGCCGGGGCCGAAGGCGCGCGAGAGGATGATGGTCCAGATCAGGCCATCGACACCGCGGATGAAGTCGAAGACCCGGCGGGCGGCGAAGCGCAGGGGGCCGAGGGGATTGAAGTTCCGTGCGGCAAGGAAACCCAGCGGCAGGGCCACCAGCGCGGCGGTCATCGTGCCGAGGAAGGCCATGAGGATCGTCTCGAAAATCGCCCAGGCCACGTCGCCGTGCCGCCACATCTTGTTGGTCCAGAACTGGCTGGCCATGTAGCCGAGGTTCGACCGCGCCGGGTCGATCCGGTCGGCGCTGGTGGCAAGGGTGAACAGCTCGGTCCAGGATTTGCCGTAGAACGGGCTGTCGAGGGTGAAGAACCACAGCTCCCAGCCGGGTTCGTATTTGAAGGTTTCGACCTTCGAGCGGCTGTAGCTGAAGCGACCGTGGTCGGTGGTGGCGCTGACCTTGTTCTCGGAGACGGAGATCCAGTCGGGGATCGGCTGAGGCGCGGTCAGGACGGGCTTGCCGGCGACGGGGTGGATGTCGATGGTGCCGTAGCCGGGAATGACATAGCGCGCGCCCTGATCGTCATAGGTCACGATGTGGCCGTCGCCGAGGTCGATGGCGGTGGTGGTTCCGCTGATCATGACCCAGTCGGGGAGCATGCCGTCGGGGTAGGTGCCCTTGGCCTCGCCCTCAATGGCCACGGTAACGCGGTCGCTGCGGTTGTCGCGGGTGACATGGGTCTTGTACGACCAGAAGTCGCCCAGAAGAATCGCGGCATTGTCGAAGCGGGCACGCTGCATAAGACCGGCGATGTCGAAGCTGATAGCGGCATAGACGAGATAGGCCAGGATCGCGGCGGGGATGGCGAAGGCCATCCGGGTCCGGGACGCAAAGCGGCGGGTCACCGTGTCGGCGAGGCTGGGGGAGAGGGTGGCGGTCATCGGGTCGCCCCTTTGGATGATGGCGTTGGCGCGCCCACCCATCCCTCCCTCACGCGGGGGGAAGGAAGCGAGAGGTGGACACGGGCGCGCGGTAGACGGGCCGGGAGCCTCCGTTCTCCGTTGGTGGGGAGGGGACGGGGGTGGGGGGCTGCGGCGCAGATGTGGCGCATCGGTCAGCTCCCCCGGACCAGCTTCTGCCGGTAGCGGTCGGAGATCTGGTCGATCACGACGATGGTCAAGAACAGGAGGGCGAAGATGGCGACGACCTGATCGTAACGGCCCTGGCCCCATTGCATGGCGAGTTTCAGGTCGTAACCGATGCCGCCCGACCCTACGAACCCCAGGATGGCCGAGGCGCGGACGTTGATCTCGAACCGCAGGAGCGCGTAGCTGAGCCAGTTCGGCGCGACCTGCGGCAGGACGCCCAGCCACATGCGCTGGCCCCAGGTGGCGCCGACGGAGGCCAGGCCCTCGACGGGCTTGAGGTCGGCGTTTTCGGCCACTTCGGAGAAGAGCTTGCCGAGGGCGCCGCCGGTGTGAAGCGCAATGGCGATGACCGCGGGGACAGGGCCGCCGCCGAGGATGAAGATCAGCACCAGCGCGATCACGATTTCCGGCATCGCGCGCAGGGCGTCCATCGTGCGGCGGAACACCGGGATGAGGGCGGGCCAGCGGGCAAGGCCGCGGGTGGCAAGAAGCGAAAGCGTCATCGCCATCAGGGCGCCGACCAGCGTGGCGACGGCGGCGATGTTCAGCGTCTCGATCAGGGCGGGGATATGGGCGAGGAAGATGCCGGGCAATGCCGCCCGCTTCACCCAGGCTTCCGAGAGCACCTCGGAGGGGAAGGCGAAGATCTGGCCGAGCCCGTTCAGGAAGCCGCCGGCATTGCGGTCTTCGGCGAGGTTCCAGCCCGAGGCCATGAGCGCAACGAAGACGACGAGGAGAATGCCGCCATACATCCGCTTGCGACGGACCATGTCGAGATAGGCCTCGCGCGGGTCTGCAAGGTTCGGGCGGCGGCCCGGTTCGGGCCCGAAGGCGGCGTCTACCATGTAGCGGTCCGGGAAAAGGGAAAGGCCGGACCCCGGGGAGCATCGGGGTCCGGCCGGAAGGGAAGGATCAGCTGCCTTCCTGCAGACGCCGGGCGGCGAGGATGCCGTCATAGGCCGAGGCCTCGACCGGGACGAAGTCCTTCGCCTCGCCGGCGGCCACGCCATAGGCGCATTCGGCATCGGTTTCCCACAGATCGGCGGTCAGCTTGGTGACCTTGTCCTTCACGTCCTGCGGCAGGGCCTTGCGGACGACCATCGGGCCTTCCGGGATCAGGGTCGAGCGCCAGATTTCCACGATGTCGTTCATGTCGACGAGGCCCGCGTCGGCGGCCTTGCGGAAGGCGCCCGAATTGTAGCCGTCTTCCCAGTTGCCGACACCATCGGCCCAGGACACGCCCGCGTCGAAGGTGCCGTTGGCGACGCCGACGATGGTCTGCTCATGCCCGCCGGACATCTTCACTTCCTTGAAGAACGAGGGCAGGTCGCCGTAGGTGGCGGTCAGTTCCGCGCCGGGGACGAGATAGCCCGAGGTCGAGTTCGGCTCGGCGAAGGCGAAGACCTTGCCCTTGGCGTCCTCGATCTTGGTGATGCCGGAGTCCTTGCGGGCGAAGGCGATGGAATAATAGCCGGTCGAGCCGTTGGAGTTTTCCTTGGTCAGCTTGACCTCGACGGCTTCCGGGTCGGTCAACTGGATCTTGGCATAGGCGCTGGCACCGAGCCAGGCATAGTCGAGCGTGCCGCCGAGCAGGCCCTGGATCACGCCGTCGTAGTCGGCGGGGGTGAAGAGCTTGACCGGGACGCCGAGCTCGGCCTCGATCTTGGCGCGGAGGCATTCGTTCGAGGCCAGGCGGTCCTGGGCGTTCTCGCCGCCGAGGATGCCGATGTTGAATCCCTTGATCTCTTGCGCGAAGGCCGAGGTGGCCATGAGCGAGACAAGAGCGGTTGCAGTCAGCAGCTTTTGCATGGGGTCTCCATGAGAGTTAGGGCCTTGGCGGCCGGGAAGGATCGGGCGGGTCACGACAGCATGAGATCCGCGTAGCTGCGGTCCGGGCTGGTGTCGGAAGGGATGGCGGTCGAGGTGGCGGCCTCGTTGAAGTTGGCGTCGGCGCCGTAGATGTCGCGGGCGACGCCGGTGGACAGCTGGTCGGGCGTGCCGTCGAAGACGATGCGGCCGTCGCGCATGCCGATGACGCGGTCGCAGTAGCGGCGGGCGGTGTCGAGCGTGTGCAGGTTGGCGATGACCATGCGGCCGTCCTCGACATTGATGCGCTTGAGGGCGTCCATCACCACCTGCGCGTTCATCGGGTCGAGCGAGGCGATGGGCTCGTCGGCCAGGATGATCTTGGGGTCCTGCATCAGCGCGCGGGCGATGGCGACGCGCTGCTGCTGGCCGCCGGACAGGGCCTCGGCGCGCTTGGGCGCCTGTTCGGCGATGCCGAGGCGGTCGAGGATTTCCAGCGCCTTCAGGATATCCGCGCGGGGCCAGAGGTTGAACATGGTCTGGAGCGTGGAGCGGCGGTTCAGGATGCCGTGCAGGACGTTCGAGGCGACATCCATCCGGGGCACTAGGTTGAACTGCTGGAAGATCATCGCGCAGTGCGATTGCCAGGCGCGGGCCTCGGCGCCCTTCAGGGCGAGGACGTTGCGGCCCTCGACCAGAATTTCGCCCGAGGTGGCGTCGAGGAGCCGGTTCATCATGCGCAGGAAGGTGGATTTCCCGGCGCCCGAGCGGCCGATGATGCCGACGAAGGCGGGACGGTCGATCTGGAAGCTGATGCTGTCGACGGCGGCCTTCTGGCCGAACATCCGCGTCACGCGCTGCACATCCAGCATCGATGATCCCTTCGCTTTGGTCTGGGACGGTCCTAGCGGGCGGATATGACAGTCGTCCGAAGGGTGAGTGAACCTTGTGTGACGGCTACCACCTGATGTGGCTGGGCCAGATGTAGACCTCGTCTGGGTCAGCCAGCGCGGGGACGGCCAGCGCCATGCAGCGGCGGCGAAGCTCGGTTGCCACCTGGTCGCGGTCGATCCGGGCGAGGTCGGAGGCTGGGACCGGCGCGCCGATCCGCAATTCGACCGGCTGGCCCATCCGGCGGCGGGTTTCGTGGAAGACCAGCGCGACGCGGAGCGGATAGGAGGTGCGGCTCGCGATCTGGAAGAGGCGCGAGTTCTGGCCGGAGAAATGCACCGGCAGCGTGGTCACGCCGGGGATCGTCGCCAGCCGTCCGACGAAGGGATGCCAGGGCGAATCCACCGCGCGGCCCCTGAGCGGCCGGTTCGCGGTCGCGACGCCGCCCGCCGGGAACACCGCGACGACCTTGCCCGCCTGGAGAAGCGCCGCGGCCTGCCGCCGCGTCTCGGCCGTCAGCCTGCGCGCCTCGGGCGTGCCGGAGAAATTGACGGGGAGCAGGTGGGGATCGACCTCGGGGACGCGGCAGAGCAGGCTGTTGGTCAGGATGCGGACGTTGCCGCGAAGCTGCATCGCCAGATGGCCGATGGTCAGCCCGTCGACCACCCCGAAGGGATGGTTCGCCACCAGCAGCAATCCGCCCTTGGCCGGAACGGCCTGAAGATGCTCCGCGCCCGCCGCTATGCGGGGCTGGATCCGCAACTGGCCCAGGGCGCCCGCGAAGACCGGGACGCCGGGGGCGCGGTCGCTCCAGGCCCAGTTGAGGTAGAGGCGACGCAACTTCGGCTGCCCCGTCAGCATCTCGACCGCGCGGATCAGGCTGCGGCGGAAGAGCGACTGGCCCGGGTGGGAATAGGTGAAGTCGACCTGCGGTGCGACCGGGAGACTGTCGAAGTTGGCGAGCGCGTCGAGCATCCTGGGCTCTCCTCAGAGGGCGGGTTCGGGTTGAGGGATCGAGGGCAAGGCGGAATAGCCCGGACGGCCGGAGACCCAGGTGCGCAGCGGGGCCGGGGCGTGGCCTTCGGGCCAGTCGAGGAGGAGGAGGTCGGCGCGCTGGCCGGGCGCAATACGGCCCCGGTCGGCAAGGCCCATGGCCCGGGCGGGATTCAGCGAGACGAGGTTCCAGAGCGCAGGCAGCGGGGCCACCCGGTCGGCGTGCAGGCGGACCATCGCCCCCAGCATGGCCGGGTAGAAGTAGTCGGAGGCGAGGATGTCGCAGAGGCCCCGCGCAATCATCTGCGCCGCGCCGGGGCTGCCGAGGTGGCTGCCACCGCGCATCGCATTCGGCGCGCCGAGGACGATGGCATCGCCCGCCTCGCGCGCGGCAAGGAAGACGCGGTCATGCATCGGGAACTCGGCAACCATTGCGCCGAGGCCGCGGTAATAGCCGCGGGTTTCGGCCTGGCTGTCGTCGTGGGAAAGCATCGGCGCCTTGTGCGCCCCGGCCAGCGCGGCCATGCGGGCGATATGGGCCGGGACCTCTGCGCGCCGGGTCCATACGCCGGTCAGGAGGGCCGCGTAGTCTTCGGGCGAGACATGGGCGCGGCGGGCCTGGTCGGCCATCTTCTTCAGGAAGCGCGGGGCGTCGAAGGGCGTCACTGGATAGGGATCGACCTGGTCGAAGGGCCGATCCTGCACGGCCAAATCCGGATGCAACAGCATCGAGGTCGTATGGTCGTTGAACGCCAGCGCCGGACGGTCGGGGCCGGAGAGGACATGGGCGATCAGGGGTTCGGCCTCATGGCAGAACGTCTCCCACCGCAGTTGCAGCCGGTTCTCGGCAGTGAGGCGGGGGCGAAGGCGTTCCAGCGCGCGGACGATCTGCCAGCCGGTGTCGACGCTGCGCAGGCCCGGTTCCCAGGACAGGGTGAGGGCGTGGTAGGCGGTGGCGATGCCGTTCGAGGCAAGCTGGCGGTCGGTTTCCAGAAGCGCGGTTTCGACCGGGACCATGACGCCGGGGCGCGGCATGACCTGCCGCTCGAAGGCGTCGCCATGAATGTCGACGAAGGCCGGTGCCAGCAGGCGCCCGCGGGCGGGAACGAGGCTCGCCCCGTCGCGGGCCACGTCGATGCCGGTGATCCGCCCGCCCTCGATGCGAACCGAGGCGATCTCGACCCGGTCTTCCAGAATGACGCGGGCGCCTTCGATCAGTTCCGCGGTCATGCCAGACGCTCTGCCAGAAGATGCCAGTGCCAGGAGCCGGGCTTGACATGGGGCCGGTCGAACAAGGTGAAGACCTCGAACCCCCAGAGAAGCGATACGAGATCGGCGCCCGTGCAGAAGTAATGCGGATGGACCTTGTCGCCTTCGCTCTCGAAGACCCAGGTGTTGCGGCTGATCTCACGGCCCCTGGCCTTGGCCTTCTCGACCGGCAGGCGGCGGGCAGACAGCATTGTCGCCATGAATGTGCCGCCGGGCCGCAGGACGCGGGCCACCTCGGAGAGCGTGCGGCGCACGACGGATTCGTCGCCGTGGTAGATGACGTTCCAGGCCAGAACGTGGTCGAAGCTGGCCGTCTCGAAGGGCAGGTCGGTCATCGGGGCCTGCACCGTGTCGATGGTCAATCCCTTGGTGAAGGCCGCGGCGCCGACAGCGGCCATCGCGGCCTCGGACGCATCAAGCGCGGTGACGTGGTGTCCGGCTTCCGCAAAGGCCAGCGCGTGGCGGCCGATCCCGGCGCCGAGGTCCAGGATGCGCGCCCCTGGGGGGAATGTGCTGGCATGGTCGACGACCCAGGGCTCGGGCATCGCCCAGGGCGAAGTGCCGTCGGCCTTCTGCCATTCGGCGTTCCAGTAGAGATGCGCGGTGTCGGTGAGCATGTGGTTCATATCAGCTTCCTGCGGATCCAGCCCGAGCCCTGCTCGACGGCGATGACGAGGACGAGCATCATCAGGATGATGGCAAGGGCCTCGTCGTAGTTGAAAAGGTCGAAGGCGACCTTGAGGTCGACCCCGATGCCGCCCGCGCCGACAAGGCCCAGGGCGGCGGAGCCGCGCACGGACTTTTCCAGCGCAAAGAGCGAGGTGGCCGTGAAGGAGGGAAGGCAGGCGGGAATGATGGCCGAGCCGATGATGCCAAGGCGCGAGGCCCCGATGGCGCGAAGCGCATCCTGCGGGCCGGGGTCGGTTTCCTCCATCGCCTCGGCGAAGAAGCGGCCCGCGAAGCCGATCTTGTCGACCATGATCGCCATGACGCCGGCGGCGGGGCCGAGGCCGACGATGATGATGAAGATGATGGCCCAGACCAGATCCGGCACCGTGCGGAAAAGCGCGATGAGGGCCCGCGCGGCGTGGCGGACCAGCGGGTGCGGCGAGAGGCGGTCGGTGGCGAGGATCGCGAAGGGAAGTGCGAGGATCAGTCCGAGGAAGCACCCCGCGACGGCCATCTGCAGGGTTTCCAGAAGCTTCCAGCCGATGGGCACGATCCGGGTGAAGTCGGGCGGGAACATCCGTGTCAGCATGCCCGAGGGCGCGAAGAGCCGCGCGATGCCGCTGCCCAGCTTCTCGGGTGCGGGGGCCGTGGCGGCGAGCGACGTGACGACCAGTGGCAGCACGGCCAGGAGCGCCGCGTATTCCACGAAGCTGCGGTGCTGGAAGCGGGCGGGGGCAAGCGTGGTCATGCGGCCTCCGCATGGTCGAAGAACTGGCGCAAGCTGGCGGCATTGGCGCGCTGGGTGGCAAGGTCCAGCGCGATCCGGCCGTTTGCGAGGCCGAGGATGCGGTTGGAAAAGCGCAGGGTGTGTTCCAGCCGGTGCGAGATGACCAGAAGCGACAGCCCCTCTTCGCGCACCAGGCCGAGAAGGAGCGACATCACCTCTTCCCCGGTCTGCGGGTCCAGGCTCGCGTCGGGCTCGTCGGCAAGGATGAAGGCGGGGCGCTGCATCAGCATCCGGGCGATGGCGACGCGCTGCTGCTGCCCGCCCGACAGGCTGTCGACCCGCAGCAGCGCGCGGTCGGCAAGGCCCACACGGACAAGGCAGGCCATCGCCTCGTCCCGGACGGCCGCCGGGGCCAGCGACTGCGCCCAGGTGCGGGGACCGGACATCCGCGCCTGAACGCCGTGGATCACGTTCGACAGGGCCGAGAGGCGGGGCACAAGGTTGTGGCGCTGCCAGACGATGCCGACCTCGGCCCGCAGGCGGCGGAGCGCGCGGGGCGGAAGCGCGCGGATGTCCCGGCCGAGCATGCGGATATCGCCACCCGAGGGTTCGATCAGCCGGACGAGGCAGCGCAGGAGCGTGGACTTGCCCGAGCCGTTGGCGCCGATCAGCGCCGTCGCCTGGCCGGGGGCGAGCGCGAAGCTCAGGTCCTGCAGCACGGTGCGGCCGTTGAAATCCTTGGTCAGGCCCCGGACGGCAAGGACCGGCTCTGCCAGGGCAGAACCGGCCAGCGCCTGCGGGGGAAGCGGCGCATTCATCCGAGGCTCACTCGCCGACGAATTCGGTGAATTCGGTGATGCCGATGTTCTCGAACATCTTGCGCACCACGTCGTAGTCGGCGTCGGTCACGTTGGGGTTGAACGTGCCGCCGATATACTTGGCGTTCTCTTCGGTCGAGGTCAGCGCCGCCAGCATTTCGGCGCCGTGGTCGGCGAAGGTCTTGCGGACGGTGTCCACCACTTCGGGCGAGACCTTGGCCGAGGCGAGGAGGATGTCGTCGGGAAGCTGATCGCCCTTTACGAGAACCCGGAACTTCTGGTCGGGGAACTTCTTGCTGATCTTGTCGAAATGGGTGCGGTTGAGGCCGACCCCGGCGATATCGCCCTTGATCAGGGCCTCGACCGCGACGTTGCGGTTCAGGAAGACCGGCTGGTAATCTACCGCATAGGCCAGCCCCGCCTTGGCCAGCAGGTCGACCGGGCCGAGGTGCTGCGAGGTCGAGCCGATCTCGCCGAACGAGATGGTCTGGCCCTTCAGGTCGGCGGGCGTCTTGGCAGGGCTGTCCTCCAGCACCACGACGGTGGAGTAGTAGTCGGGGCGCACCCAGGTCACGACCGGCTGGGCATCGAGGCGCGCCTTGAACACGACATATTCCGCCGGGCCGGTCAGAACGAAATCGATCTGGTCCGCCGCCATCGCCTCGACCGCAACGGTGCGGCCCGAAACCGGGAAGAATTCGACCTTCAGGCCCGAGGCGGCTTCGAACGCCTCCTTGAACGGCCCCATCTCGCGCTGCAGCGCTTCCATCCCGTCGATGTCGGTGACGGCGAAGCGGATGGTCTCCTGAGCGGCGGAGGCGGTTGCCGAAGCGATTGCAACGGCAAGCAGGCCGGAGGCGAGAAGGTGTTTCATGGGGCGACGTCCTTTCAGTGAGCTGAGCGGACGGCTAGCAGTCAATGACTACAGTGGCGCGAAGGAGAGATCACAGGACTGCGACAGTCCTCAGGTGTCGTGGTCACGTCCGGCTGTGCAACGCGAGACCGGTGCGCAGGTCATTCCTTTTCCAGCGTGAAGACCGGCACGAAGCTCGCAGGGGCGAGCGAGCTTTCGGCAATGGCGTTTCCCACGGTATCCGGCGTCACGATCGAGATCGGCGGACCGGCATGGCGGACCGTCAGGCTGCCTTCCAGCGCCCGCACGGCCATTTCCAGGGCCAGCCGCCCCTGGACGACCGGCGAATCCGTGGGTGCGGCCAGGATGCGGCCGCGCGCGAGGCCCCGGTACACGGCATGGCTGAGATAGGTCGATACGACCGAAACCTTTCCCTCCAGCCCGTGCGCGCGCAGGATGGGGACGGCGGCCTCGGCCATGGGGCCGCTGCCGACGAGGTAGTCGATGTCGGGCATGGCCTCCAGTGCCTCCTCCACCAGCAGCACCTGTTCCTCGGTCCCGGTGTCGCCGAAGCGGGTCATGACGATCTGGGCGGAACTGTCGGCCAAGGCGGTACGGAAGCCGGCCTCGATGAAGCTGACCCAGCCCGCGCCGTGCGGGCCGGGGAACCAGGCGACGGTCACCGGCGGGCTGCTCCGGGGGTGACGTTCGGCCAGGAAGCGACCGGCCGCGGCGCCCATTTCCGTCCAGGGGACGCTGGCCTTGGCGGTGATGCCGCTGTCGTCGATATCGTTGACCGCGGCGATCACGGGCTTCAGCCGGGCGATCCGCTCGACCTCTGCCGTCAGCCCGGTGTAGGAGACCGTGCCCACGATCACCGCGTCGAATTCGTCGCTGGCGCAGCCCTTCAGCTGTTCGATCTGACGCGTGAGATTGGGGTAGCCCCCGGCCTCGAACACGTCGAAGGCAACGCCCAGGCGGCGGGCTTCCTCGACCATTCCGTAGTTGACCGACAGCCAGTAGGCATCCTTCAGATGCGGGTAGAGGATGCAGAAGCGCCAGGGTTTGGCCGCGTGGTCCAGCGGGATATAGTCGATGGGCACCGCCGGGCTTGTGTCATCGAAGGGAATCGAGCGTGCCTCGAGCTTCCAGACTTCGGCCTGCGCCGGTGGGGCGATAGCCGCCGCCAGAAGTGCTGCCGCCAAGGTCTTGCGCATCGCCTCTCCCCTTTCGCGGATAAGGTGATAGCCTGCCCGCATGTTTGATCCCCGGGGGCGAACCTTGCGGAAGTTCGGCTACAAGTCGAGTCTTGGCGGACGGCTGGTGATGGCCATCGTGCTGATCGCGGGCTTTCCGGTGGCTACCGGGGTTCTGGGCTGGTTCGAGCTGAAGGATGTGGCGGCCAACCAGTCGCGCGTCGTGACCGAGGCGATTCCGGCGATCTCCGAGGTGCGGGGCGTGGCGGAAGAGACGAGCCGGGTGGTCGCGGTCGCGCCCGAGTTGGCGGCGGTGACGGACGAGACGCAGCGGGCCGAGCGGGCGGCTTTTCTTTTCGATCAGGCCGGTGCGCTGCGCTCGCGGCTTCTGCGCCAGGAAGGGCTGCCAAAGGACGCCCTGGCCAATGCGCTGACCGCCGAGGCGGGCCTGCGCGAGGCACTGACCACGATCGACCGGCTGGTGCGGCAGCGGATCAGCCTGATTGCGCGGCGGAAAGACCAGCTTGACGCGGGCCTCGCGGCGGCGGCGGAACTGACGGAGATCGCGGATACCTTGGTCGCCAACGCCGAGATGGGGGCGTCTGCGGTCATCTCCAGCCTCTACGACATGGAGGGGCCGGAGCCTGAGCACGCCGCGACGCGGCTCGACACGTTGGACAAGCTGATCGAGGTCGACCTTTTCCAGCTGGGGTTGATGTTCGAGCTGCGGTCGCATGCGTCCGAAGTCGGGCTTCTGTTGAACCGGGTCGCCGGGGTCCAGTCGCCTGACGAGTTGCAAGCCTTGCGCGACGAGCTTGCCGCACGGGTCAAGGTCATCGCGAGGCGGCTGACTTCGGTACAGGATCCGCGCCGGGCGGACAGGGTGCGGGTGCTGCTGCGGGGGATCGGGGCCGCGCGCGCCGCGCCGCCCGAGGGCGCGGGTCTCTTCGAGACGGCGGCCCAGGTGCTGGAGCTGACCGGGCAGATCGCGAAAGCCGAGACTGATCTGCGCCAGGCGGCGCTGGAGCTGGAAAGCGCCGCAGCCGCGCTGGCGGACCGGATCGAGGAAAACGCGGTCGCCTCGGGGCGGTCGGCGCAGCAGGGCGTCCTAGCGACGCAGCAGCTGTACACCTTCTCGACCCTGCTGGCGCTGGTGATGTCGATGGGGGTGCTGTGGTTCTATGTCCGCGGCAACCTGATCCGGCGGCTGGATACGCTGTCGGCGCGGATGACCGGGCTGGCCGAGGGCGAGCTGGGCGAGGAAATCCGCCGCTCGGGCACCGATGAGATCGCCGGGATGGAGGGCGCGGTCGAGGTTTTCCGCCAGCAGGCCATCGCCAACCGCGAACTGGCGGCCGAGCGCGAGCGGCATCTGGAAGAGCTGCGCCGCCACCGCAGCGAGTTGCAGCAGCTGGTGGACGAACAGACCGAGCAGCTGCGGGGAGAGGTGGCCGCCCATGACGCGGCCCGCGACCGGGCCGAGGCGGCAGACCGGGCGAAGTCGGAATTCCTGGCGATGATGAGCCACGAGATCCGTACCCCGATGAACGGCGTGCTGGGCATGTTGCGCAACCTGCCGCGAGACGGGCTGACGCGCGAGCAGGTGGCGCGGCTGGAGGCGGCGCTGGCCTCGGGCAAGGGGCTGATGGGCCTTCTGAACAGCATCCTGGACTATTCCAAGCTGGGGCAGGGGCAGGTGGCCGACGAGATCGTGGATTTCGACCTGGCCCAGGCGCTGGCGGAGATCGCGCTTCTGATGGCGCCCATGGCCGAGGAGAAGGGGCTGCGGCTGGTGACGGCGCTGCCCGAGGTCGCGCTGCCGCCCCTGCGGGGCGATATGGGCAAGCTGCGGCAGATCCTGTTCAACCTGGTGTCGAACGCGGTGAAGTTCACCGACCGGGGCGAAGTCCGGATCGCCGTGGCGTTGCAGGGCCGGCCAGACGCCGACCCGCTGCTTCTGCGCTTCACGGTCAGCGACACCGGGCGTGGGATCGCTCCCGAGGCGCTGGAGCATATCTTCGCGGCCTTCCAGCAGGAGAATCCGCAGACCGCGCGGACGCATGGCGGAACCGGGCTGGGGCTGACGATCTCGCGGCGGCTTGCCGGATTGATGGGGGGCGTCCTGACCGTGGAAAGCCAGCGGGGGCAGGGGGCGACCTTCACCCTGCGACTGCCCTTCGACCGTGGGGCGGCGCTGCCCGCGCCAAGGGCGGCTTCGGCGCCGGACCTGCCGCCCCTCAGCGTGCTGTTGGTCGAGGATCACCCGGTCAACCAGGAGGTCGGTATGGGCTTCCTGACGGCGCTGGGCCACCGGGCGGTGATCGCCGCGACCGGCGAGGCGGCGCTGGACATGCTGGCGCGGGGCCGTTTCGACGCGGTGCTGATGGACGTCAACCTGCCGGGCATTTCGGGCATCGAGGCCACGCGCCGGTTGCGGGCGTTGCCGGGGCTGGCGCGGCTGCCGGTGATCGGCGTCTCGGCCCATGCCCAGCCCGAAGACGTGGCGGCCTGCCGTGCCGCCGGGATGGACGAGGTGGTGTCGAAGCCGCTGTCACCCGAGGCGCTGGCCGCGGCACTGGACCGGCTGTGCGGGACGGGAATCGCCCCCGCGGTACGCGAGACCCTGGCCGATCTTGGCCCCGCGGCGACGCGCGATCTGGTGCGCCTGATGCTGGACCGGATGGGTCCGGAGGTGCAGGCGCTGGCAGAAGCCCTGCGGACGGGCGCGGCGGGGGAGGTCGAGCACCGCGCGCATCAGCTGAAGGGCGCCGTGGGCAACTTCACCCTGCCGGAACTGGGCAAGGTGCTGGCCGCCCTCTCGCGCCGGGGCGCCAGACCGGGGCCCGAGGCCGTGGACCCCCTCTTGGCCGCGGCGGTGTCGGCGGAGCGCGAACTGATCCGCTCGCTGCAGGCGCTGGACGATCTGGCGGGGGTCAGGACAGCGGCGCAGTGAAGACGTAGCCCTCGCCATGCGAGGTGCCCAAGATGCGCGGCTGCTTCGGGTCGTCGCCGAACTTCGCCCGCAGCCGCTTGACCATCACATCCACCGTCCGGCTGCCGGTCAGGCTTTGCCGATGGGTGATGCTGGCCAGAAGCCGGTCACGCGAGAGGACGATGCCGGGGTTCAGGACGAAGGTGCGCAGAAGCTCGTATTCCCCCCGCGTCAGCTGCACGCCCGTCCCGTCGGCCCCGGCCACATGCCGGGCGGCGGTATCGAAGGTGAAGCCCGCGAAATGCACCACCCGCCGCGTCAGCTGCCGCATCGCCGCCGTCCGCCGCAACAGGTTCTTCACCCGCGCCAGCAACTCGCGCCGGTTGAAGGGCTTGCAGACATAGTCGTCGGCCCCGAGCTCCAGCCCGACGATCCGGTCCACGTCATCGGTGCGCCCTGACAGGAGGATGATCCCGATCTCGGACCGGGCCCGCTGTTCGCGGGTGATCTCCAGCCCGTCCTTGCCGGAAAGGTTGATGTCCACGATCAGAAGGTCGGGGTTTTCCTGCGCCAGCGTCTTTTCGGCCGCCTCGGCCCCGGCGCAGGCGGTGACGCGGTAGCCGAAGCTTTCCAGATAGCCCCCCAGCGCGGTGCGAGTCACCGGGTCGTCCTCGATAATGACGATATGGGCGGCAGGGGTCATGCAGGCGGCGTCCCGGGAAGTGGCGCGGCCTTGTTAACATTCTGTAACAACATTCTCCAGCCCGTTCATCGCAGGGGTCTGACACGTTCACATCCAGCCCATAACCTTGCCTCTCAGGAAAGCGATCGACTTTCCGAGGAAACGTCGGCGCCGCCCACGGCGCGACCTGAACAGGGATCGAACACATGAAACTGACCGGACTGCTTCTTGGCGCCGCGACCCTCGCTCTGACCGCGCCCGCCTTCGCCGAAGATTCTTCGGACCCGATCATCATCCCGACCCACAACTGGTCGAGCCAGATCGTGATGTCGAACGTGGTGGGCCAGATCTTTCAAAGCATGGGCGATTCTGTCGAATACGTCTCGACCGACAGCCAGGCCGTGTACGAGGCGGTGCGGCTGGGCGATGCCACGCTGGAAGTGGAAGTCTGGGAAGGCGCTTTCGGCAAGTCGTTCCGCGCTGCGGTGGAAAAGGGCGGCATCCACGATGTCGCCACCCATGCCGGCATCACCCGCGAAGACTGGTGGTATCCTATGTGGACGAAGGAGGCCTGCCCGGGCCTGCCCGACTGGAAGGCGCTGAACGATTGCGCGGCCAAGTTCGCGACCCCGGAGACCGGCGACAAGGGCCGCTTTCTGGGCGGGCCGGTGGACTGGCTGAAGCACGACCAGGAAAAGGTCGATGCGCTGGGGATGAACTTCGTGGTGGTGAATGCCGGGTCGGCGGCGGCACTTTGGGCCGAGATCGCGGCGGCGGAAAAGGACAAGACCCCGATCGTCGTCTTCAACTGGACCCCGAACTTCGCCGAGGCGGTCTGGCCGGGCGAATTCGTCGAATTCCCGGCCTGGGAAGAGGGCTGCGACACCGATCCGTCCAAGGGGCCCCTGCCCGACAAGACCTTCGACTGCGGCAACCCGGCCAACGGCTATCTGAAGATCGCGGCCTGGGACGGGATGAAGGACAAGTGGCCCGCCGCCTATGCCACCCTGCAGAAAGTGAGCTTCACCAACGCCCAGATCGCCGAGATGGCCAAGCTTGTCGATGTCGACGGGATGGAGCCAGAGGATGCCGCGACCGCCTGGCTGGAAGCGAACGAGGCGGTCTGGAAGCCCTGGACCGAATGATCTCCGAAGTCACCTCAGGGTGATGACTCACCTTGCCACCCGGAGTTTCCCTTCCGGGTGGCCTTTTCCATCGGAGGCTTCCCGTGATGACAAGCGATGTGGTGATTTCCTGCCGGAACGTCTGGAAGGTGTTCGGCGACCATCCCGAACGGCTGGGCTCGCGCCTGACGCCGCAGACGACGATGGAGGAGTTGCGCGCGACGAACCACATCGCCGCCGTGCGCGACGTGTCGCTGGACATCCGGCGCGGCGAGATGCTGGTGGTGATGGGACTTTCCGGATCGGGAAAGTCGACCCTGGTCCGCTGCCTGGCGCGGCTTCTCGACATCACTGCGGGCAAGGTCGAGGTCGAGGGGCGGGACATCGGCAAGCTGACCGAACCCCAGCTGATCGAGCTGCGCCGGAAGAAGATGGGCATGGTGTTCCAGAGCTTCGGCCTGCTTCCCCATCGCACGGCGCTTGAGAATGTGGCCTTCCCGCTTGAGATGCGGGGGCAGGACCGCGGGTCGCGGATCGCGCGGGCGCGGGACGTGCTGGAACTGGTGGGCCTGAAGGGCCGCGAGGGCTATTTCCCGCGCGAGCTGTCCGGCGGCCAGCAGCAGCGCGTCGGCATCGCCCGGTCGCTGGCGGTTGAGCCCGACATCTGGTTTCTGGACGAGCCGTTCAGCGCGCTCGACCCGCTGATCCGGCGCGAGATGCAGGACGAGTTCCTGCGGCTGAAGGGGATGCTGGCCAAGACCATCGTCTTCATCACCCACGACTTCGACGAGGCCCTGCGGCTGGCCGACCGTATCGCCATCATGAAGGATGGCGTGGTCGAGCAGATCGACACGCCGGAGCGCATCGTCATGGCCCCCGCGACGCCCTATGTCGCCAAGTTCACCGAGGCAATCGACCGCACCCGCGTGGTCCATGCCGGAGCGCTGGCGCTGCCGGTCGACGGCCGCGCCGTCGAAGGCGAGCCGCTTCCGGCTGGCGAGACGCTGCATGCGCTGGCCCGCCGAATCGTCGGCGACAGTCGCGCCTTGATCCCGCTGTCGGACAAGCGCGGCATCGCGGGGCTTCTCGACCGCAAGGCGGCGCTCGACCTTCTCTTGGGGCCGGCGGCATGATGGCGGCGACACTTCCCGAAACGCCGTTCCGCCTGGACCAGAAGCGCATCGCGCAGGCGATCCTGCTTGCCGCGCTGGTGCTGGTCGTCTGCCGCAATGTCCTGCCCGCGAGCCTGGTTCGCCTGCCCGAGGGTCTGGTTCTTCCCTTTGCCGACTGGATCAACGCCGCCTTCGCCTTTGCCCGTGACGATCTGGGACTGATGGCCTTCACCCGCGCCTTCTCGGACATGGTGGAGTTCTGCCTGGATGTGACTGCGAACCTTCTCTACGGCAAATCGCGCTGGCCCCATGTCGGGCCGATTCCCTGGGTGGTGATCGCCGCGACTGCCGGGATGGCGGGCTATGCGCTGGCGGGCTGGCGGCTGGCCGCGCTGGCTGCCGGGAGCTTTGTCTGGATCGCCGTGATGGGCCAGTGGAAATGGGCGATGGAGACGCTGTCGGTCATCGTCGTCGCCGCACCGCTTTCGGTGGCCCTGGGCCTTGCGCTGGGAACGCTCGCCTGGCGCTTCCGGACGGCCGAGCGGCTTCTGAACCCCATTCTGAACATCGCGCAGTCGCTGCCGCATTTTGCCTACATGATCCCGGTCGTGGTCTTCATCGGCGTGGGACCCAAGGCCGGGGCCATCGTCACGGTGATCTTTTCGGTTCCGCCGATGATCCGCATGACCTTGCTCGGCCTGCGCGGCGTCTCGCCCGAGATCATCGAAAGCGGCAAGATGAGCGGCGCCACCCGCTTGCAACTGATGACCCGCGTCCGCCTGCCCGCCGCCCGAACCGAGATCCTGATCGGGGTGAACCAGGTGATCATGCAGAGCCTGGCGATGGTCGTGCTGGCCAGCTTCATCGGGATGCCGGGACTGGGGCAGAAGCTTCTGCAACTCCTCCAGGCGTTGAAGATCGGCCTTTCCTTCGAGATCGGCGTCACCATCGTGCTTCTGGCCATCGTGCTGGACCGGATGTCGAAGGCCTGGGCCGTGAAGCAACCGGGACATGTCGATGGCCCCTGGCTGCATCGCCACCGCCTGCTGGTGATCTGGCTGGCCCTTGTCGCACTGGGCTTCGCGATGGCCTGGGCGCATCCCTATTTCGCCGAGGTCGAACGCAAGCAGGCCCTCAGCCTGTCGGGGCCGGTCGATGCCGCCGTCGGTGACTTCATCCAGTTCATCGGCCCTGTCACGGATTGGCTTCGCTGGTTCCTGATCAGCTGGGTGCTGATCCCGCTGCGCAACGCCTTCCTGTGGCTTCCGACCTCGGCCGTCCTCCTTGCGCTTGCCGGGATCGGCTGGCGGGTCGGTGGCCTGCGGTCGGCGCTGGTCTGCCTTGCATTCGCTGTCCCGATCGCGCTTTCGGGCTGGTGGGACCGGGCGATGATCACCGCCTATACCGTCTTCGTCTCGGTCTCCCTTGCGCTGCTCATCGGTGTGCCGCTGGGGCTTCTGGGGGCCGGGACAGAGACCCGCGCGCGGCGCTTTCTTCTGGTCTGCGACACGGCGCAGACCTTCCCGAGCTTCATCTACCTGATCCCGGTGATCATGCTGTTCGGCGTGAACGACGTGGCCGTCGTCGCCGCGGTCGTGGTCTTCGCCACGGTCCCCATCGTGCGCTACACCATTGAGGGGTTGCGGAGCATACCGCCCGAAATCGTCGAATCCGCCCAGATGTCGGGCGCGAGCCCGCGGCAGCTTCTGTGGCACGTCAAGCTGCCCCTGGCGGTGCCGACGCTGGTCGTGGGTGCGAACCAGTCGATCATGTTCTCGCTTTTCATGGTGATCATCGCGGCCTTCATCGGCACGCAGGATCTTGGCCAGGAAATGCAGCGCGCGCTGTCGTCGACGGATGTGGGGAAGGGACTGGTCCTTGGGCTTGCGGTGGCCTTCATGGGCCTGATGGCGGACCATCTACTGCTTTCCTTCGCTTCGCGACGGCGGTCTTCGACAGGCAACGCCTGAGCTCCTGCCGTCCGGGGTTTCCACCGATCGCGTTTTCTCGCTAGGCTCTGGCGATGAGCCGCCGCCCCTATGATCTTCCGTCGCTGAAGGCACTGGCTGCCTTCGAGGCCGTGGCGCGGCAGCGGAACGTCACCCATGCGGCGGCAGAGCTGAACGTGACGCCCGGCGCGGTCTCGCGGCAGGTGCGACAGCTGGAGGCTGACCTGGGGGCCACGCTGATGCTGCGGCGGCATGACGGGATCTCGATGACCAGAGAGGGCGAGGCGGTGGCAGCCAGCCTGTCCGAGGCCTTCCTCAAAGTGTCGACCGCGCTGCAGCAGGTGCGCGAGTCCGACCGGCACCATGTCGCGATCCTGTCCAACATGGCGACGATGCAGCTGTGGCTGATGCCCCGGCTGGGTGCGTTCTGGCGCCAGCATCAGGATATCGTGGTGGAGCATGTCATTTCGGAGCGCAGGCAGGAGGGACTGCGGCCGGACATCGACCTTTCGCTGCGCTACGGCGACGGCAACTGGCCGGGGGAACATGCGGCCCGGGTGCAGGACGAGACGATCATGGCGGTGGCAAGCCCCGGTTTCCTGGCGGCCCATCCGGTGGCGGGCGCGACCGAACTGGCGGCGGCGCCGCTCTTGTCGGTCGAGGGGCCGGACTGGGACTGGATGACCTGGGACGGATTCCTGCAGGCCGCGGGGGCCGTGCTGGAACGACCGAACATCCGCCGGTTCAATTCCTATGTCATCGCCCTGCAGGCGGCGCTGGATGGGCAGGGGATCGCGCTTGGCTGGTCCAGCTCGGTCAAGCCGCTGATCGCGAAGGCAGAACTCGTGCAGGTCACGACGACAGAGATCGCCGATCGCTTTGCGATCCATGTCACCTGGTCGTCCAGCCGCCCGCTGCGCCCGGAGGCAGAGGTCTTCCGCGATTGGTTGCTGTCCGCTCAAGCGTTGAGCTGACCTCAACGCTCCCCGGAAGTTTCCTCGCTTGCCTGAAGCGGGTGGGGGCCGTCATCTGAGGCACCGGCAAGCGTCCGGTGCTGACGAACGGGACCCCGATGATACCGAAGACGATGACCGCCGTGCTGCTGACCGGCCATGGGGATACCGACAGGCTGGTGCTGCGCCACGACGTGCCGGTGCCTGCGCCGCGGGCCGGAGAGGTGCTGATCCGCGTCGCGGCCTCGGCGGTGAACAACACCGACATCAACATGCGGATCGGC
Source organism: Tabrizicola sp. (assembly GCF_036781545.1). Classification (GTDB taxonomy): domain Bacteria; phylum Pseudomonadota; class Alphaproteobacteria; order Rhodobacterales; family Rhodobacteraceae; genus Tabrizicola. The sequence continues at coordinate 34,461 of NZ_DAIQAT010000009.1, forward strand.
TGGTATTCCAAGAAGATCGGGGTCGAGACATCGGCGGCGGGCGGGATCGAGCCGGATGCGGAAGATGCCTCGTGGTCCGGCGTGCCGCTGCATTTCCCGCGCATCCAGGGTGCCGATGTCTGCGGCCATGTCGTCGCCGTGGGGGCGGGTGTGGACCCAGGCCGCATCGGCGAACGGGTGCTGGTGCGCAACATGCTGCGCTCCTACGTGGATTTCCGCCCCTACGAATGCTGGACCTTCGGCAGCGAGATCGACGGCGGCTTCGCCCAGTTTACGGTCGCCCCCTCGCGTGAGGTCTATGCGGTGAACTGCGACTGGTCGGATGCCGAGCTTGCCTCGATCCCCTGCGCCTGGTCCACCGCTGAGAACATGCTGCACCGGGCGGGTGTCGGGGCCGAGCGGGTGCTGGTGACCGGCGCGTCGGGCGGGGTCGGATCGGCGGCAGTGCAACTGGCCAGGCGGCGCGGGGCGACCGTGATTGCGCTTGCGGGTGCCGCCAAGGCCGATGAGGTGCGCGCGCTTGGCGCGGATCAGGTGATCGACCGCGGGGCCGATCTGGTCAGGACGCTTGGCCGCAATTCCATCGACGTGGTGATCGACATGGTGGGTGGCCCGGGTTTTCCGCAGCTTCTGGACGTGCTGCGCCCTGGAGGCCGCTATGCCGCCGCCGGGGCCATCGCGGGGCCGATCTGCAGCCTTGATCTTCGCACCGTCTATCTCAAGGACCTCACGCTTTACGGCTGCACCTTCCAGGAGGACGCGGTCTTCGCCAACCTGATCCGCTACATCGAGGCGGGCGAGATCCGCCCCGTTGTCGCCCGCACCTATCCGCTGGCGGAAATCGCGCGGGCGCAGGCGGATTTCCTGACCAAGGCCCATACCGGCAAACTTGTCCTCATCCCCCCGAAGGTGTCCGAATGAAGATCGCCAAGATCGAGCTTTTCAACGTCCATCTGCCCTATTCCGGCGGCATCTACCTGTTGTCCGGAGGCCGGGAATATACCGGGTTCGACGCTGCCATCCTGCGGATCGAGACCGATACCGGGATCGAGGGCTGGGGCGAGACGACGCCCTTCGGTGCGACCTACATCGCCGCCCATGCCCGGGGCGCCCGTGCCGGGATCGAGGAGATCGCCCCGCATCTCATCGGTCGCGACCCGCGCCAGCTGGACCGGATCAACGACAGGATGGACGACGCGCTGGTCGGCCACCATCACGCCAAGACCCCCTTCGACATCGCCTGCTGGGACATCCTTGGCAAATCGGTGAACCTGCCGGTCTGCGAGCTTCTGGGCGGTGCCACCGGCAAGCGGCTGCCGACGATTTCGTCGATCTATGCGGGGCCGCCGGACGAGATGCGCCAGCGCGTCGCGGCACACCGGCAGAAAGGCTATCTGGGTCACTCGATCAAGATCGGCGCGCTCGACAGCGAGGGTGGCCCGGCGCTGGATGCCGAACGTATCGCCGCCTGCCTGGCCGACCGTCGCCCGGGCGAATTCTTCCTGGTCGACGCCAATGGCGGAATGATCCCGGAAACCGCGCTCAGGATGCTGCGGATGCTGCCGCAGGGCCTGGACTTCGTGCTGGAGGCGCCCTGCGCGACCTGGCGCGAGACGGCATCCCTGCGCAAGCGCTGCAGCGTGCCGATCATCCTGGACGAGCTGGCCGAACTGGACGGCGACATCGCCCGAATCCTGGCCGAGGACATCGCCGACGGCATCGGCCTGAAGATTTCCAAGGCCGGGGGGCTGACGCGCGGCCGCCGTCACCGCGACATCTGCCGCGCGGCGGGGCTGACCCTCAGCGTGCAGGACACGGTCGGTTCCGCCATCGCCTTCGCCGGGATCGTGCATCTGGGCGCGACCGTCCCCGAACGCAACCTGCGTTGCGTGCTGGACTGCCGCGACATGGTCACGCTGGAGACCGCGACCTTCGACGCGCCGGTGCAGAACGGCGGTGTCCTGGCCCCGAACGCCCCCGGCCTGGGCGTGACCGTCAACCGCGACATCCTTGGCGATCCGGTCGCGAGCTGGAGCTGACCCCCGACGGAAAGAGCGCGGCTGAACGCGCCGAGACGACGAAACCCCAACATGGAGACCGCAATGAAACATCTGACCCTGACGACCGCGCTGGCGCTGCTTGCGGCGCTTCCCGCGCTGGCCAACGACCGGCCCGGAGAGGGCGTGACCGTGCGCCCGGTGATCCAGCCCGCGCTGGAAGAGATGTTCCAGGCCCGCATCATCTTCCGCGCGCTGGAAGATCTGGGCTACACCGTCGCCACCCCGAACGAGGTGATCGCCCAGCAGGCGCATCTGGCCGTCGGCACCGGTGACGCGGACTTCTTCACCGACACATGGGACACGCTGCATGCGGCCTTCGTCGAGGAAGCGGGCGGCGATGCGGTGATGACCAAGGTCGGCATCCTCTCCAAGGGAGCGCTGCAGGGCTATCTGGTCGACAAGGCCAGCTACGATGCCGGGATCACCGACATCTCGATGCTGAAGGACCCGGCAGTGGCGGCCAGGTTCGACGCCGATGGCGACGGCAAGGCCGACCTCGCCGGTTGCGTGCCCGGCTGGGGCTGCGAGCGGGTCATCGAACACCAGCTGACCGAATATGGCCTGCGCGACACCGTCACCCACAACCAGGGCGAGTACAACGCCATCATCGCCGATGCCATCGCCCGCCATGCCGGTGGCCAGCCGATCCTGTACTACACTTGGACGCCCTATTGGGTGTCGGGCGCGCTGGTTCCCGGCAAGGATGTGGAATGGCTGTCGGTGCCCTATACCTCATTGCCCGACGGCGGCACCGGCGTGACCGAGTTCGAGGGCAAGAACCTGGGCTTCGCCGTCGACAACCTGCGGATCGTCGCCCGCAACGACTTTCTGGCTGCCAACCCCGCCGCGGCCAAGCTGTTCGAAGTGGCCGAGATCAGCATCAACGACATCTCTGCCGAGAACAAGCTGATCTCGGACGGCGAAGACAGTTCGGCCGCCATCGACAAGCATGTCGCCGACTGGATCGCCGCCAATCGGGCGACCTACGACGGCTGGCTGGCCGAGGCACGTCAGGCCGCAGAATAATCCTTTATCCTGCCGGGCCGTTTCCGGCAGGTTCCTGTCGTTGCCCACTTCCAAACCCGGGAGCTTCCCGTCAGATTGCGAAACGTGCACGGGAGCTGGCCAAAGCCTTCGTCACGGGAAAGGGGAGACCTGCAGATGACCACGATGACCGCCCGGTCCGAAGGAGCGACATTCCTGCCGCTTCTGGTCATGCTGGGGCTGACGCATTTTCTGAACGACCTGATCCAGGCGCTGATCCCGGCGATCTACCCGATCCTGAAGGCCGAGTTCGCGCTGGACCTGGTGCAGATCGGGATGATCACCCTGACCTTTCAGATCGCCGGGTCGCTGTTCCAGCCGCTGGTAGGGCTTTACACCGACCGGCGCCCGCTGCCGTATTCCTCGGCGGTGGGGATGGGCTTCACGCTGGCGGGCATCACCGCGCTGGCCTTCGCGCCCAGCTATGGGATGATCCTTGCTTCGGTCGCCTGCATCGGCATCGGCTCGTCGATCTTCCACCCCGAGGCGACGCGGATGGCGCGCTATGCCGCGCAGGGACGGGCCGGGTTGGCGCAGGGCATCTTCCAGGTCGGCGGACAGGCCGGCGGGGCGGTGGCGCCGCTGGTCGCGGCCCTGGTCATCGTGCCCCTGGGGCAGGTGAGCCTCGCGGGCTTTGCGGTGGCGCCGATCCTTGCCATGCTGCTCTTGATCCGCATCGCGGGCCAGCACGACCGCCTGCGCGCGGCGTTCCATACGGCGGCAGAGGCGGCGCGGTCCCGCGCGACGTCGGCGCTGACGCCGCGCCAAGTGCGGCTGGGGCTTTTGATCCTGGTCGTGCTGATGACCTCGAAGCTGGCCTATCAGGAAAGCTTCCGGTCCTTCTACACCTTCTATGTCATCGAGACCTTCGGCGTCTCGATCCCGCAATCCCAGATCCTTCTCTTCGTGATCTTCATCTCCTCGGCCATTGGCGCGCTTCTCGGTGGCATTGTGGGGGACCGGATCGGGCGGCACCGGATCATCTGGATTTCCATCCTTGGCCCCCTGCCGATGACCCTGCTTCTGCCGCATGTCGGGCTGGCGGGGACGGTCGCGCTGACCGTGCTGATCAACCTGATCATGGCCAGCGCCTTCGCCTCGATCATGCTGTACGCGATGGAGCTGATGCCGGGCCGCATCGGCCTGATCGGCGGGGTCTTCTATGGCCTCAACTTCGCGCTGGGCGGGCTGGCGGCGGCGCTGTTGGGGGCGCTTGCCGACCGGATCGGGCTGCATGAGGTCTATGTGATCTGCTCGTTCCTGCCGCTCGTCGGGCTTGTCGCCTGGTTCCTGCCGAAGACCGAGGCCTGACGGCCTACGCGGCGACGGTGTGCTTCTGCTGTCGCGCGACCCGGGTTTCCTGCGGTGCGGCGCGCTGCCCGCTTGGCAACCCCAAAATCCGCTGCTAGCGTGATTTCGCTTTGGTCCGGGCGGCTTGCCGTCCGGTTAATAGGGAACGTGGTTCGGCGTAGCCAACAGGCACCAAATCCACGACTGCCCCCGCAACTGTAGGCGGAGAGCGAAGCCGGAATACGCCACTGCGGCCCCAAGGGCTGCGGGAAGGTCCGGTCTAGCTGCGACCCGCAAGTCAGGAGACCTGCCAAGGCATTCACCCTGTTCGGACGCGAGGGGCGTTCGGGCTGCGGACCTTCCGCACGTGGTGACTTCACCGTCTGCGGGGGGCTTCCGTCCTCTCCTGACATTCGTTCGGACTGCGGCCCTGCGGGGCCGTTCTTGGGGGGTATAAATGAACCGCTTCGCTCTGCTGGCCTCGGTGGCCGCATTGTCCTTTCCTGCTGCACAGGCCAGCGCGGAAGATGTCTTCAACCTTGGACAGATCATCCTCTCCGGCGGGCTCTCGCCCATCGAGGCCGAGAAATATGGCCGCGCGGTCAGCGTCGTGACCGCCGAGGAGATCAAGGAGCGCGGCATCACCAGCGTGAAGGATGCCTTGCGGGCCTTGCCGGGCGTCTCGGTCAACGGCTCGGGCATCAGCTTCACCCAGGTCCGCATCCGCGGCGGCGAGGGGAACCATACGCTCATCCTGATCGACGGGATCGCGGCTGCGGGGGGCGACGGCGAATACATCCTCAGCGGCCTGGAAACCGCGAACATCGAACGGATCGAGGTCCTGCGCGGGCCGCAATCGGTGTACTATGGATCGAATGCCTCGGCCGGGGTCATCAACATCATCACGCGCAAGGGAGGCGAGGGCACCACGGCCCATGCCAGCCTGGAAGTCGGGGCCGGAACCATCGCCACCGCCTTCCTTTCGCGGCGCAATGAGCGGGGCGGGGTGTCGCTGGCCCTCTCCCGCACGGTGGACAAGGGTTTTGACGAATCCGGGGACGGCGGCGAGAAGGACGGTCTGAACAGGACCACGGCGATCCTGTCGGGCGACTATCTGGTGACGGATGTGCTGAAGCTGGGCTTCACGCTGCGGCGGTCCAAGGAAGACTACGCTTATGACAGCAACAGCTTCGTGGCGACCGACGCCGCCTCCTATGTCGTGGACGACCCGACCCAGTTCGCCGACCGGGACGAGCGCACCGCGGCGATCTTTGCCGAGCTTGCCATGCTGGACGGGCGGCTGACCCATCGTCTTGCCGTCGAGAAGACGCAGAACGAGCAAAGCAACAACGGTGGCGCGGCGACCGAGACGACGACCGATGCCCTGAAATACCGGCTGAGCTACGGCATCGACGGCACGGTCGAGGATGCCAGCCATCTGCTGAACTTCCTTCTGGAGAACCGGGAGGATTCCAGCAGCTCGAACCCGGGCTACAAGCGCGAGGCAACCTCGGCGGCGGTGGAATACCGCGGCAGCCTCGCCTCCGGCCTTGACCTGCAGGTGGGGGTCCGGTTCGACGACAACTCGGTGTTCCGGGATGCGATGACCTGGAACGTCGGCCTGTCCTACAAGCTGGCAAACGGGATCCGCCTGCACGGCTCGGCGGGGACCGGCGTGGTGAACCCGTCCTATTTCGAGCTTTATGCGGCGGCCTTCGGCTACTTTGGCAACCCCGACCTGCAGCCTGAACGCAACCGCAGCATCGACTTCGGCGTCGAATTCCCGGTCTTCTCGGATCGCGGCACCTTGGACGTGACGCTGTTCCGCGAGGCGCTGACCGACGAGATCACCGCCGTCAGCACCGGCCCCGGGACCTTCTCGTACATCAACCAGGCGGGCGACAGCGACCGGCAGGGGGTGGAAGTCCGTGGGCAGATGCAGGCGACCGACGACCTGTCGCTGCGCATGGCCTATACCTACCTTGACGCAAGCAATCCCGACTCCAGCGTGGAAATCCGCCGTCCGCGCCACGAGCTGACGCTTGGCGCAACGCTGGCGGCCTTCGGTGGCCGCGGCTCGGTCTCGGCGGACCTGCGCCATGTCTCCGGCAACTACGACACCCAGTTCTGGGGCGCCTACGAGACGGTCGAGCTTCCCGCTTTCACCACGGTCAACCTTGCCGCCGGCTATGATCTGAACGACCGGGTGCGGCTGACGGGGCGGATCGAGAATGTCTTCGACACGGACGCGACCGATGTCTGGGGCTATGCGACCCGGGGTCGAGCGATCTATGTGGGGATCGATGCCAATTTCTAGGAACCTGATCCTGGCGAGTCTTCTGGGGGCGCTTTGCGGCGCCCCCCTGATGGCCGAGGTCCCGCAGCGGGTGGTGTCGATGAACCTTTGCACCGACCAGCTGGCCATGATGCTGGCGGCGCCCGGCCAGCTGCTTTCGGTGTCTCACCTTGCTTCCGACCCGCGCGGCTCGGCCATGGCCGACGAGGCGAAGGCCTATCCGCCGAACCATGGGTTGGCCGAGGAGATCTATCTCATGCAGCCCGATCTGGTGCTGGCAGGCTCTTTCACCTCGCGCGCGACGGTGGCGATGCTGCAGCGTCTGGGCGTGCGGGTCGAGATTTTCGAGCCCGCCTACGGGCTGGACGAGATTCCGGGCCAGATCCGGCGCATGGGCGCGATTCTGGGGCGGGAGGACGAGGCGCAGACGATGCTTGAGACCTATGAAGCCGATCTCGCCGCCTTTCAGGACGAGGTGACGCGCAACCCCCGCGCGGCGATCTATGCCGCCAACGGCTATACGCAAGGCGACCGCAGCCTGTCGGGGCAGATCCTGATCGCGGCGGGCTTCGCCAATGTGGCCGAGGAGGTTGGCTTTTCCGATGGCGGGATCATGCCTTTGGAGCAACTGGTGATGCTTGCCCCGGAAGCGGTGATCACCAGCCGCCCCTATCCGGGCAATTCCCGCGCCGAAGATGTCATGCTGCATCCCGCCCTGATCGCCAGTCAGGACGATCTGGCGCGCGGCACGTTTTCCGACCGCGATTGGGTTTGCGGCACGCCCTTTGTTCTGCGGGCGGTGACCGAAATGGCTGCGCTGCGCCGCGCCTTGACCTCAGACAGGGGCAATTGATGCGCCTTTTCCTCGTTCTTGCGGCTTTGGTATTCATTCTGTTTCTGGGTGCGCTGGTCATCGGCCCTGCAGGCATCGGCCCGATAGAAAGCCTGCGGGCGCTGGTCTTCGGTGGAGAAGGGCCCTTGCCTCTGGTCATGCAGGAAATCCGCCTGCCGCGCGCGCTGTTGGGGCTGATGATCGGTGCCGCGCTGGGCCTTGCCGGGGCCGCGATGCAGGGCTATCTGCGCAACCCGCTGGCCGATCCGGGGCTGATCGGCGTGTCGGGCTCGGCCGCGCTTGGCGCCGTGATCGCGCTGCAGACCGGCGTTGCGGCAAGCACCACCCTGGCCCTGCCTTTCTCTGCGCTGGCGGGGGCTGTCGTCGGTGTGGTGCTGGTCCTGGTGCTGGCCGGGCCGCGCGGTGGATCGCTGACCCTGATCCTGGCCGGGATCGCGATCTCGGCGCTGGCGGGGGCCTTGACCTCGCTGGTGCTGAACCTGTCGTCCAATCCCTTCGCCGCGAACGAGATCGTCTTCTGGATGATGGGCTCGCTGGCTGACCGGTCGATGACCCATGTCTGGATCGCGCTGCCGCTGATCCTTGCCGGATCGCTGGCTCTGGTGACACTGGGACGGGGCCTCGATGCGCTGACCCTGGGCGAGGACGCGGCCGAGGCGATGGGCGTCCGGCTGACCCGGCTGCGGCTGGTGCTGATCTTCGGCACGGCGGCGGTGGTCGGAGCCTCGACCGCCGTCGCCGGGGCCATCGGCTTTGTCGGGCTGGTGGTGCCGCATGTGCTGCGCGGCTTCGTGGGCGCGCGACCGGGGCGGCTCCTCTGGGCCTCGGCGCTTGGCGGGGCGGCGATGCTGCTGGCCGCCGACATCGCTGTCAGGGTCGTCCTGCCCGGACGCGATCTGAAGCTTGGCGTCCTGACCGCGCTGGTCGGTGCGCCGCTGTTCCTGCACCTAATCTACCGCACGCGGAGGGCGGCATGACCCTTCTGTCCGTCGAGAATCTGGGCGTGTCGCGGCGGGGTCGCCCGGTGCTGCAGGATGTTTCCCTGCAAGTCGCCGAGGGCGAGCTTGTCGGGCTGATCGGCCCCAACGGCGCGGGCAAGACCACGCTGATGCGGGCGGTGCTGGGGCTTCTGCCGCATTCCGGCCTGTCCTCCCTCGCCCAGCTTTCGCCGCGCGACCGGGGCCGCCGCGTCGCCTGGATGCCGCAATCGCGCGAGATCGCCTGGCCGGTCTCGGTCGAGACGCTGGTCACGCTGGGCCGGATCCCGCATCTTGCGCCCGGCCAGCGCATCACCGAGGCCGACCGCTCTGCCATCGACCGCGCCCTGGCCCGGATGGAGCTTCAGGACTTCCGCCAGCGGCAAGCCACCGCGCTGTCCGGCGGCGAGCAGGCGCGGGTGCTGATTGCCCGCGCGCTGGCACAGGAAACCCCGCTGCTGATGACGGACGAGCCGATTGCCGGTCTGGACCCCGCGCACCAGATCTCGACCATGCGGGCCTTTGCGGCGCTTGCCGCCGAGGGTCGGGCCGTGATCGTCTCGCTGCATGACCTGGGCCTTGCAGTCCGGCACTGCTCGCGACTGATCGTGGTGGACGGGGGCCGCATCGTCGCCGACGGCCCGCCGCTTTCGGTGCTGACGCCCGACCGCCTGCGCGCCAGCTTCGGCATTTCTGCCTGGTTCCAGGATACCGACCAAGGTCCCGTCTTCCAGCCGCTGGAGGTTCTGGGATGACAGCCGTCATGCTGGAGCGGCCCTGGCTGATCTTCGATCTCGGGCAGGAGATGCAGGTTCTCAGCTGGGCGCTGAACCGGCCGGGCTTTGCCATGGCACGGCACATCCTGTGGCGCGAGGTCCGCAACGCCGACCTGCCCGAAGGGTTCGACGCGCGGGGCTGGCTGATCGACGAGGTACATCACCGGGGCCTGCCCGATGCCGTGGCCTTCCTCACCTCGCGCGATGTCACGCGGCACCACCGGGCCAGCGCGACCATAGGCGAGGATCAGGCCGATTGCCTGGCGACCGTGGGTTTGGCGAATGCCGAGCGCGTGGGTCAACGCCGGGATTTTGCCGCGCAGAACTGGGGCACGATCAACATCGCTGTGCGTCTGACGCGGGGGCTGACCCAAGCCGGTCTGATCGAGGCCCTGAGCATCGCCGCCGAGGCGCGGACCGCCGCGATCATCGACGCTGCCCTTGCCCTGCCCGGGGGGCTTGCGACCGGGACCGGCACCGATTGCCTCGCCATCGCCGCGCCGCCGGGCGCTTGCGACCATGCCGGGCTTCACACCGCCGCGGGCGAGGTGATCGGAGCCGCAGTCTATCGTGCGACGCTTGAGGGCGCACGCGCCTGGCAGGCAGAGCGCCAACACCAGAGGGGATGACTGATGGAACCTGACCTGCAAGAGATCGTCGAACGCGGTCTGGCCGATGCCGAGACCGGCTGGAACATGGGGTCATTCGGTGCGGTGGCCGAATTTCACCATGTCGGGGATGAGGTGCCCCAAGCCCTGGCCGCACCGTTGACCCAGGTCACGCAGCGCGGCGGTGTGCGGATCGCGCGGCTGGCCGGGGTGCGCCCGCTGGCCTACGAGATGCTCAGCCCCAAACCGCATCGCTGGTCGCAGGCCGTGGCGCTGTGCCTGCCCGAGGCCGAGGCAGCCATGCAGCGCCGTGATGTGCTGACCGAGCTTGGCCCCGACAGCCAGGCCTTGCGCCCCGGCGACCGGGAGGCAGTGCTTTTCGATATGGGGCTTGCCCAGCCGCAGGTGGATTTCTGCATCCGTACGGCGGACCCCGAGCTTCTGGCCGAGTTGCGCGCCCATGCGGGCCGGTCGCTGTTCGACCATGACAACCCGGTGATGATGGCGATCCTCAAGGCGCATCCGCATCGGGTGGCGCTGACCCGGCTGGGGCGGGTTGAGGTCTATCAGAAGATCGGCGGGCCGGACACCGGCGGGGTCTCGCCCGAAGGGCCGCATACGCATGTACTGCCGAAGCTCCTGCGCGCGGGACGCACCCATTCCGCCAATGCGCCGATTCCCGCGGGCTGGGTGCCCTGCGCCAGCTTCCACCCGGAAAACCCGGTCATCGGTCGCATGGGCGAGGAGAAGGATTTCGACCCCCGCAGCTTCGATGCCTTTCAAGCCCTGCTGCGCGCTTGGGGGCCGGAGGAGTACCTTGCCGCCAAATCCGCCGTCTGGGCCGAACTCGCCGCCGGTCGGGGCCCTGAGAGCTTCACCGCGCCTGCCAGCCGCACCGGCCGGACCGGCCTGCGCAACGGCTTGCGTCAGTGGCGGCGCATGAAGGGCGACAACGATTGTCTTGCTGCTTGGACGGCGGCTTTCGACGCCTCGGCCGAAGCCGATGACAGCGCCGAGGATGAAAAGCCGGGCCACTGATCGACCGGCCCGCGGGACACGGCGTCAGAAATCCCAGTCGGCATCCTCGGTCGCCACCGCCTTGCCGATGACATAGCTGGACCCGGAGCCCGAGAAGAAATCGTGGTTCTCGCTGTCGGGGCTGAGCGCGGCGAGGATCGCCGGGTTCACCTCGCAGGCGGCGGGCGGGAACAGGGGCTCATAGCCAAGGTTCATGAGCGCCTTGTTGGCGTTGTAGTGCAGGAAGGCCTTCACGTCCTCGGTCAGGCCGATGCCGTCGTACAGCTCGGCGGTATAGCGCGCCTCGATGTCGTAGAGGTCGAAGATCAGCGCGAAGGCATAGTCCTTCAACTCCTGCCGCCGCGCCTCGCTCTCGCGCTCCAGCGCGCGCTGGAACTTGTAGCCGATGTAATAGCCATGCACCGCCTCGTCCCGGATGATCAGGCGGATCAGGTCGGCGGTGTTGGTCAGCTTCGCGCGGCTGGACCAGTACATCGGCAGGTAGAAGCCGGAATAGAACAGGAAGCTTTCCAGGAAGACGCTGGCGATCTTGCGCTTCAGCGGGTCGGCGCCGGGGGCATAATCGCCCAGGATCAGCCGGGCCTTGGCCTGCAGATGCGGGTTCTCCTCGGACCAGCGGAAGGCCTCGTCCACCTCCTTGGTCAGGCAGAGGGTGGAGAAGATCGAGGAATAGGACCGGGCATGGACCGCCTCCATGAAGGCGATGTTGGTCAGCACCGCCTCTTCATGCGGGGTCTGCGCGTCGGGCAGCATCGCGGGCGCGCCGACCGTGTTCTGGATCGTGTCCAGAAGCGTCAGCCCGGTGAAGACCCGGATGGTGAGCTCCCGCTCTTCTGGCCGCAGGGTCGCCCAGGACTGCACGTCGTTCGACAGCGGCACCTTTTCCGGCAGCCAGAAGTTCACCGTCAGACGGTTCCAAACCTCCAGGTCCTTGTCGTCCTGCAACCGGTTCCAGTTGATCGCAGCAGGCACGCGAAGCGGGGTGATCAGGTCTTTCATCGCGGCCTCACAAGGTGCAGGAAACACAGCCCTGCACTTCCGTCCCCTCGAGGGCGGCCTGGCGCAGGCGGATGTAGTAGATCGTCTTGATGCCCTTCTTCCAGGCGTAGATCTGCGCCCGGTTGATGTCGCGGGTCGTCGCCTCGGCCGGGAAGAACAGTGTCAGCGACAGGCCCTGGTCGACGTGTTCGGTCGCCGCGGCATAGGTGTCGATGATCGCCTCCGGCCCGATCTCGTAGGCGTCGCGGTAATAGTCGAGGTTGTCGTTGGTCATGAAGGCCGCCGGATAATAGACCCGACCGATCTTGCCCTCCTTGCGCACCTCGACCTTGGCGACGATCGGGTGGATCGAGCTGGTCGAGTTGTTGATGTAGCTGATCGACCCGGTGGGCGGCACCGCCTGAAGGTTGCGGTTGTAGAGGCCGTGGGTCATCACGTCGGCCTTCAGCTTCGCCCAGTCCTCGCGGTTGGGCAGGCTGATCCCCTCGAACACACGGGCCACATCGGGCAGCGTCGGCAGCCAGTCGCGGCTGGTGTATTTGTCGAAGAACGACCCGTCGGCATATTTCGACCTGTCGAAATCCTTGAAGGTCGCGCCATGTTCCTGCGCCAGGAGGCAGGAGGCGCGGATCGCGTGATAGGCCACCGCGGCGAAATAGACCGAGGTGAACTCCACCCCCTCGGCGCTGCCGTAGTGGATGCGTTCCCGAGCCAGAAAGCCGTGCAGGTTCATCTGGCCCAGCCCGACCGCATGGGCCTCGTCGTTGCCGCGCCGGATTGAGGGAACGCTGTCGATGGCCGACATCTCGGAAACCGCGGTCAGCGCACGGACCGAGGTCTCCACCGTCGCGCCGAAATCCGGCCCGTCCATGGTGGCTGCGATGTTCAGTGACCCGAGGTTGCAGGAAATGTCGGTGCCCATCCGGGCATAGGACAGGTCCTCATTATATTCCGAAGCCTCGTTGACCTGCAGGATTTCAGAACAGAGGTTCGACATGGTGATGCGCCCCGCGACGGGGTTGGCGCGGTTCACCGTGTCTTCGAACATGATGTAGGGGTAGCCGCTCTCGAACTGGATTTCGGCGAGGGTCTGGAAGAATTCCCGCGCGTTGATCTTCTTCTTCTTGATCCGCTTGTCGTCCACCATCTCGGCATATTTCTCGGTCACCGAGATTTCCGAGAACGGGACGCCATAGACCTTGGCCACGTCATGGGGCGAGAAGAGGTACATATCCTCGTTCCGCTTCGCCAGATCGAAGGTCACGTCGGGGATGACCACCCCCAGCGACAGCGTCTTGATCCTGATCTTCTCGTCAGCATTCTCGCGCTTGGTGTCGAGGAAGCGCAGGATATCGGGGTGGTGCGCGTTCAGGTAGACCGCCCCGGCCCCCTGCCGCGCGCCCAGCTGGTTGGCGTAGCTGAAGCTGTCCTCCAACAGTTTCATCACCGGGATCACGCCCGAGGACTGGTTCTCGATCCCCTTGATCGGTGCCCCCGCCTCGCGCAGGTTGGTCAGCATCAGGGCCACGCCGCCGCCCCGCTTCGACAGTTGCAGGGCCGAGTTGATCGAGCGACCGATCGACTCCATGTTGTCCTCGATCCTGAGGAGGAAGCACGAGATCAGCTCCCCGCGCGAGGCCTTGCCGGCGTTCAGGAAGGTGGGCGTGGCAGGCTGGAACCTGCCCGAGATGATCTCGTCCAGGAACCGCAGGGCCAGTGCCTCGTCGCCCCGCGCCAGCGTCAGGGCGACCATCACCACCCGGTCCTCGTAGCGTTCCAGATAGCGCTGCCCGTCGCGGGTCTTCAGCGTGTAGGAGGTGTAGTATTTGAACGCCCCCAGAAAGGCCGGGAACCGGAACTTGCGCTTGTAGGCCTCGTCCCAGATCTTGCGCTGGAAGTTGCGCGAATACTGGTCCAGCACCGCGGCCTCGTAATAGCCCTCGCTGACCAGATAGCCGAGCTTTTCATCAAGGCTATGAAAGAAAACGGTATTCTGGTTGACGTGCTGCAGAAAATACTGCCGCGCCGCCATGCGGTCGGCCTCGAACCGGATGCGGCCCTCCGCGTCATACAGATTCAGCATCGCGTTCAGCGCGTGATAGTCGAGCGAGGGGTTCAGGCCGCCGTCGGGCATTCCATTCTCCAGAACTGGTCAAGCCCGGCGCGGATGCGGGCGATGTCGGCCTCGGTTCCCGCCAGCTCGAAGCTGGTCAGCCAGGGCACGTTGCATTTCTCGGCAATCACCCGGCCCGACAGCGCGAAGGTCTGGCCGAAATTGCGGTTGCCCCCGGCGATGACGCCGCGCAAGAGCGCGCGGCGGGCCGGGTCGTTCAGGAAGGCGATGACCTGCTTCGGCACCGCGCCCCGGCCAAGGCCATCGGCGTAGGTCGGGCAGATCAGCACATAAGGCTGGCCGGGCGCAGGCATGGGGTCGGCGGCCCGGACCGGAATGCGCAGGGCGGGCAGGCCCAGGCGATCCACGAAGCGTGCGGTATTGCCCGAGGCCGAGGAGTAATACACCAGCCCGCCCATGTCGATCAGGCCAGGCGGCCGATCATGTCGGGCCGGAACCCCGCCCAATGTGCCTCGCCCGCCACCACGACGGGGGCCTGCCGGTAGCCCATCGCCGTCACCCGTTCCATCGCCTCGGCATCCGCTGTCAGGTCGATCAGGCTGTAAGCAATGCCCTTGGCATCCAGCGCGCGGGTCGTGGCGGTGCATTGCACGCAGGCGGGTTTGGAATAGACGGTGATCATGCTCTCTGTCCCTTGTCTTGTGTGTCTTGCGGGAAGGAGGCATGGACGAAAGGGGCTAAAGCCCTTCCAGTCACGCCCCCGTGCCCGCCGCACGGTTTCGTCTCTGCTGTCAGGGCCGGTCTCCTGGCTTGCGGGTCGGGGCTTGGCTGGTCTTCCCAAGGCGCACAGGCCCCAGTGACGTTTCAGCTTCGCTCGCCGCTTACAGTTGCGGGGGCAGCTCCGGTATCGCACCGGCTTCCCGTTTCACCCGCGAGTCGCCCCGCGAGAACCTTGACCCCAGCATTAGGCATTTGTAACGCCGGGAAGTCAACATCTTGTGGCGTCTATTCCGCCGCAATCTTGACCTCGCCCTGCGGGACGTAGTTCAGCACCGGCGCCAGCCAGCGTTCCGCCTCGGCCAGGCGCATCCCCTTGCGCGCGGCATAGTCCTGCACCTGGTCGCGTTCGACCTTTGCGACGCCGAAGTAATAGGCGTCAGGGTGCCCGATGTAGAGGCCCGAGACCGAAGACCCCGGCCACATCGCCATGCTTTCGGTCAGCTGCACGCCCGTGGTCGCCTCGGCATCCAGCAGCCGGAACAGCGTGAGCTTTTCGGTGTGGTCGGGCTGGGCCGGATAGCCCGGCGCGGGGCGGATACCGCGATAGGGCTCGCCGACCAGTTCGTCAGGCGCGAAGCCCTCGTCCGGCGCGTAGCCCCAAAGCTCGCGCCGCACCTTCTGGTGCAGCATCTCGGCCATCGCCTCGGCATAGCGGTCGGCCAGAGCCTTCACCAGGATCGCGGAATAGTTGTCGTTGGCCCGGTCAAACCGCTCGGCGATCTCGGCTTCCTCCGGTCCCGCGGTCACCACGAAGCCGCCGACATGATCCGCCACCCCGACTGGAGCGACGAAATCGGCCAGTGCCACGTTCGGGCGCCCCGCGCGCTTCGAATGTTGCTGGCGCAGTGTGTGCAGCGTTGCCAGCGAGGTCCGCCGGTCCTGGCCGGTATAAAGGAGGATGTCGTCTCCGACGGCATTCGCGGGCCAGAACCCGACCACGGCTTGCGGTTTGAACCACCGCTCTGCGATGATCCGCGCCAGCATCGACTGCGCATCCGCGAACAGCGCCCGCGCCGCGTCACCCTGTTTCGGATCGTCGAGAATCTTCGGATAGATCCCCTTCAGCTCCCATGTCTGGAAGAAGGGCGTCCAGTCGATGAACCGCGCGATTTCCGCCAGATCCCAGTCCTGGATCACCTGCGTCCCAAGGAACCGGGGCGGGCGTGGGCTATAGCTCTGCCAATCGATCTTCATCGCATTGGCGCGGGCGGTGGCAAGGGGGACGCGCTCCTTCGCCCGCTCGGCACGTTCGTGGCGCTCGGCCACTTCGCGGTATTCGGCGCGGATGCCTTCCGTGAAACCGGCCTTCTGGCTATCCGACAGCAGGCTGCCGACCACGCCCACCGCCCGGCTGGCGTCCAGCACATAGACCGCGGGGCCGGAATAGCGCGGCGCGATCTTGACCGCCGTATGCACCTTGGAGGTGGTTGCCCCGCCGATCAGCAGCGGGATGCGGAAGCCCTCACGCTCCATCTCGGCGGCCATATGGACCATCTCGTCCAAGCTGGGCGTGATCAGGCCGGAGAGGCCGATGGCATCAACCTTCTCGGTCCGTGCGATCTCGAGAATCTTCTGTGGCGGCACCATCACGCCCAGATCGACGATCTCGTAGTTGTTGCAGGCGAGGACCACGCCGACGATGTTCTTGCCGATGTCATGCACGTCACCCTTCACGGTGGCCATCAGGATCTTGCCCGCCGACTGCCGCCCGGTGCCGCCGGTCAGGCGCTTCTCCTCCTCCATGTAGGGCAGGAGAACCGCCACCGCCTGCTTCATCACCCGGGCCGATTTCACCACCTGCGGCAGGAACATCTTGCCCGCGCCGAACAGGTCGCCCACCACGTTCATCCCGGCCATCAGCGGGCCCTCGATCACGTCCAGCGGACGGGAGGCGGCCAGTCGCGCGGCCTCGGTGTCCTTCTCGATGAACTCGGTGATGCCGTTCACCAGCGCATGTTCCAGCCGCTTCTCCACCGGCCAGTCGCGCCAGGCCAGGTCGCGCGCCTTTTCCTCGCGCGCGCCACCCTTGTAGCGGTCGGCCAGTTCCAGCAGCCGGTCCGTCCCGTCGGGGTGGCGGTTCAGGACCACGTCCTCGCAAGCCTCGCGCAGCTCCGGGTCGATCTGGTCGTAGACCGCCAGCTGACCCGCGTTGACGATGCCCATGTCCATGCCCGCCCCGATGGCATGATACAGGAACACCGCGTGCATCGCCTCGCGCACCGGCTCGTTGCCGCGGAAGCTGAACGACAGGTTCGAGACCCCGCCCGAGATATGGCAATGCGGCAGGTTCGCCCTGATCCAGCGGGTCGCCTCGATGAAATCGACGCCGTAGTTGTTGTGCTCCTCGATCCCCGTGGCGACGGCAAAGATGTTGGGGTCGAAGATGATGTCCTCGGGCGGGAAGCCGACCTCCTCTGTCAGGATGCGATAGGCCCGGGCGCAGATCTCGGTCTTGCGGGCGAAGGTGTCGGCCTGGCCCTGCTCGTCGAAGGCCATGACCACCACAGCCGCGCCATAGGCGAGGCACAGCCCGGCATGGTGCCGGAAGGCCGCCTCGCCCTCTTTCATGCTGATTGAATTGACGATGGGCTTGCCCTGCACGCATTTCAGCCCGGCCTCGATCACCTCCCATTTCGAGCTGTCGATCATCACCGGGACGCGGGCGATGTCCGGCTCGGCGGCGAGGAGGTTCAGGAACTCCACCATCGCCTGCTTCGAGTCGATCAGCCCCTCATCCATGTTGATGTCGATGATCTGCGCGCCGTTTTCGACCTGGTCGCGTGCCACCTCCAGCGCGGCGGCATAGTCGCGGTTCACGATCAGCTTGCGGAACTTCGCGCTGCCGGTGACGTTCGTCCGCTCGCCGACGTTCACGAAGGGAATGTCCGGCGTCAGGACGAAGGGCTCCAGCCCCGACAGGCGCAGGTGGCGGCTCAAGCGACGGCCCTCGGCGTCTGGCCCGCGACGGCGTCGGCGATCGCGCGGATATGCTCGGGCGTGGTGCCGCAGCAGCCGCCGACCACGTTCACCAGACCCTCCTCTGCGAAACGGGCGATCTGGGCGGCGGTCTGGTCCGGGGTTTCGTCATACTGGCCGAAGGCATTGGGCAGCCCGGCATTCGGATAGGCGCAGGTGAAGGCGGTGGCCACACCCGCCAGTTCGGCCAGGTGCGGTCGCATCGCCTCTGCCCCCAGCGCGCAGTTCAGCCCCACGGTAAAGGGCCGCGCATGCATGACCGAGTGCCAGAAGGCTGTGGGGGTCTGCCCCGACAGCGTACGCCCCGAGGCATCGGTGATCGTGCCCGAGATCATCAGCGGCAGGCTCACGCGGGTGGCCTTGAAGGCTTCGAGACAGGCGAAGATCGCCGCCTTGGCGTTCAGCGTGTCGAAGATCGTCTCGATCAGGATGATGTCGGCCCCGCCCGCGATGAGCCCCGTCACCTGCTGGCCATAGGCGATCCGCAGGTCGTCGAAGCTGACGGCGCGATAGCCCGGATCATTCACATCGGGCGAAAGGCTTGCCGTGCGGTTGGTCGGCCCCACCGCGCCGGCCACGAAGCGGGGCCGCCCGTCGATGGCGGTGGCGCGGTCCATCGCCCGCCGGGCGATCCGCGCGCCTTCCGAGTTCAGGTCGTGCACAGCCTTCTCCATCCCGTAATCGGCCTGCGCGATGGTGGTGGCTGAAAAGGTGTTGGTCTCGACGATATCCGCGCCTGCCATGGCATATCGGAAATGGATCTCCTCGATCGCCTGGGGCTGGGTCAGGATCAGAAGGTCGTTGTTGCCCTTCTGCGGGTGGTCGGAATGGTGCGGGCAGGCGCAACCCGAGCCGCGGCCGAGGAAATCCTCCTCTGACAGCCCGAGCCCCTGGATCTGCGTTCCCATCGCCCCGTCGAGGATCAGGATGCGGTGCCGCGCGGCGGCATCCAGCGCGGAAGGAAGGCGGACGGGATGGGAGGAAAGGATCGTCATGGCTCTGCTCGTTCAGGGGCAAAGCGTCTCATATCCGGGAAGCGTCCCGGCGAAAAATTCATGTTTCTCCAGAAGATCATGAATCCGGTGCATGTACCGCGGGCGGCCGTGATGGCGAATCCGGTGGCGGTCCTGCCGCTTTTGGATTTGACAGCATTTCGCAGCTGCGGCAAAACGTGAGGTGATGGTTCCCGGCCGATGGTCGGGTGAAAAGGGAACACGGTGCGGCGCAACAGCGCCAAATCCGCGACTGCCCCCGCAACTGTAAGCGGCGAGCGATCCCCGATGCC
>NZ_DAIQAT010000010.1:0-52533 GCF_036781545.1 Tabrizicola sp.
TCCACGACGGCCCCCTGCCCGGCTACGCGGGCCTGAACGCCCCGGTCTGGGCGCTTTTGAACGGCGAGACGAGCCATGCGATCACCTGGCATCTGATGACCGCCGGGATCGACGAGGGCGAGGTGCTGGCGACCCGCAGCTTCCCCATCGAGGCCGACGACACCGCCTTCTCCCTGAATGCCCGCTGCTTCGCCGCCGCCGTGGACAGCTTCCCCGAGGTGATCACCGCGATGGAGGCCGGCGGCCACCCGCGCCAGCCGCAGGCCCAGGGTGCGCGCAAGGTCTGGCGCCGGGCCGGCCGCCCCCGCGCGGGCGGGCTCCTGGACTTCACGCAACCGGCGGAAACACTCGCCCGGACCGTCAGAGCGCTTGACCACGGCGGCTATCGCAACCCCCTTGCTGTCGCCAAAGTCGCGGTGCTGGGCCAGCTCTGGGCCGTAGGCCGGGCCGAAGTCATCCCCGGCAACGGCGCTCCCGGAACGGTGCTGGGCCGTGAGCCTGACTACCTCGACGTTGCCTGCGCCACTGGTGCGGTGCGGCTTTCCGGCCTCACCTGCCTCAAGGGCCTGCCCATCGACACCGCCCGCGCCGGGGCGATGCTCGCCTCGCCCACCGAAGCCGAAGCCTCGGCGCTGGACGCCGCCCTCGCCCCTGTGGCCGAGGCCGAACCCCGCCTGCGCGGCCTTCTTCTGAAGCCCGACCCCGCGCTTATCTCCGCAGCTGCCACCGCCCCGGACTGGCAGCAAATCCCGCTCCCCGCCGCAGGAGCCACCTGGCTGGCCCTCGCCGCGCTCCGTGCCCTCGGCCGCAGCGGCGGCGACATCGCCTTCACGTCCGGCCAGGACTCCGCACCCGGCCATGTGCTGCCCTGGGTGCCCGTACGGCTTAACGCCTCCGGCCCCGCGATGGCTGCCGAGGCGCGTGTCGCCAAGGCGTTCGACGATGCCAAGGCTGCAACCGGCCTCGCCGCCGACCTCGCGCTCCGTGAACCCGCCCTCACCGCGCTCACCCCGTCCGGCCTTGCGGTCAGCGAAGGGTCTGGGCCGCTAGCCGGAACCGTGGTGACGCTTGCGGGCAACGCGCTCTGGCATGACGCCACCCAGCTTTTGCCCGCTGAAGCCGCGACCCTCGCCGCCCGGATCACCCGGCTCCTCTCCGAAATGGCCGCGCATCCCGATGCCGATCTCGCCGACCTCAACCCGCTCTCCCAAGCGGAAACCCAAGTCTATGCCAAAGCTCTGCAAGCCACCGCGCGCGACTACGATCGCAGCCTGACCATCCCGGCCGCAATCCTTGCCCAGGCGCAACGGACCCCGGACGCCGTGGCCGTCATCGCGGGCGAGACGAAGCTCACCTATGCCGACCTCGCCGCCCGCGCGGCCCGGATCGCCCATACCCTGCGCAGCATGAATGTCGCGCGCGGCACCCTCGTCGGTCTCGCCTGCCGCCGTTCGACAGACATGGTCGCAGGCGCGCTCGGCATCCAGCTGGCAGGCGCAGCCTATGTCCCGATGGACCCCGCCTACCCCGCCGACCGCCTCGCGCTTTACGCCGAGGATTCCGGTTGCCCCGTCATCGTCACCGAAAGCGCCGTCGCCGAAGCCCTGCCGCAAGGTCCGGCGCGCCTTGTGCTCGACACCGACCCGCGCCTCGCCGCCGCCCCCACAACCCCGCCGGCCGGCCCCGGCGCCGAGGATCCGGCCTATGTGATCTACACCTCCGGCTCCACCGGCAGGCCCAAGGGCGTCGTCGTCACCCACCGCAACGCATTGAACTTCTTCGCGGGCATGGACGATGTGCTCGGCACCGATCCCGGCACCTGGCTCGCCGTCACCTCACTTTCCTTCGACATCTCGATCCTGGAGCTGTTCTGGACGCTGACCAACGGCTTCACCGTCGTCCTCGCCGACGATGCCGCGCGGGTTCGGCCTTCGGGCGGGACATCCAGCGCAGCGGGCGTCAGCGCGCGGGGGATGGAGTTCAGCGTCTACTATTGGGGCAACGACGACCTGCCCGGCCCCGCGAAATACGAGCTTCTGCTTGAAGGCGCGAAATTTGCCGATTCCAACGGCTTCTGCGCCATCTGGACGCCCGAGCGCCACTTCCACGCCTTCGGCGGCCCCTATCCCAACCCCTCCGTCACCGGCGCGGCGGCGGCGGCGATCACGAAAAACATCGGTGTCCGCGCAGGCAGCATCGTCGCGCCGCTGCACCATCCCGCAAGGATCGCCGAGGAATGGGCGATCATCGACAACCTGACCAACGGGCGCGCGGGTCTTGCCTTCGCATCGGGCTGGCAGCCGGACGATTTCGTCCTGCGGCCCGAGAACACGCCCCCCGCCAACCGCCAGGCGCTGTTCGACGCCCTTGATCAGGTGCGACGGCTCTGGCGCGGCGAGGCGGTGGAGTTTCCGCGCAAGGACGGCACCCCCTTCGCCGTGAAAACCCAGCCTCGCCCGGTCTCGCCCGAAGTCCAGGTCTGGGTCACGACCGCGGGCAACCCCGAAACCTGGCGCGACGCGGGCAAGGCCGGGGCGAACGTGCTGACCCACCTTCTGGGCCAGTCCATCGCCGAGGTCGCCGACAAGGTGAAGCTCTACCGCGCCGCGCTGGCTGAGGCCGGGCATGACCCGAAGCGCCACAAGGTCACGCTGATGCTGCACACCTATCTGGCATCGGACCGTGAGGCCGCGCGGGACATCGCGCGCGAGCCGATGAAGGACTATCTGCGCTCGGCAGCAGCGCTGATCAAGCAATATGCCTGGGCCTTCCCGGCCTTCAAGAAGCCGCAGGGCATGGCGAACCCGATGGACATCGACCTCGGCTCGCTGGCACCGGACGAGCTGGAAGCGATCCTCGACTTCGCCTTCCTGCGCTACTTCGACGATTCGGGCCTCTTCGGCACCGTGGAAGATGCGGTGAAGCGGGTCGAAGAGCTGAAGGCCATCGACATCGACGAGATCGCCTGCCTGATCGACTATGGCATCCCGACGCCCGTGGTGCTGGAAGGCCTGAAGCCGGTGGCGGAGGTGCTGCGCATCACGAACGCGGGCGCAGAAGCCGATGCCACGATGGCGGGCCTGATCCAGCGCCATGGTGTCACGCACCTGCAATGCACCCCCTCGATGGCCCGGATGCTGGCCGAAGATGAAGGCGCCCGCGCGGCGCTGAAGGGCCTGAAGCGGATGCTCGTCGGCGGCGAGGCTCTGACGGGCCGTCTGGCGGGCGATCTTGCCGGCCTGATCGGCGCGCCTGTCCTGAACATGTATGGCCCGACCGAGACGACGATCTGGTCCTCGGTCGAGGCGACGACCGGCGCAGAGGGCGTGGTCAACATCGGTCAACCCATTGCAAACACGGCGCTTTATGTGCTGGACGATGCGCAGGCTCCGGTCGCCGATGGCGCAGCGGGAGAGCTGTGGATCGGCGGCGAGGGCGTTGCCCAGGGCTACTTCCAGCGCCCCGACCTGACCGCCGACCGTTTCCACCCCGATCCTTTCGCCGGGCACGGCCGGATGTATCGTACTGGTGACCTCGTCCGCCGCCGCCCGGATGGCAAGCTCGACTATCTCGGCCGCGCCGACTTCCAGGTCAAGATCCGCGGCCACCGGATCGAGCTGGGCGAGATCGAGACGGCGCTGGAAGCCGCAGCGGGCATCCGGCAGGCCGTCGTCATCGCCCGCGAGGATCAGCCCGGCGACGTGCGCCTTGTGGGTTATGTCACCGCCGACGGCCCGGTCGACGAAGCGGCTCTCAAGGTCAGTCTCGCGGCGCATCTGCCCGAGGTCATGGTCCCGGCCCATATCGTGAAGCTCGACGCCTTCCCGCTGACGCCGAACGGCAAGATCGACCGCAAGGCCCTGCCCGCGCCCTTCGCGTCAACCTCCGCTGCGGCGAAACCCGCGGTCGCGCTGGAAGGCGGGATCGAGGAGACCATCGCGGCGGTCTGGGCGAAGGTGCTGGGCGTGCCACAGGTCGGGCGGGCGGACAACTTCTTCACGCTCGGCGGCCATTCGCTTCTGGCGGTGCAGGCGCATCGCGAGATGAAGGCCGCGCTGAACTCCGACCGGCTGGCGATCACCGATATCTTCCGCTTCCCCGTGCTCTCGGCCCTTGCCGCACATCTGGGCAAATCCCTGCCTGCGGCATCGCCGATCGGCACCCCTGCAACCCCACCGGCCCCCGCGGCGGAAACAGCTCCGGACAGCCGGATGGATGCGATGGCCCGCCGCCGGGCGATGCGTGAAGCGCGGGAGAAGGCGCTGGGATGACCAGCGCGCCCGTCGCGGTCGAAGCGGCGCTTCGGTCGCTCTTCCCCGCCGGGGTCGCTGTCGCTGTCGAACCCATCGGCCCGGCCGGCGCCACCCAGCTCTGGCCCGAGGAGCAACCGGCGATGGCAGGTGCCGTCCCCGCCCGGCTGGCGGAATTCGTCGCCGGACGCAGCGCCGCGCGGCAGGTACTGGCCCAACTCGGCCACCCGCCGCAGGCCCTGCCGATGGGTCCGGACCGCGCCGCGATCTGGCCCCGGGGCATCTCCGGCTCCATCGCCCATGCGGCAGGCCTCGCCATCGCGGTTGCCCGGCGTGGCGCACCGGTTGGCGTCGACATCGAGGACGATACCGCCCTTGCGCCCGACCTCTGGCCGATCCTCTGCCGACCCGAGGAACTGCAGCGGCTGGGCGACGACATCGGCAAAGGCGTCAAGCGCCTCTTCTGCGCCAAGGAGGCCGTCTTCAAGGCGCAGGCTCCGGACAGCCGGGCGATGTTCGGGCATGAAACGCTCTCGGTCACTCTTGCCAAGGACCGCTTCGATGCCCAGCTCCTGACCGATGCCGGGGCTTTCCGGGCCGGACAGGTCGTCCCGGGCCGGATCACCGGGACACAGGGGCTGATTCTGGCAGGGGTGGCGGTGTGACGATGACGCGACGGTCGGCACTTCTGGCGGGACTGGCGGCGCTTGTCGGCGGCGGCGGGCTTTATACGCTGTTCTCCCGGCCGCCCTCCGCTGCCACAGTCCGCGCGCGCCTCTCCGGCACGCATCCCGCCCCGACCGGACCGCTGTCGGTCTTCCACCTCGGCCACAGCCTCGTCAACCGCGACATGCCGGCGATGCTGGCCCAGCTCGCCCCGGCGGGCCACCGCTACGACAGCCAGCTCGGCTGGGGCACCACGCTGCAGGCGCATTGGGGCGATGCGGCGATCAACGGATTCGAGGCCGAGAATGCGCATCCCCGCTTCCGCCCCGCGCATGAGGCGGTGGCCAGCGGCGACTACGACGCCATCGTCCTGACCGAAATGGTCGAAATCCGCGCCTCGATCCGCTGGTATGAGAGCCCGGAATACCTGGCCCGCTGGGCGGAAAAGGCCCTGGCCGCGCGGCCCGACGTGCGGCTCTACCTCTATGAGACCTGGCACCAGCTGGACGATCCCGAAGGCTGGCTGACCCGGCTGGACCTCGACCATGAACGCTACTGGCTGCGCCAGGTGCTGGGACCGGCGCTGCGGAAATTGCCCAAGGGGGCGCAAATCCACCTGATCCCGGCAGGCCCGGTGCTGGCCGCCTTCGTCCGCGCGGTCGAGGCGCGGGGCGGCGTAGGCAATGTCCGCGACCGCAGCGATCTCTTCGCCCGCAACGACGACGGATCGCTGGACGTGATCCATCTCAATGACCTCGGGAACTACCTGGTCGCCCTGGTGCATTTCGCCGTGCTTTACCACGCCTCTCCCCTCGGCCTGCCGCATCTCCTGACGAAGGCCGACGGCACCCCGGCCATCGCACCCGGTCCCGAAACGGCACAGCTCATGCAAGAGGTGACGGCCCAGGTCGTCGACGCGCTGGGGTTGTCGGGCATCCGCGCCTGATGTGACAAATCGGCCACCGCGCCCACCAAACGGGCGACGGGGGCCGGGCTCACCCTGATTCGGCCGGTTTCCGGGTGCATTTCCTCTTTCCGAACCGGCGCGAGCCAAATACTCTTGGGTAGTTGCAGTCGCGCCCTGTCTTGACTGGACGCAAGGGAGTATTTTCGATGTCCATCCTTCGCCGCCTGGCCGCCACCCTTCTTCTGCTTCCGCTTCTGGCGGTCTCGTCCTCGGCCCAGGATTACCGGGTCCGTGCGGGCGACGTGCTGCAGATCGAGGTTCTGGAAGACGCCACCCTGAATCGCACGGCGATCGTGCTGCCCGACGGCCAGATCTCGCTGCCGCTGGCCGGGTCGGTGCGGGCCGCCGGTCGCAGCCTGGCCCAGGTGCAGGCCGATCTTGCCAGCCGCCTCGCCCCGAACTTCGCCACCCCGCCCACCGTCTATGTGACGCTCAACGCGCTGGCCGAGCGTACGCCCTCCACCCCGGCAGCGCCGCGTCTGGTGGATATCTACGTCCTCGGCGCCGCGAACACCCCCGGCAAGGTCGACGTCAAGCCGGGTGCCACGCTGTTGCAGGCGCTGGCCCAGGCAGGCGGCGTCTCGCCCTTCGGCGCCAAGAAGCGTATCCAGCTGCGCCGGGTCGACAAGTCCGGGGTGGAAAAGGTCTACAAGTTCGACCTCGACGCCATCGAGCGTGGCGAAGCCGGTGGTGGCGCGACGCGCCTGATGTCCGGCGATGTGATCGTCATCCCGCAGCGCAAACTGTTCGAGTAATCGCCCATGCGCCGCTCCGGCCTCGCCCTTGGCGGTTTCTGTGCCGTCAGCGCAGCCCTGTGTTCCTCTGCCGCGCTGGCGCAGGACGGCGGCGTGCGCATGGTCTTCGGGCTGGAGAACCGGCTGGAAATCTCGCGCAACACCGACCTGTCGGTTCCGGCCACCGGGACCGAAGTCACCGACGTCACCCGCCTGTCCTTCGGCCTCTTCAGCGAGACGCAGATCGACCGGCTGGAGTTTTCCGCCTCGGGCGCCCTGATCGCCGAGAATGCGGCGGGCGGCGGCGGGACGGAATTCGACTTCGGGCGTGGCGCGGCCGAGCTGGCCTACCATCGCGAGGTTCCGGCCGCGGTCTTCGACCTGGGCGGCTACTATCGCAGCGACGACATCGACGCCTTCGACGATGCGTTCGACGACTTCGATGAAACCGGCACCCGCACCGATTTCGGCGCGAATGTCGGGCTGGAGCTGGGGCGGACCTCCGCCATCGGCTTCGCCATCGGGGTGGCATACGACGCGACCGACTACCAGGATGCCTCGGACCCCGACCTCCATGACGTCGAGGGAACCCGCGCCGATGCGGCGGTGATCCTGCACGCCTCGGAAACCGTGACGGGCCGCCTCGGCCTGCGCTATAGCCTGCGCGAGGAAGAAGACCCTGCCGCGACCCGGACCGAAGCGCTGACCAGCTATGCCGGGCTCGACTACGCGATCAGCGACCGGCTCGCTCTGGCCGCCGAGATCGGCTATTCCGAAGTCGAGACCGAGGAATTCGGCGTCACCGACCGGACCACCGGACCCGACCTCCGCCTTGGCCTCACCTACGACATGCCGGTCGGCACGGCGCTGGCGCTGTTCCGCGTCACCACCGACGACGACGAAGGCCAGCGCGAGACCTTCGAGATCGGGCGCGACCTGGAAACCCCGACCAACACCATTTCCGCCCGCCTCGGCATCACCCATGCTGACGAGGCGGGAACCGACCTGATCGGGCGGCTCGCCATCGACCGCCGGCTTCCCGACGGCAGCCTGGGCCTGCGGCTGGAGCGCAGCGTCGTCTTCGACGACGATGACGACGAATCGGAAGTGGTATCGCTGGCCTCCATCAGCTGGACGAAGAACGTGAACGAGATTTCCTCGATTTCGCTCGGCATCACCTACCAGCTCAGCGACGCGCCCTCCGAGCGGATCGAGCAGGTCTCCTTCGGCGCGGGCTACAGCCGCGAACTGACCGCCGACTGGACCCTGAACAGCGGTGTCGGCTACCGCGTGCGCAACGATGCCGACGGCCACGCGGAATCGCCGACGCTCTTCGTCTCGCTCAGCCGCGAGTTCGAGTTCCGGCCCTGATTCGAAGCGCTTGAGGGCGGGGTGCCGATCCCGCCGTCAGGCTTTCCTTCCGCCCCCGAACAGCTGCCGCAGCGCATGTCCGGTCAGGTCGCGCAGGAAATGCGGCGGACCGCCGGGAATCTTCGGCTGCACCAGACGCCGCGCCTGCAGGATCATCGCCCCCGCCAGATGCGCCAGCGTCGCCCCCACCGCCCGTCCCGTCCCGCCCGACTTGCGGAAATAGTGCCAGCGGCTGTCGAACCAGTAACCCGGCACCCGCTTCCAGGTCTTCATCCCCGTCGAGACCGAGCCGATATGCTCCACCCGGCTTTCACGCACGAAATGCGTGGGCCAGCCGGCTTCGGCGGCTCGGCGGCAGAGGTCGGTTTCCTCGAAATACAGGAAGAAGGTCTCGTCGAAGACGCCGACCGTCTGCAGCACCTGGTCACGCATCATCATGCTGGCCCCCGCCAGCCAGTCGACCGGGCCGCTGACCTCCGGCACGCCTATGGTGACGGACCGGCCCGCCAGCAGACGCGAGATCGGCCCGCTCCGCGCCGCGCCCTCGAATTCCGAGGCCGCCGAGGGGAAGCGGAAACAGGTGACATGCACCTCGCCATCCGGCCCGTGGATATAGCTGCCAGCAAAGCCCACTTTCGGATGCGCCTCCAGATAATCCAGCAGCAGCCGGATCGCATCGGGCGCCGGGAAGGCGTCCGAATTGAGAATATAGACATAGTCCGGTCGCACACCCCCCGGCAGGCCCAGCTTGATCCCAACGTTGTTCCCCGCGCCAAAGCCGCCATTCCGCCCCGACTGCACCACCCGGAACCGGGGCCGGTCGCGCAACGCCTCGCTCATCCGCTCGAAGGACCCGTCACCAGAATCGTTGTCGACCACAACGATCCCGCCCGCGATCCCCTCCATCGCGCGCTCCGCCGCATCGGCCGATTTCAGCGTCATCTCCGCCGTGCGCCAGTTCAGGATCACGGTCAGGACGGTCGGGTCGCGGCTCATTTGCGGCTCCCCCGCGCGGTTAGCGCCTGCCCGGCCAGCGAAGGCATGACCAGCGCGCAGTCCAGATAGCGCCGCGCCAGCCGGCGCGGGTTGGTCAGCATCCGCCACAGCCATTCCATCGCGATCCTGCGCACCCAGACCGGCGCGCGGGTCTGGTGGCCCGCGATGAAATCCAGCCCCGCCCCGATCGACAGAAAGCCCAGCTGCGGATGCCGCGCCAGCCCCCGCGCGGCCAGCAGCTCCTGCTTTGGCGCCCCCAGCGCCAGCAGGCAGATCCGCGCGCCCGAGGCGGCGACCTGGTCCAAAAGCGCATCCGCCGCAGCGCTTTCCGGATCGAAACCATAGGGCGGCGCCAGGCAGGCCGCGACCTCCAGCCCCGGATAGTCTGCCTTCAGCCGCTCCGCCGCCAAGGCCAGCACCGTCCCGGTCGAGCCGAGGAAGGCCACCGGCGCCCCCAGCCGCGCCGCCAGCGCCGCCATCGGCGCGATCAGCTCCGACCCCGGCACCAGGCTGACCGGTCGCCCGGCCAGCCGCGACAGCCAGACGATGGGGTTGCCATCCGCGACCACATGGCTGTGCGCCCGGTAGGCCCGCAGGAAAGCCGGGGTCCGCCGCATCTTCACCACATGGTCCAGGTTCAGCGTCGCGATGGCAAAGCCCTTCCCCGCCTTCAACTGCGCCTCGACATCGGCCAGAAGCGCTGCCTCGGTCGGGAAATTCACCACGGAAAGCACGTCGAAATGCGCAAGGCCCGTCCCATCACTCACAATCAATATCCTCCGCCATTCTGTCGTCACAACTGTCTGGCACAGGGCCAGACTGACAGGCGATTGTTCATTCCTCGTCAAGCAGATAGTCTTTGCTTTACAGGGTCCAACAGGGTTTTTTCGTGGCATTGGCGCGGAAGTCGTTCGAAAATCTGCCGGATCAGCCGGTTTGTGCACCGATGCTGTCCATCGTCGTGCCGACCTTCCGGCGCGAGGCCTACCTGCCCCCGCTCTTCGCCGCCGTGGGGGAACAAGTGGCCGCCCTCCCCGATCCAGTGGAACTGGTGCTGGTCGACAATTCCCCCGAAGCCTCGGCCAAAGGCGTGTCCAAACCCGACTTCGTCCGCTACCTTCACGAACCCCGCACCGGCGTGGCCCATGCCCGCAACCGCGGCGTGGCCGAGGCATGGGGCAGCCATGTCATTTTCCTCGACGATGACGAGCTTCCCGCCCCCGGCTGGCTTGCCGCCTTTGCCACCGCCGCCCGCGGGGGCGCCTGTGCAGCCTTCGGCGCGGTGGAACCCCGGTTCGAGACCCCGCCTCCTCCCGCCCTCCACGCGCCTCTCGACCGCATCTTCAGCCGCCGTCTGCCCGCCAGCCCCGGCGCCGAGGTGCAATCGCTCCGCGCCTACCTCGGCTCGGGCAATTCGATGTTCGCCCGCGCCACGCTGGCCCTGGTCGATCCGCCCTTCGACACCTCGTTCAACGCTGGCGGCGAGGATGTCTGGCTCTTCCGCCAGCTCGACGACCTGCATCATATCCCGATGATCTGGTGCCCCGAGGCGTTGGTTCACGAACTCGTCCCGCCCCGCCGGGTGACGATGGATTTCCTGCGGCAACGGCGGTTCAGCGACGGACAACTGCGCTGTCTGGTGGAAAGCGATGCCGGGGGGCTGCGCGCGACAGGCCGGGTCGCACTCTGGATGGCCGTCGGGGCGGCGCAACTGGTCATCTTCGGGCTGGCGGCAATCCTGACCCGGCGCTTCTCCGAATCGCGCGCAATCCGCTTCCAGCTGGCCGCGGTCGGGGGGGCGGGCAAGCTTCTCTGGTGGCGACGGCGCAAGGAATGATCATGGACAACGGCCCCATCGCCTATCTCACCGGCGACTACCCCAAGGTCTCGCACACCTTCATCCTGCGCGAGGTCGAGGCCGTCCGTGCCAGCGGCGTCCCCGTCCTTACCTGCTCGATCCGCCAGCCTGCCGAGGCCGAGTTCAAGGGCCAGGAAGAGCTTCGCGCCCGGGCCGAGACCTTCTACGTCAAATCCGCCGCGAAGAACCCGGCCCGGCTTCTGGCCGCGCATGGCCGGGCCATCCTGCGCAGCCCCGGCGCCTGGGTCCGGACGCTCGCGCTGGCGATCCGGATGCGCTCCCCCGGCCTCAAGGCGCTGATCTGGCAACTCTTCTACTTCCTCGAAGCCGGGGTTCTGGCCGACCACCTGCGTCGCAACCACGTCCGCCACCTGCACAATCATTTCGGCAATTCCAGCTGCTCGGTCGCGGTTCTCGCCGCCGAGCTTGCCGGCATCCCCTTCAGCTTCACCGAACACGGCCCCGCCATCTTCTTCGAGGTCGACCGCTGGTCGCTGCCGGAAAAGATCGCCCGCGCCGCCTTCGTGGTGGCGATCACCCATTTCTGCCGCTCGCAGCTGATGCTGTTCTCCGATCCCCGGCACTGGGACAAGATCACCATCGTCCATTGCGGCGTCGATCCCGCCGCCTACCGGCGCGACCCCGGCGGGTCGGGCAAACGGGTGGCCTTCGTCGGCAGGCTCGACCCGGTGAAGGGCGCGCTCCTTTTGATCGAAGCGATGGCCACCGTCCTCAAAGCCCACCCCGACGCGCGGCTCACCCTCGCCGGTGATGGCCCCGCCCGCGCCGGCGCCGAGGCCCGGGCCAGGGCGCTCGGCATCCAGAACGCCATCCACTTTGCGGGCTTCATGACCCAGGGCCAGGTCGCCGACCTTCTCGCGAATTCCGACCTGCTCGCGCTTCCCTCCTTCGCCGAAGGCCTGCCCGTCGTCTACATGGAGGCGCTGGCCAGCCGCATCCCGGTCGTCGCCAGCCGCGTCGCGGGGGTGCAGGAACTGGTCGAGGATGGCGTCACCGGCTACACCGTCCCGCCCGGCGACGTGGTCACTCTGGCCGACCGGATGATCCGCCTGATGGACGACCCTGCCACCGCGCAGGTGATGGGAGAGGCGGGCCGCAAGGCCGTGGAGGCCGGGTTCGACATCCGCCACGAGGGCGCCTGGCTTGCCGAAATCTTTCTGAACGGCGGGCCGGGCGGGCGGGTCCGCCCCTGATCCCTACTTGTACTCGATCAGCCGCGCCCGCCGCTTCCGCAGCCGGTTCAGGTGGTATTGCAGCACCCCCTGCGCCTCGGGGAACTTCGCCAGCAGCATGAAGACCCCCCGCTCCCAGCCATAACGCCGCGCCAGCCGCAGGGCCTGCAACGGATAGGCCGCAAGGATCAGCGCCGCCCATGGGGTGACGACCATCCCCACCAGCGCCACCAACGGCAGCGCCACCCCCCACAGCAGTGCGCGGCGCGTCTCGGCGACCCAGTGCCGCTCGGGCGGGGCACCATGCATCGCGGCCCCCTCGGCAAAGGCATGGCCGCCCCGCCGCGTGCGCTTCCACCACTGGCCGATCCGCGTCAGCGCGGCGTCATGCAGCGTCATCTCCCGGTCGATGCGCCAGATCTTCCACCCCGCCTGCCGCAGGCGGACGCACAACTCCGGCTCCTCCCCCGCGATAAGCCGCGGGTCATAGCCCCCCACCGCCGCGACCGCCGCCACCCGCATCAGCGCATCGCCCCCGCAGGCGCGCGCCTCGCCCGGCGGCGTATCCCATTCCGCATCGCAAAGCCGGTTCCAGATCGAGGCCTCGGGGTGAACCTCGCGCCGCCGCCCGCAGACGACGCCCACTTCGGGCCGCGCCTCCAGGAAATCCGACGCCGCCTCGATCCAGCCCGGCTGCATCCGGCAATCGCCATCGACGAACTGCACGAACTCCGGTTCACCCAGCTCCCGCAGCCGCGCGAAACCCTCGTTCCGCGCCCGCGCCGCGGTGAAGGGCACCGCCATGTCCAGCGCCACGACCTCGGCCCCCGCCGCCCGCGCCGCTGCCACGCTGCCGTCGGTCGATCCGGAGTCGACATAGACCAGCGGGCGCACCCAGCCGGGGAACGAGGCGAGGCAAGCCACCAGCCGCGCGCCTTCGTTGCGACCGATGATCACCGCGCCGACGCGGGCAGAAGACTGGGCCGGGTCGGTCACGCGCGGGGCTCTGGCAGGGGTTCGGTCATGCCCGACAGAATGCACAATTCCGCCGGGCTTCCAAGGCCCGGCCCTGCGTGGAAAATGTGATGCCCGGGGGCCCTCGCATCCGCACAGCGGCATTTTCCTTGGCCGCGAGACTCGCTACAACAGCAGCGTCTCTTGTACGCGCGGACCTTGATGCCGAACCTTTTCGCCTATCTCGTCCTGTTCAGTTGGCCGCTCGTCGCAGTCGCGCTGTTCCGGCTCATGTCCTTCGAGCGCGCGCTGGTCTGGACCATCATCGCCGGACATCTCCTGCTTCCCTCCGAGACGCAGATCAAGTTCCCGATGATCCCGGTGATCGACCGCTCGACCGTCCCGGCGCTGTCGGCCACCCTCCTGTGTCTCCTGATGGCCCGCAAGACCACGCTGAAGCCCGACCCGATGGCGCGGACCCGGAAGATCGTGCTCCTCGGCCTTCTGGGTCTGGTCGTGCTGACGCCGCTGCTCACCGTCGTGCAGAACACCCAGCCCTTCATCAACGGCAAGGTGCACCTGCCCGGCCTGCGGTTCTACGACGCCTACAACATGATGTCCGGCATCATCTTCCAGATGGTGCCGTTCTGGCTGGGCCTGCGCTACCTGAACACGCGCGAGGGGCACAAGGTCCTGCTCGAAGCCTTCGTGATTGGCGGTTTTCTCTACACCTTCCCCGCCCTTCTGGAGGTCAGGATCAGCCCGCAGCTGCACCGCTGGGTCTACGGCTTCTTCCCGCACAACTTCGTGCAGAGCATCCGCGACGGCGGCTTCCGGCCCACGGTCTTCCTGAATCACGGGCTCATGGTCGGCATCTTCTTCGCGCTTTCCATCGTCTCGGCAATCGTCCTGTACCGCGAGGCCCGGCGCGAGGGGCGGCAAGCCGTGTACTGGCTGGCGGCGGCGATCTGGCTGACCGGAACGCTCTACCTGACGAAGACCCTCGGCGCGCTGGCCCTTGCGGCAATCTTCGCGACGGCGACCATGCTGCTGGGGCGCAGGCTGCAGGTCACGCTCGGGGTCTTCGTCGCCGTGGTGGTGCTCCTCTATCCGATGCTGCGCGGGGCGGGGCTGATCCCGGTCGATACCGTGCACGATATCGCCGCGTCGATCAGCGAGGAACGCGCCTCCTCGCTGAAGTTCCGGCTCGACAACGAAGACGCGCTGCTGGCCCGCGCGAATGAAAAGCCGCTGGCGGGCTGGGGCGGCTGGGGCCGGAACTCCATCTTCGACCCTGACAGCGGCCGGATGACCAGCATCACCGACGGAATCTGGCTGATCTTCATCGGTATCTACGGCTGGTTCGGCTATATCGGCAGGTTTGGGCTGCTGACGGTGCCGATCCTCCTCTTCGCGCTGCGCGGCAGGCTCAACGGGCCCTCGATGATCACCCCCGGGCTGATCATGGTGCTGTCGGTGGCCTTGGTCGATCTTCTGCCAAACGCCGGCCTGGTGAACTATGTCTGGCTGATGGCGGGGGCGATTGCCGGTTTCGTGCTCTGGCGGCAACCCATCGACGGGGCCGAGGCCAGCGTGACGCCTAGCAGCGGCGGCCTTCTGCCCGCGGGCCGGGTGCGGGCCGCCTGGCTGATGGCGGAAGAGCCGGCCACGCCGATCGGGCGGCAGGACCGGCTCGACCGGCGGAGAAGTCGGCGGTGAGCGGCGGGGAAACGGCACCCGCACGGCCGCTGCGAATCGGGCTTGTCACCCCGGCCTGGCCAGGAACCGCTACCGCCAACGGCATCGCCTCGGCGACGGCGCAGCTTGCCGCCGGGCTGGAGGCGCTGGGGCACGAGGTCACGATCCTTGCGCTGCGCATCGACGCGCCCACCACCCATCCGCGCGCGATCCAGTTGCCCGCCCGGCAGATGAGCCTGGCGCAGCGGCTGTTCTTCCGGATCGCCCCCGACCGCGCCATCCGCCAATGGGCGCTTGCCCGGCTGATCGGCGGCGCCAGGCTCGCCGTCGCCCGCCACCAGATCGACGTGCTGATGATGGAGGAATCCTTCGGCTGGGCGGCAGCGGTACGCCGCGCCCTGTCCATCCCGGTGGTGGTGACGCTCCACGGACCGCACTGGCTGCACCGCACCCGGCCCGGCAAGCCCGGTCCCGGCCCCGACGCCCGCCGCGAGGATTGGGAGGCGGCAGGGCTGCAAAAGATCGACGGCATCATCTCGCCCTCGCGCGACGTGCTGGACCGCACCCGCGGGGAATGGGGCCTGCCGCAGGTGCCCACCGCCATCATCGGCAACCCGGTCGCCATCCCGCCGCTCGCAGAACCGGCGGCCAACATTCCGGCGCCGCATCTGTTGTTCGTGGGCCGCTTCGACCGGATCAAGGGCGGGGACGTCCTGGTCGAGGCCTTCGCCCGGATCGCCGCCGCGCATCCCGACTGCCGGCTCACCTTTGTCGGCCCCGACAGCGGCGTGCTGATGCCGGACGGCAGCACCCGTCAGCTTGCCGAAGCGCTCTCTCAGCTGCCCGCCGCCGCCCGCGACCGGGTCGAGATCCTCGGCCATCGCAGCCGCGACGAGATCGCCGAAATCCGCCGCCAGCACCCGATCACGCTGATCACCTCGCGCTATGAAACCTTCGGCGTCGCCTTGATCGAGGCGATGGCGGCAGGCTCGGCCGTGGTCAGCACCCGCGTCGGCGGCTGCGCCGAAATCCTGCGCGAAGGCGAAACCGGGCTGCTGGTCCCGCCCGAGGACCCGGCAGCGCTGGCCGACGCCTGCCTGGGGCTCCTTGCCGATCCTGCCCTTGTCAGTCGCCTGGGCCTTGCGGCGCGCGCCGACGTCGCGGCGCGCTTTGCGCCGGAAAGTGTGGCGCGCGAGGTCGCAGCCTTCCTCGCGCCCCTCTGCAGGTGATCCCGGATCAGATACCCATCCGGCGCAGCCGGTGGCCGATGCGGCGATAGATCACCGGTGGCAGCAGGCTTTCCATCACCCGGTGCCGCGCTTCCAGCCGGTCCTTCTTGTCGATGGTGCCGGGGCGCGGCTTGAACAGCGTCGTGTGCGACACCCGCGTCGAATCCCAGGTTGCCGTGTAGTAATACAGCGCGATCGACATCCGCGGCTCGCCATCCGGATGCTTCACCGGCTCGGGGTTGCCGTGCCAGGTCGAAGACCCGGTGTTGAAGCAGCACATCCGGTTGAAGAGCGGCACGAAGCTCGCGACCTTGGCGGTCATGTCGTCGTTCCACACCTCGAACGACCCGCCGTATTCTTCTTTCCAGTCCTTGTTCAGGTAGATCAGCACGTTCAGCCGCCGTTCCAGGTTCAGCTTGCCGTGGTGGTTGAAGTCGGCGTGGATATCCAGATGTCCGCCGTTGGACACGACATGGATGCCGCCGCCCGCGAAATAGGGGTCGGGGATCAGCCCCTGGATGCCGGTCAGCTCCTCAAGGAAGCCCAGGAAGGCCTTCGAGTTCAGCGAATGGAACAGGGCCCGGGTATACGGACCCAGACGCTCCGGCATATAGGCCGCCTTCAGCTTTTCCTGCGGGCGGTTGAAGAAGGTCTCGGCCGCGGGCAGGCTGCGCAGCTCGTCGCGGACCTTCTCCAGAATCTCGGGCGGCATGAAGTTGTCGAACCCGCCATAGGGATAGGGCTTGCGCCCGCGGTATTCCTCTGCGGCGGCCTTGCCGAACTCACGGGCCTCGTCAGGCGAGATAAGAAGGGTTTCGGGATCAATGGGAAGGGTAGTCACGGACATAATCAACCTCTCTCGTCAGGGTATTGGCCGAACCGGCCGGACAAGCCGCCCGGGTCGGGACTTTGATATTCATAGTGTAGCATGGGCATCCTCCGCCCCGCCTGCGACCATTCGCCGGAATGCCTCGTTCCCGGCCAGAAGCTCGTCATAGCTGCCTTGCGCCAAGAGGCGCCCGCGCTCCATCAGGAAGATCGTATCGCAGGTCTTCACCGTCGTCAGCCGGTGCGCGATCAGGATGATCGTCTTGTCCGCCCGGATGCGGCTCACCGCCTCCATCACCACCCGTTCGGTGATGTTGTCGAGCGCAGAGGTCGCCTCGTCCATGATCAGAAGCGTCGGGTCGCGGTAAAGCGCCCGGGCGATGCCGATCCGCTGGCGTTGCCCGCCCGAAAGCCGCACGCCGCGCTCGCCCACGAACGTGTCATAGCCCTGCGGCAGGTCGGACAGCACGAAGTCATGCAGCGCGGCGATCCGCGCCGCCCGTTCGACCGCGGCCATGTCGACCTCGTCCTTCGGGACGCCGAAGGCAATGTTGCCGACGATGGTATCGTCGGTCAGGTAGATCGACTGCGGCACATAGCCCAGCGTCTTCTGCCAGGACCGGCGGTTCGCATCCGTCACCACCGTGCCGTCGACACGGATTTCACCCGAATCGGGCGCCAGAAGCCCAAGGATCAGGTCGACCAGCGTGGTCTTGCCCGCCCCTGTCCCGCCCACGATCCCCACCGTCGTCCGCGCCGGGATCACCAGATCGACCCCGCGCAGCGTCGGGCGCTCGGCCGAGGCATAGGCGAAGCCGACCTTCGACAGTTCCAGCGCGCGCTCCAGCTTCAGCGGCACCGCGCCGTCGTCGCCGCTGATCGGCAGCGCCGGCGTCGCCGCGATATCCGCGACGATCGTATCCAGGATCGCCGAAGCCCCCCGGATCGACACCAGCGAATGATAGATCGTCTGCAGGGACGGCAAGAGCCGCATCGTCGAGAAGGCGATCACCCCCAGCGTCGGCACGATCTCGGTGACATTGCCGCCGCTCTTCACCAAAAGGATCAGGATCAGCGCCAGCATGGTGCCAAAGGTGATCGCCTCCAGCACGAAGCGCGGCAGTTCGGCCATCACCCCCAGCGTGGTCCCCGACCGCGCCGCCGTCAGGGCCGCAGCCCCGTAGCTTTTCACATAGGTCTCTTCCAGACCCATCAGCTTGACGTCCTTGATCCCGCCCGTCGCCTCCTGCGCAACCAGGAAGCGGTTCTCGAAGGCATCCATCATGACTTCGCCCAGCCGGTGCAGCCGTCCGCGGAAGCGCAGGTAAATCAGCCCGTAGCCCAGACCCAGCACGCCGCCGGAAAATAGCGTGACCAGCGGATCGACCAGCAGCAGGAAGGCCAGGATCGCCAGCACCAGAAGCGCGTTCGACACCAGCTTCAGGCAGGGCTGGATCACCCGCGACACCAGCCCGTCGACCTCGTTCAGCACGTTCTTGCCCAGTTCCGCGCTGTTGCGCTCCAGGAACCAGGGGTAGGGCTGGCTGAGATAGGCCGCCAGAAGGCGGCTCGACACCGTATAGCCGCGCATGGTCGAAAAGCGGATCGAGGCATAGGTCCCCGCTGCCTTCACCGCCAGACCCAGCATGACCACGACCAGCACGACCAGCGCCAGCAAGATCTGGAAGCTGAACCGGCTTTCGATGCCCAGAAGGCTCTTCACATAGACCAGCGTGGCGTTGCGGTCGATGACGTCCGGCGCCGCCAGCACGTTCAGCAGCATCAGCACCGCCGAGATCCCCGCGATCTCGGCCGCCGCGACCAGAAGCATCACGCCGGTCAGAATCCAGAATCGCCGCCGCTCGGTCGCGTCGAAAAGCGTGAAGAGTTGCTGGTAGGTCTTGATCAACGGAGATCCTCGCAAGCGTGGGCGCGGGCAGCTTGCTGCTCTGGCATGACAAAAGAAAGGCAAACGTCGGTCAGTTCCGGGGTGCAAGGCACCTCCGGCCCGCCAGACTTGTGCCATATTGCCGCAACTGCCCGACGCCCCCTGCCATCAGACCGGAAACCCGCCTCACTGCGTCGGGCCGCGTTCTCTATCTGCGCAATAATTTCTTTTCTTTTCAATATGTTGAAAGACTTCTCGCCACGCCGCAGCCCGCGATCCTCTTCCGGTTGAAATCGATCAGACACAATACACGCAGGGGTTAAATCACATTCCCGCGCACTTCCGCCTGGCTGCTCTACCCGCGATACGGGAAAAAGCGACGTAGATTCTCCCAAAGGTGGCCTTAATCTTGCCACGGGCGACCAGCACCCTGACTGCATTCTTCGTCTGTGGGGGTCAAAAACATGCTCGCTGGTCTGGTCCTGATGTCTGCACTGGTCGGCCTGTTGGCCACGGGAACCGCCTTTGCGCTCTCGGCTCCGGCCTGGCTGGCGCTGTCCATCTACCCCGGCGCCTGCAGCCTGACCCTTCTGATGCTGGCGGCGATGCTCCACCTCCGCACGTCCCAGCCCGCCCAGCCCTCGATGCTCCACCCCCAGGCTTGATCTCGGGGCCGAAGCGAATCGACGGCGGCGGCGGTCAGCGGAATCCACACCTGCAAGCTGCAAAAGGTCGGCCAAGTTCCGCCAAACGTTGTCAGAAACGCAAACCGCCAATGGATCGATCACTCTTCTATCTCGACGCATGGCCCCGCGCAGCCTAAGCTGAAATCCAGACGGGGAGAGTTATCTCAAGTTTACTGCTCCGACCGGGGAGACGGGGATGCTGCTGGGGCTGGTACTGATCGCGATGCTTGGCGCCACCAGCGTCACGTCAGTGCTGTTTGCCTATGGCTACCCCTGGTGGATCGCTCTTCTCGCGTATCCGCTGACCGGTTTCTTCATCCTGCTTCCCGGCGTCGCGCTGGTCGCCTGGGTCAAGCACAACCCTCCGAATGCGGGGGCGGGACAGATGCTTACTTCCCAGTCGCCCGCAGGACCACGCCCACAGTCGCCAGCAGGATCTTCAAATCCCTGAAGAACGACAGGTTGCGTTCGTATTCGGCATCGAAATCCGCGCGCTGCGCAAAGGTCGACTGGTTGCGGTCCGAAATCTGCCAGGTTCCCGTCAGGCCGGGGCGCAGGGCATAATAGGCGCTGCCGGGATACAGGTCCTGCTGGTCGACCATCATCGGCCGCGGACCCACAAGGCTCATGTCGCCGATCAGCACGTTCCAGAGCTGCGGCAGTTCGTCCAGCGAGCTTTTGCGCAGGAACTGGCCGAACTCGGTGATGCGGGGGTCGCGGGACAGCTTCTGGAAGGCTTCCCATTCATGCCGGGCGGCCTCGTCCTTGCGAAGATAGTCCTGAAGCCGCTCCTCGGCATTCGGAACCATGGTGCGCAGCTTCCAAAGCCGGAACGTCCGGCCTTCACGGCCCACCCGCTCCTGCGTGAAGAACGGCGCATGTCCGGTAAGCCGCAGCACGGCAACCAGCACCAGAACCACAGGCACGACAAAGGGCGCGGCCATCAGCACAAAGCCGACATCCATCCAGCGCTTCAGCGTTCTGCGATAAAGCGGCTCTTTCCTGGCGCGCACCCATCCGGCGCCGACGGACGCGGAAGGCCGCTCAAAATCATGCCCGTCTATTCCGGAACGAACGTCCATTTGCAACGTCTCCACAAGGGTGCCAATTGCCAAGCGAAATGTTTCAGACCGGCCTAATCCGCCAGCCTGCATCAAAACCCGCACTCGCACACACACTTCGTATCACGACTGTCTTCTACCATTCGGAGGGGCTCGCCGCAATCTGCCCCGCGGTGACAAAATGCTGGGAAAGTGGTTACTTCTCATTGGGTTACACGCTATGGTTGTATCCGCACAAGGTTCCGTCGACAGACCGCACTGCCGTCTTCCCCGGGCGGTCGGGGCCGTTTTTCCGACCGCTTCGATCCCTGCCGCAACACAGGCATGATTTCCTTCGCTTTTTAGGGAAGCCGCAGAATGGCGCCAGGCGAAGGCCAGTCGAGGGAGCCCGCCAAGGCCCGCTATTGGCGGTTCCCTCCACTCGTTCTAAGCACGAAATTATGCGGATTTTCGAAACGGTGAATTTTCCGTTAATGTGAGCCATTCACCACATTCGGCACCGACAGGCCGCGAAATCTGGCCCTCCCGGGCGTTCGCGGCCCCGGATTTTGATTCGTCGCAGGCAAAGATCAGTCCGCGCGCACCGCCCGGCGGCGGCGCAGGGCGACCAGGATCACCAGAAGCGGGCCGGGCAATTCCAGCAGCCAGTTGATCCTGACCCCCAGCGCCGTGCCCGAGATCAGAAGGTCGACATGGTGAAAGCTCGCCGCGCGGATCACCACGAAGACGCAGACGAAGCCCAGCCCCAGAAGCGCCGCCCAGACCCGGCCCAGAATGCCGCGCAGCACCAGTGCCAGAACGCCCAGCGACAGGACCCCGCCGCCCGCGACCGCCAGGATGAACAGCTTCTGCACCGCCCGCCGGTCATCGTACCATCCGGCCAGCTGCGCATGGCAGCGCCCGATCATCGTCAAGAGCGTCTGCAGGTCCAGCTGCTTGTTCACCGCCAGGAACAGCATCACCGCCGCCGCTCCCCCCCAGAACAACCGCTCGCGCCGCGACAGGGGATCTGCCGCCATCGCCCGCGCCGCAGCGACCGTCGCCACGCCGGCCAGCGCATAGACGAAAACCGTCAGCCAGCCCATGAAGGTGTTGTCGCCCAGGCCCGGGCTCCACTGGCTGAAGGCGCAGGTCAGCGTCCGGCCCATCGGCGCTCAGCCCGCCTTCCGGCCGTTCCTCCAGCTGAGGAAGCGCCGCTTCAGCTCGCGCCTCCAGTCCAGCTGAGCCCGCCGGGTCGCCTCATGATCCGGGGGTAAGACGATCCGCTGCACATCCGCCTCGGTCGCCGCCTCCGGCGCGCCTCCGGGATGCCAGGGCAGGAACCATTCCCGATCCGGCCAGACATAGCCGTCGAACCAGGTCCAGGTCTCGGTGCGCTTGTAGATCGCGCTGATCTCCTCGGCCAACGCCTTGTCGACCGGCAAGGGCGGCGTCGGGCGGCCCAGGAAGCGCAGGTTCCGCCGCATCAGCGCTTCGGACTTCGGCGCGACATAGGCCGGCACCCACAGCCGGAAGCCCATCTCGCCCGCCAGCCCCGCCACTGCGCGGAACACCTGCACATGGTCCTCATGGCCATATTCGCCCCAGGGCCCGTGCGCGATCACGTTCTTCATGCCCTTCAGGCTGATCCGCAGCCGGTCCTGCAACAGGCCCAGCTGCGCGCGATAGCGGGCGGGATCGAAGCTCCACATGACCCGCAGCGACGGATGCAGCTTCAGCCCGTGCTCGGTCTCCGCCGGGTTAGGCCAGGAGGCGCTGTCGAAGCTGCCCGCCTCGACCATCTCCAGCCAGTCCAGCGTGGGCAGCGGAAAGGCCGCCATCGCCGCGCGCCGCCCCGCAGTCAGTTCCGGCCCGCATTTCAGCTCGCCGAAGACCAGCACGATCCGCTCCGCCGCCCGCAGCGCCGAACAGGCCCACAGCACTTCGTCATCCGGATGCGCCATGACGATAGCCAGCCGGTCGAACAGTTCGGGCACCGCAGCCGCAGTCACCGCGCCGGCCCGTTCTCATCGCCCCGGGCATAGATGTCCTCGTAGCGGATGATGTCGTCCTCGCCCAGATAGGCGCCGGTCTGCACCTCGATCAGCACCACCGGCACCTTGCCCGGGTTGGTCAGCCGGTGCACCGCGCCCAGGGGCACATAGACCGACTGGTTCTCGCTCAGCAGCTTCACCTCGTCGCCGACCGTGACCTGCGCGGTGCCCGAGACGACGATCCAGTGCTCGGCCCGGTGGACATGGCTTTGCAGGGACAACGCCGCGCCCGGCTTGACCACGATGCGCTTGACCTGGAACCGGTCGGCCAGCGCCAGCGTCTCGAACCAGCCCCAGGGCCGGTGGTCGCGCGGAAACACCTCCGCCTGCCGGACGGACCGGGCCTTCATCTGGCTGACCGCCGCCTTCACCTCCTGCGCCCGTGTCCGGTCGGCGACCAGCACGGCATCGGGCATCGCCACGACCACCAGGTCATTCAGACCGATCCCTACGACATGCTGGCCTTCGACCTCCGACCGCAGAAGGCTGCCCTCGCAGTCGATCGCCGTGACCGCGCCCTGCGCCACCATCCCGCCGCCGTTCTCGCGCCAGACCGCGTTCCAGTCGCCCAGGTCCGACCAGGCGGTGCCCAGGGGCACGACCTCGATGTTCGCCGCCTTCTCCATCACCGCAAAGTCGATGGAGATGTCGCGCACCTCGGCCCAAGGCCCCCCGGCCAGACGCAGGAAGTCGAGATCCGCCCGCGCGCCCGCCACCGCCTCGCCGACCGGCGCCAGCAGGTCCGGCGCATGCTCGCCCACCGCGTCAAGCAGGACCTTGGCCGCAACGAGGAAGATCCCCGCGTTCCACAGATAGCGCCCCTCGGCCAGCATCGCCTCGGCCGCCTCCAGCACCGGCTTCTCGACGAAGCGCTGCACCTTCTGCGCCACGCCCTCGACCGGGGCCGATTGCAGCTCGATCCAGCCATAGCCGGTTTCCGGCCGGTCAGGACGGATGCCGAAGGTCACGATCTGCCCCGCCAGCGCGCGCGGCACCCCCGCCGCCACCGCCGCGCGGAAGGCGTCGATATCCGGGATCGCATGGTCGGTCGGCATGACCAGAAGCAGCGCCTCGGGATGCAGCCCCGCCAGATGCGCCGCCGCCGCCAGGATCGCCGGCCCGGTGTTCTTCGCCGCAGGCTCGATCATGATCGCCGCCGGCTTGATG
Source organism: Tabrizicola sp. (assembly GCF_036781545.1). Lineage (GTDB taxonomy): Bacteria > Pseudomonadota > Alphaproteobacteria > Rhodobacterales > Rhodobacteraceae > Tabrizicola. The sequence continues at coordinate 23,580 of NZ_DAIQAT010000010.1, forward strand.
CCTTCCGCGGCCAGTTGCTCGGCCACGATGAAGCGGAAGTCGGCATTGGTGATCACCAGCGGCGACGCCACCCCCGGCGCCCCCAGCATCCGGCTCGCTGCCGCCTGGAACAATGTCCCCTGCCCCGCCAGCGGCACGAACTGCTTGGGAAAGCTCTTGCGCGACACCGGCCAGAGCCGCGTGCCCGACCCGCCGCAGAGAAGAACCGGAAAAATCTCAGGCATGACCTGACTGAACTCCAAATTTTACCCGGGACTGCCTTGCCCGGACCTCCCGGACTGTCTTGCGGCAAGTCTGGGCCATATCAAGACCAGAATCTGGCCAAAGGGGATACGCCTTTGTTTCCCGATTGCAACGGGGGGATTCCCTCCCCCGGCCGATTGCGACTCCCGGCTGATCCCCGCACTACCGCCTCTGCCGACAGTTGCGCCCCGAACCGCCTTCCCCTTCCGCCCCCCGCATCCTATAAGGCCCGCGTCATCAGGGGAACCGCCCATGCGCCAGGCCACCGTCACCCGCACCACCGCCGAGACAGCGATCTCCGTCACCGTGAATCTCGACGGAACCGGCAAGCATGACTGCCAGACCGGCGTCGGTTTCTTCGACCACATGCTGGACCAGCTGGCCCGCCACAGCCTGATCGACCTCACGGTGCGCGCGACGGGCGACCTGCACATCGACGATCACCACACGGTCGAGGACACCGGCATCGCCCTCGGCCAAGCGCTCGCGCAGGCTCTGGGCGACAAGCGCGGCATCCGCCGCTACGGCCATTTCCGCCTGGCGATGGACGATGCTCAGATCGCCACCGCGCTAGACCTCTCGGCACGGCCTTATCTCATCTGGACCGTCGATTTCCCCATCGGAAAGATCGGCACCTTCGACACCGAGCTCGTCCGCGAATTCTTCCAGGCGCTCTCCACCCACGGCGGCATCACGCTCCATGTCGACAAGCTGCACGGCCTGAACAGCCACCACATCGCCGAGGCCGCGTTCAAATCCGTCGCCCGCGCACTGCGGCAGGCCGTGGAACCCGACCCCCGCCTCGGCGACGCGCTCCCCTCCACCAAGGGCGCGCTCTAGCCTTTCATCTTTGCCAAAATATCCCCGCCGGAGGCCCCCACGCTCTCGGCCCGCGCTACCCGGACAAAGACATGCTCACCGCCCTCGTAGACTACGATTCCGGCAACCTGCACTCCGCCGAGAAAGCCTTCCAGCGCATGGCGGCCGAAGTCGGCGGCGGTGACATTCTCGTCACCTCGCGCCCCGAGGACGTGGCCCGCGCCGACCGCATCGTCCTGCCCGGCGACGGCGCCTTTCCGGCCTGCCGCATGGCCCTCGGGCAACACGGGGGCCTCTTCGAAGCCATCGAGGAGACGGTCATCCGCAAGGGCCGCCCCTTCCTCGGCATCTGCATCGGAATGCAGATGCTGGCCAGCCACGGCCACGAATACCGGCTGACCGAAGGGTTCGGCTGGATTCCGGGCGAAGTGGTGAAGATCGCGCCCGGGGACCGCAGCCTGAAAGTCCCGCATATGGGCTGGAACGATCTGGTCGTCGAACGGCGCCACCCCGTTCTCGACGGCATCGCCACCGGCGATCATGCCTATTTCGTCCACTCCTGGCACTTCCGCACCGCCGACCCGGCCCACCGCCTCGCCTTCTGCGACTACGGCGGCCCGATCACCGCCATCGTCGGTCGCGACAATATTCTCGGCACCCAGTTCCACCCCGAGAAAAGCCAGGCTCCCGGCCTGCGCCTGATCGGCAACTTCCTGCGCTGGACGCCATGAGCGACCGGATCGCGCAGCATCTCGCCGAAATCGCGGCCGAGATGGCATCGCGCACCGACCGCGGCCAAGTGGCCGACTATATCCCCGAGCTTGCCGCCATAGGTCCCGGCCAGTTCGGTATCTCTGTCGCCCTCGCCGATGGCACCCTGCAGTCCGCCGGCGACAGCGCCATCCCCTTCTCGATCCAGTCGATCTCCAAGGTCTTCGGCCTGGCCATCGCGCTCGGCCGCCTCGGCGACCAGCTCTGGACCCGCGTCCGGCGCGAACCCTCGGGTCTTGCTTTCAACTCGATCCTCCAGCTCGAAAGCGAAGGCGGCATCCCGCGCAACCCCTTCATCAACGCAGGCGCCATCGTCACCACCGATGCCGCCCTCGGACGCCGTCCCCCGCGCGAATATCTGGCGGAACTTCTCACCTTCCTGCGCACCGCGGCGGGGGATGAGGACATCCACATCGCCAAATCCGTCGCCCGGTCGGAAACCCTGACCGGCCACCGCAACTTCGCCCTGGCGCATTTCCTGGCCTCGCAGGGCAATCTGACGAACCCGCCCGACCATGTCCTCGGCGCCTATTTCCACCAATGCGCCATCGCCATGACCGTGGAGCAACTGGCCCGCTCCGGCCGCTTCCTGGCCGGTCTCCAGCATCTCATCGCGCCCGAGCGGGTCCGGCGCATCAACGCGCTGATGCTGACTTGCGGCCACTATGACGGCTCGGGCGAATTCGCCTTCCGCGTCGGCCTGCCGGGCAAATCCGGCGTGGGCGGCGGCATCCTCGCCATCGCACCCGGCCGCGCCTCGATCGCCGTCTGGTCGCCCGGCCTGAACGCGCAGGGCAACTCGCAGCTCGGCACCGAGGCGCTGGAGATGCTGGCCCGCCGCACCGGCTGGTCGATCTTCGGCTAGTCCCCGGCCCAGAGTCTCGCTTCCGCAAACTCCACCGAATTGCCCGCCGGATCGCGCACATACAGCGACCGCGCCCCGTTCGGCCAGTCGAACTCGGCCTCCACCGCGACCCCCGCCGCTGTCAACCGCTCGCGCCAGACAGCTATCTCCGCGCGCGTGGCCGCGAAGCACATGTGCCCCGGCCCCCGCGCGCCATGCACCGGCACCGGCAGCGCGGGATTGTGCGACGGAACCTCCGTCGCCTCCGGGTCGAAGACCAGCAGCACCCCGGCGCCAACCCGGAAGAACACATGCCGCCCCGCCACCTCGGCGATCACCGGCAGCCCCAGCAGCCCGCCATAGAACGCCCTCGCCGCGGCAAGGTCGCGGGCGTAGAGCGCGGTTTCCAGGATCGCCTCGGGTCGCATCCCGCCATCCTGCGCCCCCATCCCCGCCCGGTCAACGCCGCCGGAACAGACGCCCGTCGATCACCGCCAGCCCCGCCAGGATCAGCCCCAACCCCGCCAGTTGCCGCAGCTCCAGCCGCTCGCCCAGGACCAGCCAGCCCAGACCCGCCGCCGAGATCGGGATCAGGAACGTCACCAGCGACACCGCCGTCGCCCCCGCCTGCGCCAGGATGCGGAAGAAGATCAGATACGCCAGCGCCGAGGACAGGCTCGCCAGCCCCACCACCGCCAGCACCGGCTCCCAGCCCGGCCAGTCCAGCCCCCAGGGCCGGTCCAGCACCAGCCAGACCGGCAGCATCAGCGCCGAGCTCGCCGTCACCTGCCCGAAGGCCGTGGCCAGGGGCGTCAGCCCCGCCGCCCGGAACCGCCGCCCCCAGACGCTGGCCAGCGCATAGCTCAAGGCCGCCCCCAGACAGGCCACCAGCGCCCAGCGCGTGCCCGCCATCCCGCCATCGGCCAGCATCGCCAGCACACCCGCGAAGCCCAGCACGACACCCACCCCCCGCGCCGGGGTCAGCTTCTCGTCCGCCGTGGCCACATGCGCCACCAGCACGGTGAAGACCGGCGTCATCGCGTTCAGGACCGAGGCCAGCGCCCCGGTGATCTGCCCCTGCGCCAGCACGAACAAGGTGAAGGGCACCGCATTGTTCAGAAGGCCCATCACCAGCAGCGCCGGCCACATCTTCCTTTGCGGCAGCGCCGCCCCCCTGGCCCGCATCACCCCCCACAGGATCAGCGCCGCAAGACCCACCCGGCCCCAGACCACGGTCAGCGCGGGCAGCCCCGCCAAGGCCAGTTCGTTGAACAGAAAGGACCCGCCCCACAACAGGGACAGGGTCCAGAGCAAAAGCCAGTCACTGCCGCGCATCCGTCACCTCCTGCCCGCGCGACCCTGCCCCGGCCCGCGGCGATTGGCGACCCGGAATCTGCGCCTTACTTCACCCGTTTCCAGGTTCCCCCGTCGCGGCAGATGCCCAGCACGCAGCCCCGCACCTTCAGGCTGTCGCCCGACAGCGTCATGTCGCCGTTGTAGGTCTTGTCGCGGTCCGGCGAATAGATCTGCCCGTCGTCGTAGAGCCCGTCCGGGTAGGCCACCATGTCCCAGACGATCCGCTTGCCGACATTGGGACTCTCGATCGCCTTGCCCTCGCCGTTGAAGGCCTTGATCAGCACCCCGCAGAACGCCGGGCCGCAGGGCTTGATCTGCACATGGCCGAAGTTGCCGTTGTCATCCTTCTTGGTCTGCCAGACCCCCTCGACCGGATCGGCCCAGGCCGCGCCCGCCAGCATTGCCAGCCCGGCGGCAAAAGCGAAAACCTTCATCCTTGCGTCCTCCTCCGCAATCTCCTCGGCCCGACTTTGCCCCAGCCGCGAAACCGATCAAGCGTGACGTCGGGTCGCTTTGCCGCTCTTTCCATTCGCCGCAGCCCGTGCCAAAGACCGCGCAACGCACGGAGCCCGGCCATGATCCTCTACCCCGCCATCGACCTGAAGGACGGCCAATGCGTCCGCCTCTTGCGCGGCGAGATGGCGGCGGCCACCGTCTTCGGCGACGACCCCGCCGCCCAGGCGCTGAAGTTCCAGCAGGCGGGCTGCGACTGGCTGCACCTCGTCGACCTGAACGGCGCCTTCGCCGGCCAGCCGGTCAACGCCGCGGCGGTCGAGGCGATCCTGAACGCCGTCAGCGTCCCCGCCCAGCTCGGCGGCGGCATCCGCGACATGGAAACCATCGCGATGTGGCTGGAAAAAGGCCTGTCTCGCGTCATCCTCGGCACCGTTGCCGTGGAAAACCCCACCCTCGTCCGCGAGGCCGCCCGCGCCTTCCCCGGAAAGGTCGCCGTCGGCATCGACGCCCGCAAGGGCCGGGTGGCGACGAAAGGCTGGGCGACGGAAACCGACGTGATGGCCACCGACCTCGCCCGCTCGTTCGAAGATGCCGGAGTCGCCGCGATCATCTACACCGACATCGACCGCGACGGCGCGATGCAAGGCCCGAACATCGAAGCGACCGAAGCCCTCGCCCGCGCCGTGACGATCCCCGTGATCGCCAGCGGAGGTGTCAGCCGGATGGAAGACCTGATCGCCCTTCGAGACACCGGCGTGATCGCCGGCGCCATCTCCGGCCGCGCGCTCTATGACGGCGCGATTGATCTGGGCGCGGCGCTGAAGGCGCTCCGCACCTGACGACGGCTGGCCGAAGCAGCCCCTTTCGCCGGCTGGGCGATCTGCCGGCGCATGGTGCGTCCGGGCTTGCACCACATGAACCGGTTGAGCTGTAGGCTGGGTGCCAACCCACCATTCCGCCCATGCAGCCGCGCAACGGTGGGTTCCACCCTAGCGCTGGCTATTGTCCCGTAGGGTGCGTGATTTCACGCACCATGGTGGGGGCGTACGCCGTGGCAGGGTTTGAAATTTCACGGGTGGGGACGATGGATGGTGCGTGAAATCACGCACCCTACGATGTGCCTTGTTGGCATTGGCCGGATCAGTTCGCAGAATTGGAATGGCGATCTGGTTCAGACCTTCGACTTCACCCAAGTGTGCGAACTGTCCCATGATCCTACTCCGCCCGATAACCAAAGTACTTTACGCCGGAAACACTTGCTGCCTCAAAGGCGTTCTTCACGTCATCGATGAAGTACATGTTGTCGAAGATGTGCTTGTCATGCCAAAGCTTGTGCCCACCGATCTGAGCGAGGCTGAAAACGAGTTCGCCGGGTTTTCCGTTGCGCCAGCTGTGCTGATCGCGCATTGGTTTTGTTGTTTTCTTCCGGTCAACGCTGTCCAGTCGGTTGCAGATGTTCATCAGATACATCCGCCGCGCGGGCGTATTGCCCTTCGCCCAGGTTTCCAGCGGAAAGAACTGGTGCACGCCTGGTTCCAGCCCTTCGATGATATCTTTTACCTTGTCACTGGCCAGCATCACCGAATGCGACAGCATCAGGTCCGGCATCCTCTCAGCGCTCCCCCCCCAACGGAACTTCGTAGGGATATTGTTGGGCTTTAGTGCCCGGCCGAGGCGTTTGTCCCCAGCAGGAAAATCAAAACCGACACTTAAGACGTCCTTTGTACGATCCACATATTCCGTCTTCCGCAGATCGCCATCAGGGAAGTCTGCGCTTAATGTGACTTTGTAGCCTTCATCAAAACCTACCGTCCAGACCTGCGCCATTTCCACCTCAACAGCATTTCAACTTCCCGGCGCAATCGCCAGCGTCGTGATCCCAACTAAAACATCTCGCCGACCAATTGCTATTGCCAGCATCGTCGTGCGCCGCGCAGAAGAACCAGCCTTACACCGACACAGGAAAGCACCGCCAACCGCTGCCTGCAACTCTCTCCCGCGCCCCGCGACCTCGCGCCCCATGTCCCTTCTGCCGGAACGCGCGCATCCTCCCTCCATGCCCATCCGCACCGATACCCTGCCCTCCGCCTCCTCGCTCTGGTCCCTCCACCGGCCCGGCGACTTTCTCGACTGCTATTCCGTCGCCTCCACCCTTTCCCCGCGCGAGGCAGCAACTCGGGGTCTTACGCTTCCGCCTTGGGCGCGCGGTCTCCTCGCCCTCCGCAACACTCTCGTCCGCCCCTTCGGCCTCAAGACAGGAGAGCCCGACCGCCCGATCTTCCCCACCGGCCATGAGACCGATGACGAGATCATCCTCGGTACCGATGACCGCCACCTCGATTTCCGCATCGGACTGATCCGGTCCGGGGGCCGCCTCTACATGTCGACCTGGGTCCACCCCCATAACCTCTGGGGCCGGGCCTATCTGCGGCTGGTGATGCCCTTCCACATCCTGATCTCGCGCGGGGCGGTGGCGCGGATGGCCAACTGACCCGCGGGCAAAGCTTGCCAAAACGTTAATGCCCGTAGCCAAGCCCTTGATTTCAAACCCCCGGCCAAACTGCCCGCGCGCGGGCAGCTTCCCGCTTGCTTTTCTCCCGCGCGCGGGCCATTCCTCCCCCCATGCTCAAGACCCGCATCATCCCCTGCCTCGACGTGGCCGACGGCCGCGTGGTGAAGGGCGTCAATTTCGTCGATCTGGTGGACGCGGGCGACCCGGTCGAGGCCGCCAAGGCCTACGATGCCGCCGGGGCGGATGAGCTCTGCTTCCTCGACATCATGGCGACCGAAGACAACCGCGCCACGATGTACGACCTCGTCACCCGCACCGCAGAGCAGTGCTTCATGCCCCTCACCGTCGGCGGCGGCGTGCGGACACCCGAGGACGTGCGCAAGCTCCTCTTGGCAGGTGCCGACAAGGTCAGCTTCAACTCCGCCGCCGTCGCCCGCCCGGATGTGGTCGCCGAGGCCGCCGACCGCTTCGGCAGCCAGTGCATCGTGGTCGCCATCGACGCCAAGACCGTCTCCCCCGGCAAATGGGAAATCTTCACCCACGGCGGCCGCCGCGCGACCGGGATCGACGCCGTCGACTTCGCCCGCACCGTCGCCGCGAAGGGCGCGGGCGAGATCCTCCTCACCAGCATGGACCGCGACGGCACCCGCGCCGGGTTCAACCTGCCCCTGACCCGCGCCATCGCCGACGCAGTCAGCATCCCCGTCATCGCAAGCGGCGGCGTCGGCACGCTGGACCACCTGGTCGAGGGCATCACCGAAGGCCACGCCAGCGCCGTCCTCGCCGCCTCGATCTTCCATTTCGGCACCTTCACCATCGGTCAGGCCAAGGCCCACATGGCCGCCGCCGGCATCCCCGTTCGACTCTCGTGAGGCTGTCATGAGCCTGGAAAAGCTCGCCGCCACCATCGCCGCCCGCAAGGGGGCCGACCCGGAAACTTCCTGGACGGCGAAGCTCCTCGCCAAGGGTCCGGAGAAATGTGCCGAGAAATTCGGGGAAGAGGCCATCGAGGCCATTATCGAGGCGGTCAAGGGGGACCGCGCGCGGCTCACCTCAGAGGCGGCGGATGTGCTCTACCACCTCCTCGTCATGCTCGCCGCGCGGGACGTGACGCTGGCCGAGGTGCTGGCCGAACTCGACCGCCGCGAGGGTACCTCGGGGATCGAAGAAAAGGCGAAGCGCTGACCGCCGAACATCCCAAATCTTTTCGAAAAGATTTGGGAAAATCCTTCGAAGGATTTTGCCCTTTATAGCCCCAAGCGCGGGACTTCGATGGCCGGACAGCGGTTCATCACCACCTGCACCCCCGCCGCCCGCGCCCGCTCCGCCGCCGCCTCGTCCACCACGCCCAGCTGCATCCAGACCACCTTCGCGCCCAGTCGCACCGCCTCGTCTGCCACCGCCCCCGCCTCTTCGCTGCGGCGGAAGATGTCGACCATGTCGACCGGCCCCGCTTCCTCAAGCGTCGCCACCACCGTTTCGCCCAGGGCGCTTTGCCCGGCCTGGCCCGGATTGACCGGGATCACCCGGTAGCCCCGCCGCTTCAGGAAGGCTGCGACCCCGTGGCTGGGGCGGTCGGGCTTCGGCGACCAGCCGACGACGGCGATGGTCTTCACGCGGGTCAGGATGTCTCGGAGTTCGGCGTCTGTGGTCATGGTCACTCCCGAAAGAAAAAGGGCGCCCGGGTCAGGCCCAGACGCCCAGTCGCGGAACGAGGGACAGTGAAGAGAGTACGGGGTTCCGGTCCCGTGCCTCCTCATTTTCATTTAGATAACGGAAGGCCCGCTTAAAGATGTGTCGCAGAGTTGTGATCACGAACGAATCCCGGCCGTGGCCGCGTAAAGCGACACCGCGGCGGCGTTCGAGACGTTGAGGCTGCCAAAGGCCCCGGCGAAGGGAATGCGCGCCAGCAGATCGCAGGTCTCCCGCGTCTTCTCGCGCAGGCCGGGCCCCTCGGCCCCAAGGACCAGCGCGATGGGCCGCCCCTTTGCTCCCGCCACCGCCTCGGACAGTGCGACCGGCGCCTCGCCATCCAGGCCGATCAGGGTGAAGCCCATGTCCTTCAGCGCCCCCATCGCCTCGGCCAGGTTCGTCACCTTGAGATAGGGCTGCCGCTCCAGCGCACCGCTGGCGGTCTTCGCCAGGGCCCCGGTCTCCGGCGCCGAATGGTGCTTGGGCGCGATGACCGCCCGCGCCCCGAACACCTCGGCCGAGCGCAGGATGGCCCCCACATTGTGCGGGTCCGTCACCCGGTCCAGCAGGACGACCAGCGGCAGCCCTTCGCCCGCCGCACAGACATCCTGGAACCGGCCCCAGTTCAGCGGCCTGACCTCGACCGCGGCCCCCTGATGGACCGAGCCTTCGTCGATCGGCACGTCGAAGCGGCGCGGTTCCACCACTTCGGCGGTCATCCCCGAGGCCGCGACCGCGCCTTCGAGCTTGTCGAGCGCATTCTTGGTGACGACCAGGCGCAGCTTTTCGCGCCGGGGGTTCGCCAGCGCATCGCGAACGGCGTGGAGGCCGAAAAGCCAGACGGTCTCGCGCGCCTCGCGCCGCTCGCCGCGCTCTTTCTCCACCACCCAGGCCGGTTTCTTGCCACCCGCTGCCATGTGCCCGACCCCCTGAAAAACCAGCCCGGACCTTTGCGCAAGGGCCGGTCCCGATGCAAGCCGAAATCTTGCCCGACGCACCCCCGATCCGCCCTTGACGCCCCCGGCCCCCTTGGGTAGACGAACCCCCGGCGGGCGACGAGCTGCAAGGTGCGGCAGGGGACTGTAACTCCCCCGGGGCGACCCACGCCTGGTTCGATTCCAGGGTCGCCCACCATTTCCTCCGGAAATGTGTGCAAGAACAACGCCTTGGGACGGACGCCAAGCCGTTTGCTGTCAGTGGTTTCGCGATGAAACCCGCCAGTTGCGGACACTGAATCCCGCAACCTTGCCGCTTCCGACCCTCGCGGCCACCGCCCGACGTCAACCCGCTGAGGGCCGCGTCACCACCAGCGCCCCGCGATCCGTCGCGACCACGGTATGTTCGTACTGGACCGCCAGCGCGCGCGGGCTGGCAGTCAGCGTCCAGCCGTCGCGCGCCTCGACGGCTCGCTGGCCCCCCAGCGACAGGAACGGCTCCACCGTCAGCACCAGCCCACGATGGATCCGCCGCCGGTCGCGGTTCGGCCAGGTCGCGATCTCCTCGGGATATTCGTGCAGGGCCCGCCCGATGCCGTGGCTGGCAAGATTGCGGATCAGCGAATAGCCCCGCCGCGCCGCAAAGCGGCCGATGGCATTGCCGATCTCGGCCAGGGGGCGGCCGGGGCGGACCTCGGCAATCCCGGCCTGCATCGCGCGCCGCCCGTCGCGGCACAGCCGGTCCACCTCCGGCCGCACCGGGCCCAGCGCAAAGCTTGCGCCGGTGTCGGCGAAGATGCCGTCCTTCACCGCCGAGACGTCGATGTTGACCAGATCGCCCGGCTTCAGCACCCGGTCGCCCGGGATGCCATGCGCGATCTCTTCACCCACGCTGATGCAGGTCGCGCCGGGGAAGCCGTAGCTCGTTTCCGGCGCCGATTGCGCGCCCGCCGCCTCCAGCAGGGTCCGGCCGATCCCGTCCAGCTCGCGCGTGGTCATCCCCGGCTCCATCGCCCGCGCCATGGCCTGCAGCGTATCCGCGACGACCCGCCCGATGGCTTGCAGCCCCGCCAGCTCGTCCTCATGGGTGATCGTCATGCGCCCTCGCTTTCGCCTGCCTGCCTAGCATATCCGGCCCGCCGCACCCATCCCCCTTGCCTGCGACTGCCGGGGATGCGACACCCTTGGCGCAACACGGGGGTCGCCATGTCCTTTTCCACCCAGTTCACCCATGCCATCACGCGCCGCCCGGCCGCCTCGATCACCCGAGGGCTGCGCGCGGTGGATACCGGCAACCCGGATCTTGCGCTGATGCAGGAACATCACGCCGCCTATGTCGCCACGCTGAAAGAGACCGGCGCGACCGTCATCGAGCTTCCGCCGCTCGACGCCTATCCCGACTCGGTCTTCGTCGAGGACACCGCCCTTTGCCTGCCGCAAGGTGCCGTCGTCATGCGGCCCGGCGCGCCCTCCCGCCTGGGCGAGGCCGCCGAGATGGAACCCCATCTGCGCGCGCTTTACGGCCAGGTGGTCGCCATCACCGGCGCGGACAGCTTCATCGAGGGCGGCGACATCCTCGTCACCGAACGCGAGATCCTCGTCGGCCGCTCGGCCCGGACCAATGCCGAAGGCGTCGCCGAACTCGCCCGCCTTGTCGCCCCCTGGGGACATGCCGTCCGCGAGGTGCATACGCCCCCCGGCGTCCTGCATTTCAAGACGGACTGCTCGCTTCTGGACGTGGACACGATCCTGTCGACCACGCGCCTTGCAGCCTCGGGCTGTTTCGAGGGCTACCGGATCATCGACGTGGCCGAGGGCGAGGAGGCCGCCGCCAACACCATCCGCTTCAACGATCTGGTGCTGATGCCCGCCGGTTTCCCGAAGACGCGCGATGCCATCGCCGCCGCGGGCTTCACCGTCCGCGAGATCGGCAATACCGAATGCGCGAAGATCGACGGCGGCATGTCCTGCCTCAGCCTGCGCTTCACCCCCCGGAAATGAGCTTCAATCTCCTCGCCATCGCCCAGTCCGGGCGGCTGGAGCACGAGGCGATCCTGCTGGCAGCCTCGCTCCGCCGCTCCGATCCGGGCTTCGCCGGGACCCTCTTCATCGCCGAACCGCAGCCCGGCCCGAAATGGCGCGACAACCCCCGCATCTCTGACCGCAGCCGCAGGCTGCTCGCCACGCTCGGCGCGACGATCCTGCCCTTCGAGAGCCGCGCCTTCGGCTCGGACTACCCGCAGGGCAACAAGATCGAGGCGCTGGCGGCCCTGCCCGACGCGCCCTTTCTCTTCCTCGACACCGATACGCTGATCACCGGACCTGTCGGCGACATCCCCTTCGACTTCGGCAGACCCTCCGCCTCGATGCGGCGCGAGAACACCTGGCCCAAGGTAGAGCTCTACGGCCCCACCCTGCGCGAAACCTGGGCCGCGCTCTACGACCGCTTCGGCCTGGATTTCGCCAGTTCCTGGGACAGCAGCCACCCGGACGATTACTGGCAGCGCTACCTCTACTTCAACGCGGGCTGGTTCTTCCACCAAAGCCCCCAAGCCTTCGGCAACCGCTTCCTCGCCTGGGCCAAGGAGATCCGCGACAATCCGCCCGAAGCGCTGATCTGCCAGGAGCTTTATCCCTGGCTCGACCAGATCGCCTTGCCGCTCGTCATCCATTCCTTCGGCGGCACCCGCCCCGGTCCTGATCTCGCCCCCCTCGACGGGACGGCAACCTGCCACTACCGGACACTTCCCCTTCTCTACGCCCGCGAAAGCGACCGCGCCGTCGCGCTGCTGGAGAGCATCGCCGCCGACCCCGCCCTCCGCCCCGCCTTGCGGCACTGGGACGCCTTCAAGCGCATGGTGATCCAAGGCGAGGGCGCGAAGGCCCGCGCGCTTTTCGACCGGGGAAACCTGCCCCGCCGCGAACAGGTGATCCGCAACACGCTCAAACGCGAAGGGTTGTGGGTCCGCTGATCTCAGCTGTCGGCAAAGCCGAGAACCGGTTCCAGCCGCTCCCAGCTTTCATCCATCGGCCAAGCCTCCGACAGCCAGGGCACGGCGAAATGTCCGTATCGCAGCGACAGTTGCCGCTCGGCCCGTTCCTCCTCCGCCCCGCTGATCGCCGCCAGATACAGCGCGACCGCCAGCCCGGTGCGATCCGATCCGCGGCGGCAGTGGATCAGTAACGGCTTCGGCATGTCCCGCATCAGCGCGATCAGCCGCGCCGCCTCCTCTGGCCCGATGGCGCGCGAGGACGACATCGCGAAATCCGCATGGACAATCCCCTGGTCGGCGCTGCTGGCGATTTCCTCGTCATACCAGCCCTCTCCCGGGGCCGCTCCGCGCAGGTTCAGGATGCTCCGGACGCCCCGGCTTTTCCGGGCGATCCCGATATCCGCGCCGGAAACCTGCGCCGAGCGGTAAAGCTCGCCCGCCAGCACTTCATGGAAATTGCCGCTGAGATGCAGGCAGGCCAGGTAGCCCACCAGTGCGGCCACAGCCGCTGCCAGGCCGAATCCCAGCCCTCGAATGATCCTGCCTGCCCGCATTGTGCCGCCCCTTTGCCAAGGATGCGGACTTGCGATGCCACGGGCGCCCGGCGCAATAAGCGCCAGTAGCATGGGCAGGGCGATCAGCTAGATGTCCATGACGACCACCGGCCAGAGCGACAGGACCAGAAGTCCCGCCATCCCCCAGTTGAACGCCGTCAGCCGCCCCGGCACCTCCAGCCAGCGCCGCACGGCCTGGCCCGCCCCGGCCCAGACCGACACCGAAGGCAGGTTGACCAGCGAGAAGGCAGCTGCCACCGCCGCATAGGCCCAGACCGAAGGCTCGCTCACATAGGCCGAGACCGCCCCCAGCGCCATCGCCCAGGCCTTGGGGTTCACCCACTGGAATGCCGCCGCCTGCAGGAAGGTCATCGGCCGCGCCCTCGCCCGGCCCTCGCCGGGGCTGCCCGAGCGGGCGATCTTCCAGGCCAGCCACAGCATGTAGGCGACCGAGGCGAGCTTCAGCACCATCAGCGCCGGGGGCCAGGCCCGGAACACCCCGGCCAGCCCCAGCCCTACCAGGAAGACCATCACCGCATGGCCGACCGAGATCCCCAGCATATGCGGCACCGTCCGGCGGAAGCCGAAGTTCACTCCGCTCGCCAGCAGCATCATGTTGTTCGGTCCCGGCGTGACCGAGGTGACGAAGGCGAAGCCCAGCAGGGCAAGGAACAGGTCTTGGGTCATGTGCGCAACTCTCCAGCGTCCCGTCAGGCCAGTCCTGCCTGTGCTCAGGCCAGGACCCCGCTTTTCGGACAGTCGAGCCGCCAGCGCAGACCCTCCGGCGCGTATTCCGTGATGACCCGCCCGGAGGTGGTCGATTCCACCATCGTCGTCATCACCTTCCAGCCGAACCCCCGCCGCAGCGGTTCGGAGACCCGGGGGCCGCGCTCCTCGGCCCAGGTCAGACGGAAGCGGTCCTCCGCTCCCTCCTCTCCGGGGTCGAGCGACCAGTCCAGCTGGATGCGCCCGGTCGGACAGGACAGCGCGCCATATTTCGCGGCATTGGTCGCCAGTTCGTGCATCGCCATCCCCAGCGCCCGGGTGGCAACGGGCGACAGGGCGACCGGCGGGCCGGACAGGGCCAGCCGACCCTCTCCCCCGACGAAGGGCTGAAGCTGCGACCGGATCAGGGCATCCAGCTCCACCGGGCGCCAGCCGTTGCGCACCAGAAGGTCGTTCGACGCCGCCAGCCCGCGCACCCGCTCGCCGAAGCGGGCGATGAAATCCGTCGCATCCTTGGCCGCGGTGTTCCGCGCGATGGCCTGGATCACCCCCAGCATGTTCTTCGAGCGGTGGTTGATCTCGTTGATCAGAAGCGTCGTATGTTCCTGCTGCTCCTTGCGGTCGGTCACGTCGTCGAACAGGATCGCCAGCTGCTTGGGCTCGGTCGACTCCAGCCGGAAGGCATAGACCTCGAACCAGCGGCCCAGAAGCTCGGAATGGTTCTCGAAACGGCTCGGCTCACCCGTCCGCGCGACCCCGCCATAGATTTCGTACCAGCTTTCCTCCAGCTCGGGCGCCGCCTCGCGCAGCCACTGGCCCATGATGGCCTCCGGGAAACCCGTCTTGGTGAAGAAGGCGGGGTTGGCCTCAATCACCCGGTAGTCGCCACGGCCCTCCACGGCCTCAAGATCGTATTCGACGATGCAGAACCCCTGGTCGATGGCGTCGAACAGCTTGCGGTAGCGCTCCTCGCTTTCGCGCCAGCGCCGCTTGGAGCCATAGTTCAGATGCGCCTCGTCGGTGACGTCGATGTTGAAGCCCCGGACCGCCAGCACATTGCCCGCCGCATCGCGTTCGATCGCGCCGCGGTCCAGGATCACGCGGACCGCCCCGTCGGGGCGCACGATCCTGAAAGTATGGCTGTAACTGGAATTGCCTGACGCGAAATAGTCCCGCGTTTCATCCTTGATCCGCTGCCGGTCCTCCGCATGTATCAGGTCCTGGAATGCCGCCTCGGTTTGCGGCGCCCCGGCAAGCCCGTAAAGCCGCAGAAGGTCCGGAGACCAGATCAGCTGCCCCGTCGCGGGGCGCAATTCGTAGGTGCCGATCTGCGATCCCCAGATCAGGTCCGGTGCCTGTTGAAGAATATCGGAGTTCCGCGTCACCTCTGGCCCTCCTTGCATATCTTCACGTCGCGGTTGACCGAAGCAGGTGCGCCTCGCGCTGTCAACATCGCGCTGGGAACCCTTGACGCACCGTGTCAAAATCCGGCAAACTTGTCGCAAAAGGGGAGATCGGATGACCGTCTGCTTCACCACCGACCGGATGCTGCATTTCGGCGATTGCGACATCTCGGGCACCGCCTATTACCCGGCCTATCTCAACATCCTGAACGGCGTGGTCGAGGAATTCTGGGCCCATATCGGCTGGCCCTGGCACGAGATCATCTGGAACGAACGCTGGGGCACGCCCACGGTGCACCTGTCCTGCGATTTCTCGAAACCTTCGTTCTTCGGCGACACGCTGACCTTCCGCCTCACCATTCTGAAGGTCGGCAAATCCTCGGTGCGCCTGCGCCACACCATCCACTGCGGCGAGGAACAGCGCTGGTCGGTGGAACAGGTGCTGGCGGCCTCCTGGCTCGACAAGCACACCTCGATGCCCTGGCCAGAGGCGGTGAAGGCCAAGCTGGAAAGCCTGATGATCCCGCCCGCGCCCGACCGCAGGGCCGTCGGCGCCCCCCCGGCATGAGCGCCGACAGCGCCCCGCTGATCCCCGCGGGCGCCGCCTATTTCCGCCCCGCCCGCGCCGATGCGCCGACCCGCGCCTTCGACTTCCTGATCTGTCCCTCCTTCACCCTCCTCGCCTTCGCTTCCGCGGTGGAGCCGCTGCGCATTGCCAACCAGCTGTCGCAGCGCCCGCTCTATGCCTGGCGTACCGCCACGGCAAACGGCCAGCCCGCCACCAGTTCCTGCGGCCTGACCGTCCAGGTCGACGGCCCCCTCGGCACCCCCGCCCGCGATGCGACGCTGGTCGTCTGCGCCGGCAACCAGCCCGAGAAGGCGATCACCCCCGCCCTCGTCGCCGCCGTCCAGCGCCATCACCGCCACGGCGGCCCGGTCGCGGGCCTCTGCACCGGCCCCTTCGCTTTGGCCAAGGCGGGCCTGCTGACCAACCGCCGCTTCACGCTGCACTGGGAAAACCAGCCCGCCTTCCGCGAGATGTTCCCCGCCCTCACCCCCGCCGAGACCAAGTTCGAGATCGACGACCGCATCCTCACCTGCGGTGGCGGGGCGGCGGCGACCGACCTGATGATCGACATCATCGCCCGCGACCAGGGCGAGGCCTTCGCCACCATGGTCCTCGACATGTGCCTGCGCCGCGTCGCCATCGGCCGCGACCCCGGCCAGCGCTCCTCCCTTTCCGCCGTCGCGCAACTGCGCAACCCCGGCCTCTCGGCCATGGTTGAGCTGATGAAGCGCCACATCGAGGAGCCGCTCTCGATGGAGGCCCTCTCCGCCCGCGTCGGCTATTCCCGCCGCAACGTCGAACGCATCTTCCGCAAGGCGCTCGGCCAGCCGCCCGCGCGGTTCTACCTCGACATGCGGCTCGACCATGCCCGGAACCTGTTGTCCGGCACCGACCTCAGCCTGTCGGAAATCTCCGCCGCCTGCGGCTTCGCCACCCGCTCGCATTTCTCCAAGGCGTTCACCGCTCGCTTCGGCACCGCCCCCAGCCGCTTGCACGCCCGGCTTTAGCAAATCCAGGAATTTTCCAGAAAACTCTTGGGCTTCCCGCGCGGCGGCCAGAGCCCCTAAGTCCGCACCGTGTGCTCCGCATTGCCGATGATAAGCCCGCGGCCCGAATAGATATCCCCCGTCATCTGCAAGGCCAGCCGCTCCGCATCGCGCCGCCGGATGCCTTCGGCGATCTCCTCGATCTCCTCCGGCTCCACCCCCAGCACTTCCAGCGCCTCGCCCCCCAGCGCCAGCGCCGAGTGGAAGACCTCGCGCATGTGGTGGTCGACGCCTTCCTTGATCAGGTCCAGCACATGCTGCCGGTCGAAGGCCCGCGCCAGGACCACCGCATTCGGAAACTCGTGCTTCACCAGCTTGACGATCCGCGTGGTGATCTCCTTCTTGTCCGTCGCGATCACCACCGCCCGTGCCGTCTCTGCGCCCGCCGCCTTCAGGATGTCCAGCCGCGTTCCATCGCCATACCAGACCTTGAAGCCGAAGGTCTCTGCCGCGCGGATCATCTCGGGGTCGTCGTCGATGATGTTGATCGTGCATTTCCGCGCCAGAAGCGGCTGGCAGGCGATCTGACCGAAGCGCCCGAAGCCGATGATCAGCACCTGACCGCTCAACCCCTCCGGCGCCTCCACCCCTTCGGTCGACACCACCGCGGCCGGTTTGAAGCGGTCATGCAGGATCAGCATCACCGGCGTCAGCGCCATCGAGACGATGATGATCGCGTTCAGAATCGCCGCGGTCTCGGTGTTGAGCAACCCCACCCCCAGAGCGGCGGAATAAAGGACGAAGGCGAACTCGCCGCCCTGCGCCATCAGAACCGTCCGCTCCAGCGCCTCGGCATGGCTCGCCCTGTAAAGCCGCGCGACCGCATAGATGATCAGCGATTTCAATACCATGAAGGCTATCACGCTGACCGCGATCAGCCGCCAGCTGGCCGCGATCACCGACAGGTCCAGCGCCATGCCCACCGCGAGGAAGAACAGTCCCAGCAGGATGCCCCGGAACGGCTCCACATCCGCCTCCAGCTGGTGGCGGAAGGTCGATTCCGACAGCAGCACCCCGGCAAGGAACGCCCCCATCGCCAGCGACAGCCCGCCCAGCTGCATCCAGAGCGCCGAGCCCAGCACGACGAGCAGCGCCGCCGCCGTCATCACCTCCCGCGCACGCGAGGCCGCCAGCAGCCGGAACATCGGGTTCAGCAGGTAGACCCCCGCCACGACCAGCACCGCGATCGCCCCAAGGCCGATGGCCACATCCTGCAACCGGCCGAGCAAGGTCACATCTTCGCCCCCCGGGGCCAGGAAGGCGACCAGCGCCAGCAGGGGCACGATGGCCAGGTCCTCCAGAAGCAGGATCGACACGATCCGCTGCCCCTTCGGCGCGGAAATGTCGCCGCGCTCCTGCAACATCTGCATCACGATGGCGGTCGAGGTCAGGGTGAACCCCGCCCCTGCGACCAGCGAGCCGGCATAAGGATAACCCAGCACCACGCCGACCAATCCCAGAAGCGCCACGCACAAGGCGACCTGCAACAGCCCCAGCCCGAAGATGTCGCGCCGCATCGCCCAAAGCTTCGACGGCTCCATCTCCAGCCCGATGATGAACAGGAACATGACGACGCCCAGTTCCGCGACATGCAGGATCGCCATCGGGTCCGAGAAAAGCCCCAGCCCGAACGGCCCGATCACCAGCCCCGCCGCCAGATAGCCCAGCACCGATCCCAGCCCGATGCGCTTGAACACCGGCACCGCGACGACCGCCGCGCCCAGCATCGTCACCACCGAGACCAGATCGACGCCTGCGGTTTCCGTTGCCATGCTATCCCCCATGCAAAGGGGGAAAAAGTCGGGCACCTCGCCCCCAAGCGCAACCGGAATCGTAGGGTGGGCGCCAACCCACCCCTCGCACATGAAACGTGGCCCTGTAGGGTGCGCGCTCGCGCGCACCATCCGCCAGACGTCAAGCTATCGCCCGCAGCCCCTTCCGCGCGACGAGATCCAGAAGCCGCGCCGCAGGGCCGGAGGGCGTCTTCTTACCCTGCTCCCACTGCGCGACCGTGCTGCGCCCCACGTTCAGATAGACGGCAAAGACCGGCTGGCTGACTCGGTTCCGCTCGCGGATCGCGCGGATTTCTTCGGGCGAGTAGCTTTGGACCTTCGGCAAGGCGAGGCTCTCGATCTCGCGCAACGTGGCCTTGTCCATCGCGCCGACTTCATAAAGGCCGGTCGCAAGCTCCACCGCCATTTCCAGGATTTCACTCTTCCGCTTCATCCCGAACCTCTCCAATCTTCTTGAGAAAGCCTTTATCGAGAAGCCCGTCAATCTGCGCATCCGTGACTGACAGAAGGCCAGCGGCAAGCTTCTTCAGGGCTCTACTCTCCAAACTGTCGATGTTCTCTTTCACACCTTTCGCAAAGCCATAAAGAAAGAATATCCGGTCATCATCCGCCTTCCGGAAGCACAGGATCGTCCGATATCCGCCCGACTTGCCTTCACCTTCGCGGGCCAACCGCTTCTTGAAGAGATAACCGCCAAGGTCCGCTTCATACTGTCCGGCAAAGGCCTCCATCGCCGTCTCGACCAGTCGCGCGTCTTCGATCCCTTCCTTCTCAACCCATTTTTTGAACCGTCGCTCCAGGAACACCCGCATCGATATCTATCACCTGGTGATATAGTCTTCAATCACCGGTCTAGGCTTTCAGGGTTAACGAAACCTCACCCGTTGAACACGCTCTCCATCGCCGCGAACCCTTTCACCTCGATCGGGTTGCCGCTCGGGTCGCGGAAGAACATCGTCCATTGCTCCCCCGGTCGCCCCTGGAAGCGCACCTGCGGCGGCAGGACGAAGTCCACTCCGGCGGCGGTCAGCCGGTCCGCCAGGGACTGCCAGTCGGGCAGCAAGAGCACCAGCCCCAGATGCGGCATCGGCACCATGTGATCGCCCACTCTGCCGGTGTCTGTCGTTCTGAACGGCTCGCCGCGGTGCAGGCTGATCTGGTGGCCGAAGAAATCGAAATCGACCCAGCTTTCCGTGCTGCGCCCCTCGCGGCAGCCCAGCACGCCGCCATAGAAGGCGCGGGCTTCGTCGAGATCGGTGACATGATAGGCAAGGTGGAAAGGGGTCAGCATCGCAAAGGCTCCGGAACCGAGGGCAGTGCGATCCAAGCATGGAAGGATCGCCAATCGCAACGGTCCTTCCGCGCGGGCCCGCGGACAGAGATGAAAATTCCGTAAATGCCCGCAAGCAAGCCCTTGATTTCCCTATCTCGGCAAACCTGCCCGCGCGCGGGCAGCCCCCCGTTGCCTCGCACTCCAAAGCCACCTACCCTCGCGCCCAGACTCAGGAGGATCCCATGACCGACCGACCCCTCGGCTTCGACACGCTCGCCATCCATGCCGGCACCGCGCCGGACACCGCCACCGGCGCCCGGCAGGTGCCGATCTACCAGTCGACCGCCTTCGTCTTCCGAGACGCCGACCACGCGGCCAAGCTCTTCAATCTTCAGGAAATCGGCTACATCTATTCCCGCCTGACCAACCCCACCGTCTCGGCGCTGGCGAACCGGGTCTGCGCGCTGGAAGGCGGCGCCGGGGCCATCGCCTGCTCATCGGGCCACGCCGCGCAGATCATGGCGCTCTTCCCGCTGATGCAGCCGGGGCGGAACGTGGTGGCCTCGACCCGGCTCTACGGCGGCACCATCCAGCAGTTCTCGAACACGATCCGCAAGTTCGGCTGGTCGGCCAAATTCGTCGATTTCGACGACCCGAAAGAGATCGAGAAGGCCATCGACGCCGACACCCGCGCGATCTTCTGCGAGACGATCTGCAACCCCGGCGGCGCGATCAGCGACATCGACGCCATCGCCCGCGTTGCCGACCGGGCCGGCATTCCCCTGATCGTCGACAACACCACCGCCTCGCCCTATCTCTGCCGTCCCATCGAACATGGCGCGACCATCGTCGTCCATTCGGCCACCAAATACCTGACCGGCAACGGCACCGTGACCGGCGGGATCGTGGTCGACTCGGGGAAATTCAACTGGTCGGCGGACGACAAGTTCCCTTCGCTCTCGCAGCCCGAACCCGCCTACCACGGCCTCGTCTTCCACCCGACGCTGGGCAACATGGCCTACACCTTCCACTCCATCGCCATCGGCCTGCGCGACCTGGGCATGACGATGAACCCGCAGGGCGCGCATTACACGCTGATGGGGATCGAGACCCTGGCCCTGCGGATGCAGCGCCATGTCGAGAATGCGCAGATCGTCGCGGAATGGCTGGAGCAGGACCCGCGGGTGGGCAGCGTCACCTATCCCGGCCTGAAATCCTCAGCCTACTACCATCTCGCCCAGATGATCACGCCGAAGGGGGCGGGGGCGCTCTTCACCTTCACGATCAAGGGCGGGTATGAGGCCTGCGTCAAGCTCATCGACAATGTGAAGCTCTTCAGCCATGTCGCGAACCTGGGCGACACGCGGTCCCTGATCATCCACCCTGCTTCGACCACGCACCGGCAGCTGTCGGAAGAGGCACAGATCAGGGCCGGGGCCGCGCCGGATTCGGTCAGGCTGTCGATCGGGATCGAGGATGTGCGCGACATCATCGCCGACCTCGACCAGGCGCTGGCCAAGGCCACGGCCTGACGGCAACCCGCCGCTCAGCCTCCGGCGTCGAGCGGCGGGGCCACGAACATGCCTTTGGGCAAGGGGTCGAGCCAGGCGATCTCGGCCACCGCCGATGTCGGGCCGCCCGGCGTCAAGTCGAGGTCGAGCCGCAGCGGGCGGCAGACCTCGCCCACGCCCTCGCCGCCACAGGCAGTGGCGACGGTTTCCAGCAAGGCCTTCAGCGCGGCCTCCGGGGTTTCGCCGCCCGCAGAGCCGCTTTCCTGATCGGCACGCACGGTCTCGCGGTGCAGGACGCGCGTCGCCAGGTCGGGAAGCTTGGCCCCGTCCTCTTTCAGCCGGAAGACCAGCTCCAGCCGGAACATCGCGATCCCCGCGACCGGATCGACGCTGCCCTCGACCACCCGGGCCGCATTCACCGCGCAGTCCTGGGCGATCGCGTCGAGCAGGATCTGGCACAGCCCGTCGCTGACCCGCGGCGCGCGGATATCGGCCAGCACCTGCAGGAAGGCCGCCTCGGGCAGCTTCTCGTCGCCCACCAGCAGATCGGCGAGCCGCGCCTGGCGGACGACCCGCAGGGTCCGGGTCGGCACGAAACGATCCTGCGTCAGATAGGCCTGCACGTCATCCTGGGCCACCAGCCCGCCGGCGGGCGAGATCAGCCAGCTGCGCCGGGCTGGCGCCGCGGGCGCCGAAGCGCTGACCGGAGCCTCCGCCACCGCAGCGGGCCGCGTCTTCCAGTACTGCCAGCCCGCCGCGCCGAAGCCCACGGCCATCAGCAGAACCCCGCTTCCGATCAGCACCCGCAGCATCAGAAGCCCACCCCCTGCCGCAGGGTCTTCAGATCCCCGAAGGCGAAGCTCCTGGCGATGGCCCGGACGCGACCGGCGAAATCCTCGCCCTCGGCGGCTTGGCCCATGATCTCGAAATAGCGGTCCTGCGTCATCCGGATGCGCGAGCCCTGGATGCGGGCATAGACCGCCTTCGGCTCGGCATCGCCCGGCTGGGGGCCGACGACCGAGACCGCCCCGCCGTCGAACCCGGCGCGGGTTTCGTCGGCAAGGACGCCGAAACTGTCGCGGAACCAGGTGTCATAGGCGGCGACGCGGTCCTGCATCACGGCGTACTTCGCTTCGCTCTCGGCCTTGTCGGCACCCGTGCCGGATTTCAGCACCTCGAAGAAGCGGTGGCCGGGGTTCAGCGGATAGGAGGGCGCGATGCCGCATTCGGCCAGCGCCGCGCCCGGCAGGACCTCGACCGGCACCACCGGGTCGAGATTGGCGACGCCGACATGCGTGCCGCCCAGAAGCACCGCCCGCTCCACCCGCGCGCCGGGGGCGAGGTGGATGTTCCAGATCCGGTTGCCCGGCCCGCTTTCCAACACCAGATAGACTGGGGCCCTGGTCTCGGTCACGGCCACGTCATAGGCCTCGAAGGCAAGCGCGGCGGGGGGGGCGACACGGTCCGACCCGCTGTCGCGATAGCTGTTCACCAGCCCCTGCACGGCGGCGGCAAGGTCCTGATCATTATACGTCAGCAGCGGCAGCATCAGCCCGGTGGACGACGCGGTGACATGGCCGACGGCCGTCCCCGCAAGCGGCGGGGTCAGGTGGCAGCCCGAGATCGGGCGGATCATCGTGATCTCGGCCGGAATGTCGCCCGCCACCTGCGTCGTGTGGCCGGACAGGACATCTGTGATGAAGACCGGGCGGTTGCCTGCCATCGCGGCAATCGGTCCATGCACCGTGAGCCCGTCCGTACCATCCTGCAGATAGTCCGAGGCCTTGTCGCCCGCCCCTTTCACCGCGCTGTCGAAAGTGCCGATCCTTCCGCCGTCGAGCATGGTCGCCAGCCTGTCGGGCAGATAGCGCGTAACGGCCTGCGGGCCTTTCACGACCACCGCAAGGCCGGCAAGCATGACGACACCGACGATCACAACGCTGATCGGTCCGCGGATCATGGAAATACTGCTCCTGCCTTTTGTCTGGCGGCGATCTTGCCGCGCGACTTGGGCCAAATCATGACGGAAACCGGCGGAATCCCTGCGAATTCCACCGGTTGTCGCCGTCCGGCCTTAGTCGGCGATTTCCCAGGTGACGGACACGTTCGCCACCAGGCCAAGCTCTCCGCCCACCACCGGCGCCGCCGAAGCCGAGACGGCATCGCGATACATCGGCGCCGGATCGGTCATCGCGCCGGCATCGGAGATCGACAGGATCTTGCCGAGCTTGACCCCCGCCGCCGTTGCCAGCAGTTCGGCCTTGGCGCGGGCATCGGCCACGGCCTCCTTGCGCGCGTCCTTGTAGGCGGGCTCCGGGTCGGCCAGACCGAAGGTCATGCCGTTCAGCGTGTTCGCACCGTCGGCCACCGCGGCGTCCAGCACCGCGCCGGTCGAGTCCAGCGCGCGCACCCGCACCGTCAGCATGTTCGACGCGACATAGCCCGAAATCGTGGGGGTCGAGCTGTCATAGCCGGTCCAGTTCGGGTTGATCGACAGGTTCGAGGTCTGCATGTCCCGCGCCGCGACGCCCGAAGCCGTCAGCCGGGCGATCACCGCCTCGGTGGCCTTGGAATTCTCGGCCAGCGCCTCGGCGGCGGTCTTGCCCTGCGTGGTCACGCCGATCATCAACGTCGCCATGTCGGGGGCGGCCTCGACCGTGCCGGTGCCGGTCACGCTGATGCTGCGGTTGAAATCATCGGCCAGGGCCGTGGTCGCCAGCGGCAGGGCAAGGGCGGTGGACAGGATCAGGGCAGAAAGAACGCGCATGGGTTTCTCCTTTGGGATGCGAGACATTCGTGACTTGTGACGCGCGCCGCAATGGCTTCCTTGGCCGTTTTTCTTTCCTTCGGCGAAAAGCTGCTTTAGTTATGCGGCAACCGGCTGGGGCACGTTCCAGCACTTCCAATATCCGTGCTAGACCCTCGACATGAAACCGACATTTGCACTTGACCTGACGAGCGAGGCCATCGGGCTTCTGCACCGGACGCCGAAGGGGTGGCTCTCGATCGGCGAGACGGCCTTTGACGCCCCCGATCTGGCCGAGGCGCTGGACTATCTGCGCAAGACCGCGCTTGGCCTGTCGCCGATGGGCGTGGCAACCAAGCTGGTCCTGCCGAACAGCCAGATCCTCTATACCGAAATCCACGCGCCCGGTCCCAGCCGCGACGAGAAGCGGCGCCAGATCGCCGCCGCGCTGGAAGGCCGCACGCCCTATGCGGTCGAGGATCTTGTCTTCGACTGGTCGGGCAAGGGCGCCACGGTCAAGGTTGCGGTCATCGCGCGGGAAACGCTGGACCAGGCCGAGGCCTTCGCGGTCGAGCACCGGCTGAACCCGGTCTCCTTCGTCGCAGTCCCGGAAGACGGCGCCTTCGTTGGCGAGCCCTGGTTCGGCCCGACCGCCGCCGCCGCCTCGATCCTGGCCGAGGACGAGACGGTCGAGCGCGACCGCGACCCGGTCAGCATCCTGCGCCGCGAGTTGCCGAAGGCCGAACCGGTGGCCCCGCCACCCGAAGCCGCAGCACCCGAATCTCCCGCCCCGGAACCGGAACCGGCTGCCGAAGTCGCGCCAGCGCCCGAACCGGAGCCTGCGCCCGAGCCTGCCCCGCCCGCTCCCGTCGCCGAGGATGATCCGCTTCCCGGCCTGGAAGAAGCCCTGAACGCCGACCTGCCGGACCCCGAGCCGGTCAAGCCCGAGATCCCGCCCCTTCCCGCCCTCGCCGACGACGGGCTGGAGGACGAACCCGCGCCTCTGGCTGCGGCCGCCGCGCCTGCCGCTCCCACCAGGGACCTGCCACCCGCCAAGGCCGAAGCCGCCCCGCCTCCGCCTGCACCGGAGCCCGAGCCGGAAGAGGCCCCCTTCGCCCATGTGACCGATACCTCGGCCTTCCCCGAGGACGACGTCCCCCCGCCGCCCGTCACGCGCAAGCCGGCCATCGACGACCTAGACGACGATGTCCCCCCGGCTCCGCCCTCGGCGGCGATGATCGCCTTCGCCAGCCGCCGCGCTGCCAGTGCTGGTGCCGATGCAATCCCGAGGCCGATGGAAGGCGTCACCCGCCCCGGCGCTTCCCCCGCCGCCAAGACCGGCGCCATCGCCCGGCCCGCGACCGGCAAGGGCTTTCCGGGCATGGTCACGGCGCCCTCGATCCCGGGCACGCGGGCCAAGCCGAAGCTCAAGACCAGCGACATCCCGCGCCCCGCGACCGGCACGGGCCCGGGTCCGACCACGGTCAAGTCTCCCGCGCGGCCCGGCGGCACCTTCGGCTCGGTCGCCCCGGCCCGGAAACGCACCGGCACGGTCTTCCTGGTCCTGGTGGCGCTGCTGCTGCTGTTCCTCGCGCTGATCGGCATCTGGTCGTCGATGTATCTTGGGGGCAGGACGCCCGCCACCAACGAGACCGCCCTCACCGACACCGTCCCGGGCGTCGATGACGAGATGCTGGCCGACATGCAGGACCCCGAGGGGATGACAGAGCCCCTCCCCGAAGCGGGTGGCCCGACCCTGACGGAAGCCAACGCCGGAGACATGGCGACGGAAAGCCTGCCGGTGAACATGGGGGGCGAGGACCCTGCGGCGGAAACCGCAGCCCTGGACCCCGCGGCCGACACGGCAGCCGAGGGTAATCTGGACCCGGCCACCGATGCCACCGCCCAGCCTGCGACCGAGATCGCCGCGACCGATCCCGCGCCGGAGGCTGCGCCCGAACCGGCCCCGGGCACGGCAGTCACCACCGATGTCTCGGCAGCCTCGGCCCCGGCCGAGGATCAGGACGAGATCTTCCTCTCCGCGATGGATGCCCCGCCCCCCGCTCTCGACGCGCTGGCGTTGCCCAGCTTGGCCGGTGCCTCCGACGCGCTTCCCGATCCGGTGATGCCGCCCCCGGCGCCCGGCACCGTCTACCAGTTCGACGCGCAGGGGCTGCTGAAGCCGACCCCCGCGGGGATCGTCAGTCCCGACGGCGTCTTCCTGATCGCCGGGAAACCGCCCCGGCTTCCGCCCTCCCGCAGCGAGGTCGCAGCCGCCGCCGCCTTGGCGGCCGCCAGCGTTACGGCGCCCGCAATCCAGCCGGATGCTGCCTCGCCCTCCGATGCCTCGCTTGTCACCGCAGGCACCGAACCGGCCGTCGAAGCGCCGTTTCCGCCCGCCGATCCGGCGATGGCGGGCTTCCGCCCGAAAGCGCGGCCCGAGGGGCTGACGCCCGCCACCGCCGACGACGACGCGGCGCTCACCTCCCAGACCGCCAGTGAATTCGCGGGCCTGCGCCCGCTCGCCCGCCCGGCCACCGTGGCCGCCGCTGCTACGGCTGCCGCCCCGGCCGACCTCGGCGCGCAGGGGGCTTCGCTGACCGCGCAGGCCGAGGCGAAGCTGGCAGAAGCCGCCGCGCTGGAGGCCCGGAACCCTTCCATCGTCGCGATCTCGATGCGGCCCGCCGAGCGGCCCCGCGACTTCCGCGCCGCGGTCGAGGCTGCGGTCGCCGCCGCCGTCCGCGAACCCGCCCCGGTCGAGGAAGCCGCCCCCACCGCGGTCGCCGCCGCCGCGCCCGATGCGAAGCCCGAGGAAATCGCCGAACTCGACGAGCCGGAGGCGAAGGCTGCGCCCTCGATCCCGACCAAGGCGAGCGTGGCGAAGCAGGCGACCTATGCGAATGCGATCAACCTGTCGAAGATCAACCTGATCGGCACCTACGGCACCGACTCGCGCCGCTACGCGCTGATCCGGCAGGCGAACGGGAAGTACAAGAAGGTCAAGGTCGGCGACAAGATCGACGGGGGGACGGTGAAGGCGATCACCGACACCGAGGTCCGCTACCAGAAGGGCGGCAGGCTGGTCAGCCTGAAGATGCCGAAGATCTGAGCCTGCCCGCGCGCGGGCAGACTTTGCCAACCAATGAAATCAACGGCTTGCCTGCGGGCGTTTACGATCTGGTAACGCCTTAGGAGCCCGCTCGTCGGGGACTTCGTCCCTTCTCGCTGACCGCGACGAGAAGACGAAGTCGCACGAGGAGCATCACCGCGCCGCGACGCCTGCCTCGGCGAAGGTGGCCATGCCGGAATGGCAGGCGACCGCGCCCTGCACCACGCCGATGGCCAGCGCCGCGCCCGAGCCTTCGCCCAGGCGCAGGCCCAGCGACAGGAGTGGCTCCTTGCCGAGCTTCTCCAGCAGGCGGGCATGGGCACCTTCCGCGCTCTGGTGGCCTGCGATGCAATGGTCCAGCGCGCCGGGGGCAGCCTTTTCCAGCACCGCCGCCGCAGCGGTGGCGATGAAGCCGTCCAGGATCACCGGCACCCGCGCCATCCGCGCGCCGAGGATCGCGCCGGTCATCGCGGCAATCTCGCGCCCGCCCAGGCAGCGCAGGACCTGAAGCGGGTCGGCGAGCAGCGCCTTGTGTCGCTCCAGCCCCGCCGCGACGGCGGCTTCCTTGCGGCGCAACCCCTCGTCATCGACGCCCGTCCCCCGCCCGGCCCAGCCGACCCCGCCGTAAAGCGCCGTGGCGATGGCGGCGGCGGCGGTGGTGTTGCCGATGCCCATCTCTCCGGCAACGAAAAGATCGGCCTTGGGGTCGACCGCCTCATAGCCCGTGCAAAGCGCGGCCACGACCTCAGCCTCGCTCATCGCCGGGCTTTCGGTGAAATCCGCCGTGGGGCGGTCGAGGTCGAGGGAATGGACATCGAGCTTCGCGCCGAAGGCCTTGGCCAGCTGGTTGATCGCCGCCCCGCCATGGGCGAAGTTCGCCACCATCTGCACCGTCACCTCGGCCGGGAAGGCGGAGACGCCCTTGGCGGTCACGCCGTGATTTCCCGCAAAGATCACGATCTGCGGATTGCTCGCGCGAGGCTTCTCGGTGCCCTGCCAGCCCGCCATCCAGATCGCCAGCTTCTCCAGCCGCCCCAGGGCCCCCGGCGGCTTGGTCAACTGGCCGTTGCGCGCCTCGGCCCCGGCAAGTGCTGCGGCGTCAGGGGCCGGAAGCCTTGCAAGGAGGGCATGGACATCGGCAAGCGACTGGAACGGCATCGGCTTCTTCCCGGATTGCACCTTTTCGCGTCCGGGGCTACCCCAGAGGCCAGAGGAACGCCAGCCGGGAACTGCCGCTTTGACCCCAATCCGCGACATCGCCCTTCGGCTTCCCTCCGACCTGCTGTCGGGTTTCGCGCTGCTCACGCGCCTGCCCCTGCCGAACCATCGGGCCACCGGGGCGGCATCGGCCTGGACCTGGCCGCTGGTCGGGGCGGTGCTGGGCGGCATCGGCGCGGCTTTGGCCAGCGGCGCCTTGTGGCTGGGTGTCACGCCGGGGGTGACTGCGGTGCTGGTGCTGGCGCTGGGGGCGATGCTGACCGGGGGCCTGCACGAGGACGGGCTGTCGGACACGGCGGACGGGCTTTACGGCGGCTGGACGAAAGAGCGGCGGCTGGAGATCCTGAAGGACAGCCGGGTCGGCAGCTTCGGAGTGCTGGCCCTGG
>NZ_DAIQAT010000011.1:0-49906 GCF_036781545.1 Tabrizicola sp.
GAACTGGACGACATCGCCCATGCCTTCCCGCCGGGGCACCGGATCGGGCTGTCGCTGTCCTCCGCCTACTGGCCGGTTGCCTGGCCTTCGCCCCAACTGGCGACGCTGACCCTCGACCTCGCCGCGACAGAGCTGGTGCTGCCCCGGCGCCCCCTGCGGGCGGAAGATGCGCAGTTGCGCCCCTTCGATCCGCCGGAACTGGCGCCGCAGAGCCCGGTGATCGACCATCCCGTCGCGCCCGCCCATCCGCGCCGGGTGACGCGGGACCTGTTGTCAGGCCGGATCACGGTGGATTTCCCGCGCTGGTGCTATGACCACGAGTTTCCCGACATCGGCATCCGCCAGGCCAGCGAAGGCCATGCACGCTATGAGATCACCGGCGACGACCCGCTGAGCGCGGCGATTGAAACCAGCTACCGGGTGGTGCAGACCCGCGCCGACGGGGTCTTCACCCATGACAGCTGCAGCCGGATGACCTGCGACGAAAGGACTTTTCATATCTGGGCGGAGACCGTGATCCGGGAGAACGGGGAAGAGATCGCCCGGCAGGAATGGCGCGAAGAGATCGCGAGGGACCATCTGTAATGACCGCCGCGCATGGCCACGTCAGGGTTGACTTGGGCCGGAGGCGAAGAGCAAGGTTTGATCAAATGGCCCTGCCAGGCCAGAGGTGTGCATGAGAACCGAGACCGTGCCCCTGACCGGGCCAAGTCCAGGCACGACGCGAACCCTGACCCGCCATCACTGGGGGCAGGCAGGGGCAAGGCCCAAGGTCTACCTGCAAGGCGGGCTGCACGCCGACGAGATGCCGGGTCCGCTGGCGCTGTATCACCTGATGCAGATGCTGGACACCGCCGAGGCCGAGGGGCGCATCGCCGGGCATGTGGTGGTGGTGCCGCTGGCCAACCCCATCGGCCTGTCGGAATGGCTCTTGCACAAGCCCGTGGGGCGGCGCGACCTGGAAGGGGCGCACAACTTCAACCGGGGCTATCCCGACCTTGCCGCCCTTGTCGGCGACGGGCTGGAGGGGCAGCTGAGGCCGGACCCGTCGGCGAATGTCGCCACCATCCGCGCGGCCTTCGGCAAGGCGCTTGCGGGCGTGAAGATCGAAACCGAGGTCGACGAGCTGCGCATCCGGCTGATGGAGGCGACGCATGACGCCGACATCGTCCTCGACCTGCACTGCGACCACCGGGCGGTGATGCATTTCTACGCCTCGACCGCGCGGCCCGAGATCACCGATCTGCTGGGCCGCTCTACCGGCTCGGTGCTGGCGCTGATCGAGGACAGCTCGGGCGGGAATGCCTTCGACGAGGCGCATACCGCCCCCTGGCGCAGCTTGCAGGCGCGGTTCGGCGCAGCGGTGCCGGTGCCCTGCTTCTCGACCACGCTGGAATATCGCGGGCAGCACGACGTGTCGGACGCGGTGGCGGCCAAGGATGCCGAGGGGCTGCTGGCCTTCCTCGCCGGTGTCGGCGCGCTGACCAGCGGCCCGGCCCCCGCGCATGGACCGGCGGAGGAAATGCCGCTGGCGGGCGCGGTGGAATTCACCGCCCCCATCGGCGGGATCGTGACTTGGGTGATGCAGCCCGGCGACCGGGTGGCAGAAGGGCAGCTCCTGGGCCATGTCACCGACCCCACGACCCGCCGACGCGAGGACATCCTCGCGCCCACCGCCGGGCTGTTGTTCCGGCAGGAGCTGTGGACCACCTGCCTCAAGGGGCAAGGGCTATGCCATGTGGCGGGGCTGGAAATCCGGCGGCAGGGCGACCTGCTGTCCGACTGAACCATAACAAGACAGGGAGTGACGCAGATGATCGGAAAGGCAAGCAGGATCGCGCGGTGGCTGGCCGGGGCGGCCACGGCTCTGGCCCTCGCCGCGGGGCCGGGGATGGCGGATGATGTGCTGGATCGCGGGGTCGGTTCGGAATGGGCCTCGCTTGACCCGCAGGTGAATTTCGATGCGGCGGCGGGCTGGATCCAGTCGGACGCCTACGAAGGGCTCGTCACCTACAACAGCAAGGGCGAGGTGATCCCCGGCGCCGCCGAAAGCTGGGAGATGAGCGACGATGGCAAGACCTATACCTTCCACCTGCGCGAGGGGCTGAAATGGTCCAACGGCGATCCGCTGGTGGCGCAGGATTTCGTCAATTCCGCCCTGCGGACGCTGAACCCTGAAACGGCTTCGGAAAAAGGCTATTACTTCTATTCCGTCATTCAGGTGAAAGGCGCGAAAGCCCTTGCCGATGGCGAGACGAAGGACCCCGCCACCTTCGGCATCACCGCCCCCGATCCCATGACCGTGGTGGTGGAGATGCTGAACCCCGCCCCGCACATGCTCGATCTGATGGGCGCCTTCCAGTTGGCGCCGCTCCATTCGCCGTCCTTCGCCGCCAATGGCGCCGCCGGGTTCATCGACCCGGCCAAGGTCGTCTCCAATGGTGCCTATGTGATCAAGGAAGTGGTTCCCCAAAGCCATGTGCTGCTGGAACGGAACCCGAACTACTGGGATGCGGCCAATGTCCACATCCCCTTCGTGAAATACCATGTGACCGAGGATGTGGCGACCGAGCTGAAGCGCTTCCGCGCGGGCGAGATCGACATCACCTATGACATCCCGCTGAACCAGATCGAGGCGCTGAAGGCCGAGATGCCGGATCAGGTCCATATCTCGCCCTCGACCGAGGTGGTCTATTACGACTTCAACCTGACGAAAGAGCCGTTCAAGAACCCCGATCTGCGCCGCGCCCTGTCGCTGGCCATCGACCGCGAGGTGCTGGAAGGCAAGATCGTCAAGGGCGAGGCGATCCCGACCTTCTCCTTCGCAGGCGGCTTCGATCCGACCTACGCCGGGCCGCAGATCGCCGAAGCCTCCATGACCCAGGCCGAGCGTGAGGCTCTTGCGAAAGAGCTTTATGCCAAGGCGGGCTATGGGCCGGACAATCCGTTGAAGATCAACATCGTCTCCATCTCGTCCGAAGATGCGATCCGGCGCGCGCAGGGCGTGGCGCTGATGTGGAAGAAGGTTCTGGGGGTGCAGGCCGTCAATGACGCGCAGGAGCGCAAGGCCTGGCTCGACAGCTTCTATGCCGGAACCTGGGATGTCTTCGCCGACGATCTCGTCGGCGATTTCGCCGGGGCGGAGACCTTTCTCGCCTACCTGCGGCCTTCGGCCGATGCGGGCTACAACTGGGTGAAGCCCGAATATGACGCCGCGATGGACAAGGCGGCGCAGATGCCGGACAAAGCCTCGCGCAATGCCGCGCTCGCGGAGGCGGAGAAGCTTCTTCTCGACGACTACATCTTCGCGCCGCTGGCGATCATCCCGACGCGGCATCTGATCAGCCCGCAGGTGAAGGGCTTTGAAAGCTCGGTCGCGGGCTACAACAACTCGCAGTTCCTGACGCTGGAGTAGGGGCTGGGCAGGCACAAGCGATGCTGCGCTTCATCGGCAAGAGGCTCTGGGATGGCGGGCTGACCCTCGCCGCCCTCGTCACGCTGACCTTCTTCGTCATGCGGCTGGCGCCGGGCGGGCCGTTCTCGCGCAGCCGCAAGATCTCGCCCGAGGTGCTGGCCAACATCCAGGCGGCTTTCCACCTCGATGAGCCGGTGTGGAAGCAGTTCGCCCGCTATGTCTGGGGGCTGCTGCATCTCGACCTCGGCCCCTCCACCCGATTCCGCGACTATTCGGTGAGCGACCTGATCCTGTCGGGCCTGCCCTATTCGCTGACCATCGGTTTCTGGGCGGTGGTGGTGGCGAGCCTCGTGGGCGTGTCGCTTGGCATCATCGGGGCGCTGCGGCGCAACCAGCCCGCGGATTACCTGGCCGGGCTGATCGGGGTGGTCGGCATCGCCGTGCCGATCTTCGTGATCGGTCCGCTCTGCCAGCTTGTCTTCGGGCTGAAGCTCGGCTGGCTGCCGGTCGGCGGCTCGGGGCAGGGGTGGCGCTCGCTGGTGCTGCCGGTTCTGGTGCTGTCGCTGCCGAACATCGCCTATATCTCGCGGCTCACCCGGTCTTCGATGATCGAGACCCTGCGCGAGAATTACGTCCGCACTGCCCGCGCCAAGGGCCTTGGCGGCGGCCGGGTGCTCAGGGTGCATGTGCTGCGCGGGGCGCTTCTGCCGGTCGTCGCCTATCTCGGCCCGGCGACGGCGGCGATCATCACCGGCTCCATCCTGATCGAGACGGTCTTTGCCGTGCCGGGGATCGGGCGGCATTTCGTCGATGCGGCGCTGAACCGGGACTATCCCCTGGTGATGGGGATCACGCTGCTTTACGGCGCGCTGCTGATCTTCTTCAACATCGGCACCGATCTGCTGCGCGGCTGGATGGACCCGAGGTTGCGCCATGGCCGTTGAGCGCCCCTTGTCCACCTTTCAGCTTCAGCTACGACGCTTCGCGCAGAACCGGCTGGCAATGCTGTCAGTTTTCGTACTGGCGCTGATCGTTCTGGCCTGTTTCTTCGGCCCCTACGCCTTTCCCTTCGACGGGGAAGAGGCGGATTTCGACTATATCGGCGCGCCCATCGACTTTTCCTCGCCGCATCTTTTCGGCACGGACGATTTCGGCCGCGACCTTCTGGTGCGGGTGCTGGAGGGCGGACAGGTCTCGCTGACCATCGGCTTTCTGGGGGCGCTGACCGCCGGGGGGATCGGGGTGCTCTACGGGGCCATCGCGGGCTATGTCGGCGGCAGGCTCGACGGGCTGATGATGCGCTGCATCGAGATCCTTTACGGCTTTCCCTATGTGATCCTGGTGATCCTGCTCAGCCTGCTGTTCGGTGGCGGCAATGTGGCGCTGTTCGCGGCCATCGTCTTCACGCTGTGGCTGACACCCGCCGTCATCGTCCGGGCACAGGCGCAGTCGCTGGCGCAGCGCGAATTCGTCCAGGCCGCGCGGGCCGGGGGGATGACCGGCCCGGCCATCGTGCTGCAGCACATCGTGCCGAACTGCATGTCCACCGTGATCGTCTACGGCTCGCTTCTCGTGCCCGAGGTGATTCTGTCGGAATCGTTCCTCTCCTTCCTCGGCATCGGCATCAAGGAGCCGCAGGCAAGCTGGGGCAACCTGATCCAGACCGGCACCTCGGCGATGGACACCGACCTGCGGCTCCTGCTCCTGCCCGGAGCGTTGCTGGTCGCGGTGCTCCTCTGCCTCAACTTCATCGCCGACGGGCTGCGTGATGCCTTCGATCCCAATGACCGATAGCCTGCTCTCCATAAGGGACCTCAGCGTCCGCTTCCGCCTGGCCGAGCGCGAGGCGCTGGCGGTGGACGGCGTCTCGTTGGATGTGGGCCCGGGCGAAGTGCTGGGTATCGTCGGTGAAAGCGGTTCGGGGAAAAGCCAGATCCTCTATGCGATGATGGGACTTCTGGCCGCGAACGGGCGGGCCTCGGGGCAGGTGATGTTCCAGGGCCAGGACCTGCTGGCGCTGTCCCCGCGCGCGCTGGACAGGGTCCGCGGACTGGCACTGTCGATGATCTTCCAGGACCCGATGACCAGCCTCAACCCCTATATGCGGGTCGGCGACCAGCTGGCCGAGGGGCTGATCGTCCACAAGGGCATGGGCAAGGCCGAGGCGCGGGCCGAGGCGGTGCGGATGCTCGACCGGGTGCGCATCCCGGACGCCGCCGCCCGTGCCCGACGGTTCCCGCATGAATTCTCCGGCGGCATGCGCCAGCGGGTGATGATCGCGATGGCGCTTCTTGCCCGCCCACGCCTTCTCTTGGCCGACGAACCCACCACTGCGCTGGACGTCACCATCCAGGCGCAGGTGCTGGACCTGATGGCCGAGCTTGCGCGCGAGACCGGGACGGCGATCATCCTCGTCACGCATGACCTGGGCGTGGTGGCGCGGCTCTGCGACCGGGTGGTCGTGCTCTACGGCGGGCGGGTGATGGAGGAGGCCCCGGCGGAGCTTTTGTTCGACGCCCCCTCGCACCCCTATACCCGCGGGCTTCTGGCTGCGATGCCCCGTCTGGAAACCGCGCTGACCCCGCGGCTGGGCACGATCCCCGGCACGCCGCGCTCAGGCGGTGCGGTAACGGGCTGCCCCTTCGTCGACCGCTGCGAGGTCCGCCTGCCGGTCTGCGCGACCGACCGTCCGCCTCTGCGCGACCTCGGCGCCTTCGGCCCCGGACGCCGGGCCGCCTGCCACCTGACGGGGGCCGCATCATGACGCTGCTCGACGTGCGCAACCTCGGCGTCGGCTACCGGGTGCCCGGCGCCGGACTGTTCTCCGCGCCCCGTCTTCTGCCCATCGTCCACGACGTCTCCTTCACGCTGGAGGCGGGCCGCACCCTGGGCATCGTGGGGGAATCCGGCTGCGGCAAGTCCACCCTCGGCCGCGCCCTCCTGCGGCTGATCGAGCCTTCGGGCGGGCAGGTGCTGTGGCAGGGCGAGGATATGGCGACGATCCCCGACCTGCGCCGCCGCCGGTCCGAGATGCAGATCATCTTCCAGGACCCGGTCGCCGCGCTCGACCCCCGGATGACGCTGGCCCGCATCGTCAGCCGCCCGCTCGCCACCTTCGAGCCCGGCCTCACCCGCGCCGAGGCCCGCGCCCGCGCGATCGAGGCCCTGGGGCAGGTCGGCCTTTCCGCCGATTTCGCCGACCGCTACCCGCATGAGCTGTCCGGCGGGCAGGCGCAGCGCGTTGGCATCGCGCGGGCGCTGGTCGGCAGGCCAAAGCTCATCGTCTGCGACGAACCCGTCTCGGCGCTGGACGTCTCGATCCAGGCGCAGGTGATCAACCTCTTGATGGACCTGCAGGAAAAGATGGGCCTCGCCCTCGTCTTCATCTCGCACAACCTGGCCGTCGTGCGCCACATCAGCCACGAGGTGGTGGTGATGTGCCTCGGCCGCGTGGTCGAACAGGCGCAGCGGTCGGATTTCTACGCCCGCCCCCTGCACCCCTACAGCCAAGCCCTGATGCAGGCCGTCCCCGAACCCGACCCGCGGCGCGAGAAGGGCCGTGTCGGCACCGCGCTGGCCGGGGAACTGCCCTCTGTCCTGGCGCCACCACCCGGCTGCGTCTTCGCCAGCCGTTGCCCGCAGGCCGCCGAGATCTGCCGGACCACGCGCCCCGATCTGCGCGAGGTCGCCCCCGGCCGCCTTGCCGCCTGCCATTTCGTCGAGGAAACATGACCGATCTTGCCGCGCTCTGGGCCGCTGTTCCGCAGCTGTCGAACATCCACGCCAGCGCCGATGGCCGCTGGGCCTTCTGGTGCCTCGCCGGCCCCACCGAGACCGAGAATGTCTGGTGCGCGCCGCTGGACGGCTCCGCCCCGCCCCGGATGCTGACCGACGGGCAGGATCACTACCTCATCCGCGACGTGGCCCCCGACGGCAGCCGCCTGCTCCTCGCCCAGTCGCTGAACGCGAACGAGCATGACCACCTCCTGCTCCTCGACCGGGAAACCGGCGCGCTTCGGCAGATCACCCCGACGCAGGACACGCATTACGTCTATGGCGGGGCGTTTGCGGCGGACCAGGGCGCAGTCTTCTTCCTCGCGGATTTCGACTATGCCACGGATCAGGTGACGGCAGGCGCCTGGCTCTGGCGGCAGGACCTCGCCACCGGCGCGCGCACCTGCCTGGCGCAGGCGGACAGCCCGCCGCATTTCTACGTCGGCCCGCTGCTTTCGCCCGATGGCACCCGGCTTCTGTGGCACCGCAGCGACCGGGCGCCCGGCGGCTACCAGCTCTGGATCGTGCCGGTGGACGGGGCCCAAGCCCGGAAGGTGCTGGACCTGGGCGAGCGCAACAACGTGCTGGCGGTCTGGCTGGACGCGGACCGGATCGGCTTCGCCTGCGACCATGACGGGCGCGACCGGCTGGGGGTGTTGACCCTGTCCACCGGCGCGGGCGACTGGATCGCCGAAGAACCGCAGCTTTACCCCCATGCGGTGCTGGCCGGGACGGGGCAGGACTTCCTCTGCATTCACCACGAAGAAAGCCACACCCGCGCCGCGCTGGTCCGGGGGCATGACCTCCGCCCGCTCCCCAACCTCTCCGGCCGCCGCAGCCTTTTGCCCCATGCCGCCCTGCCCGACGGCGGCTGGCTGGCCGAGGCCTATGACGCCGACGCTCCGCATGATCTGGTGGCCGTGGCAGAGGATGGTAACTGCCGGGCGATCTGGCGCGCCGCACCAGAACCCGCGCGCCGCCACACCGCCCCGCAGGACTTCCGCTGGACCGCCCCCGACGGGCGCGCGCTGCAGGGCTGGCTTTACCGCCCGGACGGGGTGCCCAAGGGCCTCATCGGTTATGTGCACGGCGGGCCGACCTGGCATTCGGAGGATTGGGTGAACCCGAAGATCCAGTTCTGGGTATCACAGGGCTATGCCGTCCTCGATCCGAACTACCGCGGCTCGACCGGTTTCGGTTACGCACACCGCGAGGCGGTGAAAGAGGACGGCTGGGGCGGGCGGGAACAGGCCGACATCCGCGCGGGGCTGGAGGCGGCGCTGACAACCGGCCTCCCCGGTCCGGTGGCGGTGGCGGGCAATTCCTACGGCGGCTTCTCCAGCTGGTTCGCGATCACCCGCCATTCCGACCTGGTGACGGCCGCGATCCCGATGTGCGGGATGTATCGGCTGGACATCGACTACCACGCGACCGAGATGCCGCATGGCCGCGCCTACAGCGAGGAAATGATGGGCGGCACGCCCGAGGAGTTTCCCGAGAAATACGCCAATGCCTCGCCGGGGCGCTTCATCGACCGCATTCGGGGTCATGTGATGATCGTGCATGGCCTCGCGGATTCGAACGTGGGGCCTGAGAATACGCATACCGCAGTGCGCGAGTTGACGGCGGCGGGCATTCCGCATGAGGTGATGCTGTTTCCCGATGAAGGCCACGGCGTCTTCCGCCGCCCGAATGTCACAGCCTATCTGCGCGCCAGCGCGGCCTTTCTGCAGCGCGCCTTCCACGACGGAAGGCGCGAGGGCTGAGGGTCAGAACGGGCTCTCAACCGCCACGCCGGTAGGCAGGAAGTCGTCGACGTTCCCCGTCACCACCGTCGCCCCGTGGGCCAGTGCCGTGGCGGCGATCATCAGGTCGGCCCCGCGCGATGGGGCTCCAAAGACAAGCCGGTCAGGGCTGGCCGGGGCCGCGGCAGGCCAGGCGCTTGACGTTTGAACGGGTGCGGCGACGGATCGGCTTCAGCGCAGCCTCGGCGATCAGGGCGGGGGGCTTGCCGGTCAGCACCGCTTGCGAGGTGGCGATGGCCGACTGGCTCAGCGCGGCAAGCTTCTCCGAAGACATGCGGGCGTTTTCCGACGGGGCGACGCGCCACAGGCCCATCAGCCCCAGCATCCGCATCCCGATCACCATCTGCGCCTCGGCCAGCATGGTGCCGGTCTTGAGCGAAAGGCCGATCAGCTGGGCCGGGGTCATCATCGGATACATGGTCAGGTCCTTTGCAAAAAGCGCTCTCGGGCGGCGCGGTCATGCTCGCATGAAAAGCCGACAGGGGGACGACAGGGATGCGGACCCGGCGAAATGCAGCCTGTCACCCGTCCGTTGAGCCGCCGCAAAGTCTTGCCAGATCGTTAACGCGGTTTTTCAAGTCCTTGAAATCATGGGGCCGAAAATCTGCCCGCGCGCGGGCAGCCGCTCAGGCCTCGCCGAAGGCCTGGGCGAGCGGGGCAGGCAGGTCGAACTCCTCCAACACCCGCATCCGGCCCGCCGCGGACATCTTCCGGGCCGTCTTCCGGACGATATCCAGCGTCTGCTCGGCATCGCGACCGGCGGCGAAGGGGGTGAAATGGAACTTCAGGAAGACGAAGCAGATCACGTCCTCCAGCGCCTGCACCTCGGGGTCGCGCTTGATCCCCTCCTTGCGGAGCAGGACCCCGACCCGCTCGCAATCCCCGGCGGGAAAGCCCGCCTCCGCCATGTTCCCCGCCACCCGCTCGGCATGGCGCCGCCCTTGTTCCCGCCGCCAGTCCAGATATCCCGCCTTGCCCTCGGGGTAGTCCGACCGCGGCAGGAGCCAGCGTTCCACATGCTGCCCCCGCGCCGCGACCTGCAGGACATCGGAGGCCCCGGGAAACAGCCGCGCCAGCTCGGCACTCATCCGCTGCCCGTAGACCACCGCCTCGCCCTTCGGGTCGGCGGCGTTGGCCCGGTCGATCAACGCAAGCGCGCGATGCAGACGATCGGTCATTGTGCCCCCTTCGGCCTGGTGTAAACTCATCTTCGCGGTGCCCGGTGGGAATGTCACGGGCCGATGTTCCTGCGGAACCGTTTGACGTCTGGTTGCGATGTCGGAGGGGATGGGATGGGTGACATAGTTCCAAGCTTGCGAACCCCGCTGTGCGATCTTCTGGGCTGCGAGGTGCCGATCCTGCTGGCGGGCATGGGCGGGGTTGCCCGGGCCGAACTGGCGGCGGCGGTGGCGCGGGCCGGGGGCTATGCGATGCTGGGGATGGTCCGGGAAAGCCCCGACCTGATCGAGACCGAAATCGCGGCCTATCGCGCGGCGACGAACCGGCCCTTTGCGGTGAACGTGATCCCCTCTGCGACCGAGCCGGGGCTTCTGGACCGGCAGATCTCCCGCTGCCTGGACCTTGGCGTCCGTGCCTTCACCTTCTTCTGGGACGTGATGCCCGAGGTCGTGGCCCGGGTGAAGCGCGAGGGTTGCCTGGTCCTGCATCAGGTCGGCACGGTTCAGGCCGCGCGGCAGGCCGAGGCGGCGGGGGCGGATGTGATCATCACACAGGGGATCGAGGCCGGGGGCCATGTGCATGGCCGGATCGGCGCCTTCGCGCTGGCCGAGACGGTTCTTGCCGACGCGCGGGTGCCGGTGGTGGTGTCGGGCGGCATCGGTTCGGGGCGCGGGCTGGCGGCAGCGTTGGCCATGGGGGCACAGGGGGTGCAGTGCGGGACAGCCTTCCTCGCGACCGAAGAGGCCTGGGCGCATGACTATCACAAGCGGCGGGTGGTCGAGGCAGAGGGCGGCGATACGGTGCTGACCGATGTCTTCGTGCTGAACTGGCCGAAAGGGGCGGCGGTGCGGGTGATCGGCAACAGCGTCACGCAGGCCTTCGGCGACAACCTGATGGGCCACGACCCCGACACCCTGCCGCGTGAAGCGATTGCCGAGGATTCGGGCCAGCCGCTCCTGCGTTATTCCACGGACTCGCCGATGCGCCACACCACGGGGTCGCTGGAGGAGATGGCGCTTTACGCCGGGCAGGGCGCCGGGCTGATCCGCGATGTGATCCCGGCAGGGGAGCGGCTGCAGCGGATGGTCAAGGAGGCGGCGGACTGTCTGGCGGCGCTGCCGGGATGCGGACGATGACAAGCGACGATACCCCCGGCCGCTATGCCTCGCCGCCCTGCATGGCGGCGGAGGTCGACCCGACCTATTTCGACCCCGCCCATGTGGACCCGGAACAGGCGCGCGACGTGGCGCGCTGGCGCAAGGCCGAACGGCTGCGGCTGCGGGCGGAACGCGACGCGCTGAGCGTGGCTGAGCGCGCAGCGAAGGGCGAGGCGATCGGCGGGCACCTGCTGCGGTTCCTGGAGGCGCGCTTCGGCCGTCTGGCGGGCCGTGTCTTCTCCGGCTACTGGCCGATCAAGGGCGAGCCGGACCTGCGGCCGGTGCTGGCCAGCCTGCACGCCGCGGGGGCGCGGGTCGCGCTGCCGCTGGTCGAGGTGAAGGCCGCCCCGCTGGTCTTCCGCCGCTGGACGCCGGAGACAAAGATGGTGCGCGGCGACTGGAACATCCCGGTCCCCCCACCCGAGGCCGAGGCGGTGGTGCCCGAGATCGCGCTGGCCCCGGTGATGGGCTGGACGCAGGACCGGTTCCGGCTGGGCTATGGGGGCGGCTATTTCGACCGGACGCTGGCTTCACTTTCGCCGCGTCCCTTCACCATCGGGATCGGGCTGCAGTCGGCGCGGCTGGCGACGATCTTCCCGCAGCCGCATGACATTCCGCTGGACGCGATCCTGACCGAGGACGGGGCGCAGGCGGGCTAGCGATTAGACCGTCGTCAAAAGCTGGCTGCTTGTGTGGCGGAGGAAATTGGAATGCGCGGCGGCCAGTGACATATGGCACGGGCTGGCGGTTCGTGAGGCGTGTGGGGTAGCGCGATTCCTGTGCCGTGCCGCATTGCTTCGCTAGGCAGACGGGTGTGAAATCTCCGGTTTCAGCACCTCGTCCTGATGCTGCCCCAGCCGTGGCGCAGGCCGGTCCAGCGCCAGTTCGGCGCCCGAAAAGCTCATCGGGCTGCGCACGCCCTTCATCCCCTCCGGCGCGATCTGCATCCGGCGCGCCACCACCTGCGGGTCGGCGAAGACCTCGGTCAGGTCATTGATCGGCCCGGCAGGCACGCCCTCGGCCTCGCAGGCGGCCAGCAGATCCGCCTTCGCCCAGGTCTTCGTGGCCGCCGTCAGCCGATCCGTCATCTCCACGCGGTTGGCGATCCGGTCGGCGTTGGTCAGGAACTTCGCGTCCCCGGCCATGCTGTCCAGCCCCAGAATCCGGCATAGCCGCTGGTATTGCCCATCGTTCCCCGTCGCCAGGATCAGCCAGCCATCCTTGCAATCGAAGACCGCATAGGGCGCGAGGTTCGGATGCGCATTGCCCATCAGGCCCGGTGCCTTGCCACTGGCCAGATAGTTCATCGCCTGGTTCGCCATCACGCTGGTCGCCACGTCGAGCAAAGCCATGTCGATCTGCTGGCCCTCGCCCGTCCGCCCGCGCTGTACCAGCGCGGCAAGGATCGCCGTCGCGGCATAGACCCCGGTGAAGATGTCGGTGACAGCCACCCCCACCTTCTGCGGCTGCCCGTCCGGCGCGCCCGTCACACTCATCAGGCCCGACATGCCCTGAATGATGAAGTCATACCCGGCCCGGTGCGCGTAGGGACCGTCCTGCCCGAAGCCGGTGATCGAGCAGTAGATCAGCCGGGGATTCACCTTGCGCAGGCTCTCCCAGTCGAGCCCGTATTTCGCCAGCCCGCCCACCTTGAAATTCTCGATCACCACGTCGGCGTCTGCGACCAGGCGGCGCACGGTCTCCTGCCCCTCGGCGGTGCGGAAATCGCAGGTGATCGACCGCTTGCCGCGGTTCGCCGCATGGAAATAGGCCGCGGTCTTCTCGCCTTGGCTCTCGATGAACGGAGGCCCCCAGCGGCGGGTATCGTCGCCCTCCGGTGCCTCGACCTTGATCACATCGGCGCCGAGATCGGCCAAGGTCTGCCCGGCCCAGGGACCCGCCAGAATCCGCGCCAGCTCGATGACGCGGATCCCTTCCAGCGGTGCGGCCATTTATTTTGCCAGCTCGGCGTCGAGGATCGGCTTCAGGTCCTCATAGGCCATGTTGGAATATTTGGTGCCGTTGATGAAGAGCGTCGGCGTGCCTTGCACACCGTCGGCCTCGAAATTGGTCTGGAACTGCTTGATCAGGGCTTCGGCATTGGCGGTGTCGTTCAGGCAGGCGTCCATCGCCGCGTCTTCAAGACCCGCCGAGCGGCCAAGCGTCTTCAGGTTCTCGACTACCTTCGCGGGATCGTCCGACCCGGCCCATTCCGCCTGCTTGGCGAAGAGCATGTCCTGGATGCCGAAATACTTCATCTCGCCGCCGCAACGGGCGATCAGCGCAGCCCAGAGACCGTAGCGGTCGAAATAGACCTCGCGCAGGGTGAAGTGGACCTTGCCGGTGTCGATGTAGTCCTTCTTCAGCTGGCCGAAGACGGTTTCGTGGAAATGCGCGCAATGCGGGCAGGTGAAGCTGGCATATTCCACCATCTTCACCTTGGCGTCGGGGGACCCCAGCGAGAAGTCGCCGGGGCCGGCGGCAGCCGGCGTCTCGGCGGTGGTGGTTTCCTGCGCCAGCGCCGGGGTCATCGCCGCGGTGGCGGCTGCGGCAAGGGCGATCATCGCCCGGCGGTTCAGTTTCATCATGGGTCGGCGTCCTTCATGCAGTCCGGATATCAAGATCGCGGGCGAGTTAAGATGTTTTGCGCCAGCTGTTCAAGCGCGCTGCGCAAAGAGGGGTCGGCCACGCCTTCGGCTGCGGCTTGTGCCTGGGCGGTCGTCGCGGGATCGGGGGACTTCGCGGGTTTCGGCGCCGGGGCGAATTCGGCCTG
This sequence comes from Tabrizicola sp., assembly GCF_036781545.1. GTDB lineage: Bacteria > Pseudomonadota > Alphaproteobacteria > Rhodobacterales > Rhodobacteraceae > Tabrizicola. The sequence goes on from NZ_DAIQAT010000011.1 coordinate 14,104, forward strand.
CCCCTCGGCAAAGCCGGTGGCCGCCGTCTGGGTCAGATGGATATGGCTGATCGCATTGTAGCCGTAGACGGCGTTCACCCGTTCCTTCAGCCGGGGCAGCGCCATCTGCACCATCGGCGCCTCGGCGGCCTTGACCAGAAGCGTCAGCGTCGCCCCCATCCCGCCCTTTCCGTAACCGATCTTCACCGGGCGGGTCTTGCGCGCCAGTTCCTCGCCCACCGCTTCGGCCCAATGGGTGAGAAGCCGCGCCACCGCGAAGCCGCGCGATTCCCCGGCTGAGCGCACAGCCTCTTTCATCAGCCCGAAGGCCGGCTCGAACCCGCGCATCCGGTGGTCCGCACTGGGAGTGGGAAGGGGTTTGCGGCTCATCGCGGGTCTGGAGGTCTCCTGTCCTTGGCCCACATTCTACCGCAAGGGGCCGCCCCCGCCAGAGCGAAGGCTGAAACAGGAATAAACATTGCGTCATTCGGGGGTTGTCGGATGCCCGCGCAACCCCTCTGGCCCGCCGCCCCCCGTTCGCTATCTTCGCCGGGATGCAGGACGCCTCCGAATCCCTCTCGGCGCAACTTCTCGCCTGGTACGATCGCCACGCCCGGGTGATGCCCTGGCGCGTCTCGCCGCAGGATCGCGCCGCGGGCCTCCGTCCCGACCCCTACCGCGTCTGGCTGTCCGAGGTGATGCTGCAACAGACCACCGTCGCCGCCGTGAAGGACTATTTCCACCGTTTCACCGCCCGCTGGCCCACCGTTGCCGCGCTGGCGGCTGCTGCGGATGCCGATGTCATGGGGGAATGGGCGGGCCTCGGCTATTATGCCCGCGCCCGGAACCTGCTGAAATGCGCCCGTGCCGTCGTCGCCCTGCACGGGGGCCGCTTCCCGGACAGCCGCGAGGCCCTGCTGACGCTGCCCGGCATCGGCCCCTATACCGCCAGTGCCATCGCTGCCATCGCCTTTGACGAGCCCGCGACCGTGGTCGACGGCAATGTCGAGCGGGTGATGGCGCGGATGTTCCTGGTCGAAACCCCGCTCCCCGCCGCGAAGCCCGAGCTGACCATGCTGGCTGCCCGCCTGACCCCTGCGACGCGACCGGGGGATTACGCGCAGGCGGTAATGGACCTCGGCGCCACGATCTGCACCCCGCGGTCGCCCGCCTGCGGCATCTGCCCCTGGGTAGAGGCCTGCCTCGCCCGCGCGGCAGGCGTGCAGGCCGACCTGCCGCGGAAATCCCCGAAGCCCGAGAAACCCACCCGTCGCGGCACGCTCTGGCTCGGCCACCGCGAGGGTGCTGTCCTCCTCGAACGCCGCCCGGACAAGGGCCTCCTCGGCGGGATGCTCGGCATCCCCGGCGACGGCTGGGACGGGCAGGGCGGCGAGGCCCCCGCTATGGCCGACTGGCAGGAGGTGGGGGAGGTCCGGCACACCTTCACCCATTTCCACCTGATCCTGCGGGTCCTGACCGCCCGGATCGACAGCCCGCCCACGCGCGGGGTCCTGATTTCCCGCCAGGACTTCCGCCCCGCCGACCTGCCCACCGTCATGCGCAAGGCCTGGGATCTGGCGCGGCACGAGGTGCACTGATCCCGCGCGCGACGAGCAGCCCCTGTGCCGTCTTGCCCCGTTGAGCCGCCGCGCCAATCGGCTACACTCCCGGCCCATGAGCCCGCTCCCGAAAGCCCTGCCCTTCTGGCTGTCCCTGGGCCTGCCCCCCCTCGCCGTTCTGGGCATGATGCAGGGCGGCTGGACCATCGCGCTTCTGCCGCTGGCGACCTGGTGGCTTTTCACCCTGCTCGACGCGATCACCGGGCGGACGACCGCCAACCCCGACCCGCAGACCCCCGAGGCTGCGCTGACCGCCTACCGCGCCGTCACGCTGGTGTGGTTCCCGGTCCAGATGGCGCTTCTCGCGCTGATGCTGTGGTATGTGCCGCAGGCCCCCCATCTGGATACCGGCGAGAGGATCGGGCTTTTCTTCGGCATGGGTGTCGTCTCCGGCACGATCGGGATCAACTACGCGCACGAGCTGATGCACCAGAAATCCCGCCTCGAACGTGGACTGGCCGACCTCCTGCTCGCATCGGTCCTGTATTCCCACTTCCGCTCGGAACACCTGCGGGTCCACCACATCCACGTCGGCACCCCGCGCGACCCGGTGACGGCGCGCTACAACGAAGGGTTCCACCGCTTCTTCCCCCGCGTCCTGCGGCAATGCCCGCGATCCGCCTGGGCAGCGGAAGCGGCGATGCTGGCCCGGCGTGGTCTGCCCTGGTGGCACCGCTCCAACCCGTACTGGCGCTATGCCCTGCTGCAAGCCGCTTTCCTCGCCCTCGCCCTTGCCCTGGGGGGCTGGGCTGGCCTCGGCCTGTTCCTGGTGCAGGCCTTCACCGCGATCTGGCAGCTGGAACTGGTGAACTATATCGAGCACTACGGCCTGACCCGCCGCCATCTGGGCGAGGGCAGATATGAGCATGTCCTGCCCCGCCACAGCTGGAACGCCGACCACAAGGCCTCGAACTGGCTCTTGATCAACCTCCAGCGCCATTCGGATCATCACTACAAGCCCGGCCGGCGCTTTCCCGTGTTGCAGACCTATGCGGAAGGCGAGGCGCCGCAGCTTCCTTACGGCTACCCGCTGATGACCATGGCCGCGATGGTGCCGCCGCTGTGGAAGCGGATCATGAACCGGAAGGTGAAGGAATGGCGCCGCCGGCACTATCCCGACATCGCCGACTGGCACCCTTACAACAAGGCGCTGAACCCGGTTTCGGGTTAGGGCGGAGTTTTCGAAAACTCCGGACCGGAGCCTTCAAAGGCTCCGTCGCGATTTCTTCGAAGAAATCGCCCTCACAATACCACTTCAATCAGCCGCGGACCCCTCTGCCCCATCGCTTCGGCAAAGGCCGCGTTGAACCCGGCCATGTCGCTGACCCGCACCGCCTGCACCCCGTGGCCCTCGGCCAGCGCCACCCAGTCCAGCGCCGGACCTTCCACGTCGAACATCCGCGCCGCGTTGCGCCCGACCTCGTTCACCCCCATCGCCGCCAGCTCCTCACGCAGGATCTGGTAGCCCCGGTTGGCGAAGACCACCGTGGTCACGTCCAGCCCCTCCCGCGCCATGGTCCACAGCGATTGCAGCGTGTACATGCCCGATCCGTCGCCCTCCAGCACCACGACCTTGCGGTCCGGGCAGGCGACCGCTGCCCCGACCGCGTTCGGCAGGCCGAACCCGATGGAACCGCCGGTGATCGTCAGCACGTCATGCCCAGGCCCTCGCCGCAGCGCGGGCGCAAGATAAGCCGAGGCGGTGATCCCCTCGTCCACAAGGATCGTGTCCTCTGGCATCAATGCCGCGATTGTCTCGCCCAGCTTCTCCAGCGTCAGCGGCCCGTCCGGCAGGGCGGGCCGGTCAAGCGGCACGAAATCTTCCGGACCCAGTTCTGCCTCGCCCAGTTCCTCCGCCAGCGCCTGCAGGCACCAGGCGATGTCCATCTCGCGACTGCACAGCTCGATCAGCCGGGTGTCCGGGTCATCGGGGATCGACGGCAGGCCGGGATAGGCGAAGAACCCGGCGGGCCGCGCCGTGCCGCACAGCACCAGCGCGGGCACTCCGGCCAGCAGCGCCTGGTTGTCCGGAAGGCGGTAGGCCATCCGTTCCATCTTCACCGCCCCCGCCCCGCGCCGGAAACGGGCGGCGAAGAAGGGCTGCATCAGCCGCGCACCGCAGGCCTTGGTCAGCCGCTTCGCCAGCAGGCCGAGGTCGGTGTAAAGCGCCGGGCCGTCCAGCAGCAGCACCGCGCCGGGCTGGCGCAAAGCGCGGGCGGCGGCCTTGATTTCCGCAAGCGACGGACGGTGCAGCGCCGGGGGCGGAGCGGCCACCGCAGGACCCGTCGCCGCCTCCCAGGCGGTGTTCGCGGGCAGGATCAGCGTGGCGATCTGCCCGCCCTTGGCCCGTGCCGCCCGCACTGCCTCGGCGGCGTCACCAGCGACCTTCTCCGCCGCGCTGCTGACCCGCGTCCAATGTGACACCGCCTGCGCGATCCCCACCGTGTCGCCCTTCAGCGGCGCCTCGAACCGCAGGTGATAGTCGGCATGGTCGCCCATGATGTTCAGGACACCGCTTTGCGCCTTGCGGGCATTGTGCAGGTTGGCAAAGGCATTGCCGAAGCCGGGAGCGAGGTGGAGGAGCGTCGCCGCCACTTCCCCCGTCATCCGGTAGTAGCCATCCGCCGCGCCCGAGACGCCGCCCTCGAACAGGCACAGGATGCAGCGCAGCTCCGGGTGGCGGTCGAGCGCGGCGACGAAATGCATCTCGGATGTGCCGGGGTTGGCGAAGCAGACTTTCACGCCGGAAGCCAGCAAGGTCCGCACCAAAGTCTCCGCGCCGTTCATTCGCCTCTCCCCTCATGGTCAGGGGCAGAAGACCGGATTCCGGAAGGCGACACAACCCGGCAGGACGGGCGTGCCATCGGGTTGAAGCCCATGCCTCAGATTTTCGGGGAAATCCCCGAAAACCAGCTCTTTGCCCAATAGGCTGCCGCGCTGATCTCCGACTTGCGCAGACCGCGATCCGTGAGGATCCTGCGCGCGGTTCGTGCTTCCTCGGCTTCGGCGGCAAAGAAGACCTGGCGCGCTCCGTCGGGGATCTGCAGCGTCCCGAGCGCGGTCAAGGGCGTGGCGCCGCTGTCGCGCGTGGCCCAGTGCAGGGAGACTCCCGGCGGATGGTCGAGGTGCTGGATATCTGCCGGATCGGGCACGACCAGCACGGCCTGCCCAATGGTTCCGGCGGGCATGTCGGCCAGATACCGCGCGATCACCGGCAGAGCGGTCTCATCCCCGACCAGACCATGCCAGCCATCCTGCGACTGGAGCCCGCCGCCACCGGGACCGGAAAGGACGATCTCGGTTCCCGGGGCCAAGCCGAGGCACCAGTCGGTGACGCGGCCGCCCTCATGCAGGAAGACGTCGAAGGACAAATGAGGGACGCCGTCGCGGTCCCAAAGGTGGCGGATGGTATAGACGGGCTTGTGCCAGGCAGCGCTGCCTTGGGGCCAGTCGGTGACGCCATTGGCGTCGAGACCGGGCCAGTCGGCGCCGGGCGGGCCGAAGAGCAGGCGGAAATGCAGGCCGCCGGTGGCGAAGCGTGCCAAGGCCGGGTCAGCCAGGATCACGCGGATGTAGGAGGGCGAGAGGCGCCGGACCCCAACCACCCGGGCAAGGGCATGGTTGTCCGGCCGGCCCCGCGCGCGGCGGCCCTGCCATTCCGGCACCACGCCCGCGGCGGCGATCTCCTCGGTCAGGTAGTCGCGCAGCCCCTGCAGGTGTGGCCCGTCCTGGGCGGTAATGCGCAGGCGCGTCGCCCCCGCTTCGGCCATAGCCAGCAGATCGCCACCGGAGAGCATCACCCGCAGCCCGCCCGGTTGCGGCTGGACGCCGAAGCCGATCTCTTCCGCGCGATGCTGCAGGGCGGGCAAGACGATTTCGGGCGGGATGGGCAGCAGGGCCTCGATGGAGGGAAGCGTCATGCGGCGACCCCCTGCCGGTCGACCGGGCCGCGCGGGACCATCATCGGCCGTCCGCTGACCGGGTCGGTCATCACCAGGCTGTCCAGCCCGAAGATGCGGCGGATGTTCGCCTCGGTCAGGACTTCGGCAGGGGTTCCGCTGGCATGGATGCGCCCCGCCCTCATGCCGACGATGATATCGGCGTGGCGGGCGGCCAGGTTCAACTCGTGCAGGACCATGACCACGGTGGTGCCGCGGCGGCGGTTCAGGTCGACCAGCAGGTCGAGCACGTCGATCTGGTGGCTGACGTCGAGGAAGGTGGTGGGTTCGTCAAGGAGCAGGATTTCCGTCTCCTGTGCCAGCGCCATGGCGATCCAGACCCTTTGGCGCTGGCCACCTGACAGCGCGCCGATGTCGCGTTCGGCCAGGGCGGCCGTGCCGGTCGCGTCCAGGGCATGGGCGACGGCGGCCTCGTCCGCGGCGCTCCACCGGGCGAAGAGGCCTTGGTGGGGGTGACGGCCGCGGCTGACGAGATCGAGCACGGTGATGCCTTCGGGCGCGATCGGGCTTTGCGGCAGGAAGCCCAGTCTGCGGGCGAAGGCCTTGGGCGCCAGCCGGTGCAGCGGCGCGCCGTCCAGCGTGACCTGCCCGCGCTGCGGCGGCAGGAGCCGGGCAAGACAACGCAGGAGCGTGGACTTGCCGCAGGCGTTCGCACCGACGATGGCAGTGATCCGCCCTGGCTGCACAGCGAGGGAGACGTCTTCGAGCACCGGCAGTCCGGCATAGCCCGCCCAGAGATCATGCGCTTGCAAGAGTGGCTGGCTCATGCGCCGCTTCCTTTCCGGTTTTCCCGCAGGATCAGATAGACGAGATAGGGCGCGCCCAGGACTCCGGTGACGATGCCCACGGGGTAGCGGGCGGGCAGCAGGAACTGGCCGGCGAAGTCGCAGACCAGTACCAGAAGCGCACCGATGCCGGCGGCGGGCAGCAGGATGGGGGCATCGCGCCCTGCCAGCCGGGCGGCGATCGGGCCGGAGAGGAAGGCGACGAAGGTCACGGGGCCCGCGCTGGCGGTGGCGACGGCGACAAGGCCGACGCCGCAAAGGATCACGCTGATCCGGGTCAGCGCAAGCCGGACGCCCAGCGCCGCGGCCGCATCGTCGCCCATGCGCATCATCTCGAGGTCGCGAGAACGCCAGAGGAGCAAGCCACCGCAGAGCACCAGGGTCAGCGCCAGGGGCAGCGCCTGGCCGAGCTGGGCGCCGTTGATGCTGCCGGACAGCCAGCGCAGCGCCTCGTGCAGCGACCACGAGGGCGCGCGGGCCAGCACATAGGCGGTCAGGCTTTGCAGCATGGCGGAAAGCCCGATGCCCACCAGGATCAGCCGTGCGCCGGTGACATCGCCGCGCCAGGCGAGGAGATAGATCAGCAGCGCCACGCCAAGGCCCGCCGTGACGGCATAGACCGAGACCATCGGCCCGGTGATCGACAGCACCACGATGCAGAAGACGGCAGAGGCGCTGGCGCCGGATGTGATGCCGATGATGTCCGGGCTGGCCAGCGGGTTGCGCAGGAGCGTCTGGAAGGCGGCGCCACCCAAGCCGAAGGCCGCGCCTGCCAGCACCGCCAGCAGGGCGCGGGGCAGACGCAGGCTGCCGATGGTGAAGCTCGCGCCCGCGACCTCGTCGCCGCGCAGGACCCGCCAGACCGTTGCCGGGGAATAGGCGCTCTGCCCTAGCATCAGCGTCAGGGCGAAACCGCCGACAAGCGCCAGCGCCATCAGCGCAAGCACCGCCCAGCGATGCCGCAGCCGGGCGTCACGTTGCAGGGCAATGCTCTGGGCGGTCGATCTCACAGCGCGGCCACCCTGCGCCGCCGGACGATCCAGATGAAAACCGGCGCACCGATGAAGGCCGTGACGATGCCCGCATCCACCTCGGCCGGGCGGGCGATGAGCCTGCCGGCGACATCGGCCAGCAGCAGGAGCGAGGCTCCGGAGATGGCGGCGAAGGGCAGGATCAGCCGGTAGTCGACGCCGAAGAGCAACCGGCAGGCATGGGGCACCACCAGGCCGACAAAACCGATGGGGCCACACAGCGCCGTGGTAGCGCCGGACAGCACGATGGCCGACCCGGCGACCATGATCCGCGCCAGCACGACATTCTCGCCCAGCGACTGTGCGGCATCCTCGCCAAGCGCGAGAAGGTTCAGCTTCCGGGCGGACAGCAGCGCGGTCAGCAGGCCCACGGCAAGGAACGGCAGCACCGGCAGGATCTGCGGCCAAGTCGCCCCGCCGACGCCGCCGATCATCCAGCCCTGCACCAGGCCGCCGATATCGCCGCGCGGGAGGATCACCGCCGTGGTGAACGAGGCCATCGCCGCCGACAGCGCCGCACCGGCCAGCGCCAGCTTCAGCGGAGTGGCCCCGCCGATGCCCAGACTGGCGATCGTATAAACTCCGGCGGCTGCGACACCCGCGCCGAGAATCGCCACCCAGATCTGCGGGGTGGCGCTTTCCATGCCGAACCATGCCAGCCCGATCACGACCGCAAGGGCGGCGCCTGCATTGGTGCCGAGGATGCCGGGGTCGGCCAGCGGGTTTCGCGTCAGCCCCTGCATCGCCGCTCCGGCAAGGCCAAGCGCGGCCCCCGCCAGAAGCGCCAGCGCCGTTCGCGGGATGCGCGCGGCGACGGCGGCTTCGCCCAGGGTCTCGGGTGGGCGCCGCAAGGCGGCGACGATCTCGGCCCAGGAGACATCCCTTGCGCCGAAGGCCAGGGACAGCAGAATCGCGAGGACCAGCAACGCGAGGAGCACCGCAGCCCCGGCCAGCGCCCGACGGCGGCGTGCCGCCTGCGCGGTCAGGGCGGGAGCATCGGATGCGGATGCGGTGGTCATTCCGATCCGGTGATCGCGGCGGACAAGAGGTCGGCGTAGTCCTCGATCACCCAGGGCAGCGACAAAGGCGTCGGGTTGGCCGCAGTGCCGAGCGGATCGTTGTCCAGCATGACCAGAGCGCCGCGCGCAATGGCGGGCAGCCGCGCGGTCAGGATATCAGCGGACAGCTTGTCGCGCAGGTCGGTGCCGCCATATGTCACCAGAAGATCGACGGCGGCCAGATCGTCGATCCGCTCGGCGCTGATCACGCCGTTGAATGCCCCGGTCTTGGCTGCCTCGGCCACGATGGGGGGCGAGACGAGCCCGAGGTCGTGGAAGAAGCGCACCCGCGTGTCCATGTCGGTGTAGAAGCCGACGCGGCTGAGGTCGGTTGCCAAGAGGTGGGTGACGAACATCGCGGTTTTTCCGGCGAGCTCGGGGTGGGTCGCGCGGGTTGCGGCGATCTTCGCCTCCAACTCTGCGATCAGCGCCTCGCCTTCGGCGGCCATGCCCATGCCGGCGGAGTTCAGCCGGATCGTGTCGCGCCAGTCTGTCGCCCAGGGCGTTTCGGGATAGGCGATCACCGGAGCAATCTGGCTGAGCGTCTCGTAATCTGCCGCCGAAAGGCCGGAATAGGCCGCGAGGATCACGTCAGGCTCGGTGGCGGCCACTGCCTCGAAGTCGATGCCGTCACCCTCGTCGAAAAGGACCGGCGGCTCGGCGCCCAGTTCCTCGAGCCGGGCCTCGACCCACGGCAGGATGCCATCGCCGTCGTCATCGCCGAAATTCGCCGCCGCGAATCCGACCGGGACCACGCCAAGCGCCAGAGGCACCTCGTGGTTGGACCAGTTCACCGTGGCGATGCGGACAGGCTTTTCGGTGATGACGGTGGCGCCAAACGCATGATGCACCGTCACCGGGAAATCCTGCGCGACGGAAGGCGGAGCGGCGAGGGCCGCCGCAAGCAGGGCAGCGGCAAAGATATACGGGAGTTGCCTGAACATCAGCCTGCCTTTCCTTGAATCTCGGCTGTCGATTGCGTGTGCCATGGGCGCGGGTCAATGGCCGGGGCGCCGTGGGACCGCCGCAGACAGCCGGTTTGCATATTTTCTTACAAAAAAAGTCGATTAATACAAGAACGCTCGGAACGTTGCTGCTACACGCGCCTTCAAGTCGCCGCACCGTGCCGGGTGTTCTGCGAATCTCGCAGGCATGGGCCCGGGGCCTACCCCGCCATATCCACGCCATCCGCCCCAGGGGCAGGAAAGCCGGACGCCTTGCCTGGAGAAAGAAGTTGAGACGGACAGAGACAAACTTGGTTGGTCGGTTGCGCTCGGGCACTGCGGTGCTGGCCCTGATGCTTGCTGCCCCGGCGCTGGCGCAGGAGTCCACGGAAAAGATGGAGAAGGACCAAAGCGGCATCGTGCGGCTTGGGACCATCTTCCTTCAGGTGCTGGGCCTTTCCGACGAGGATGCAACCTCGGTCGTCGCGTCGGAGCTTTGGGTCGGGGGCAAGGTTGCCACCAGCGTGCTGGACACGCCGGCATCGGTCTCGGTGATCACCGAAAAGGAGATCGAGCTGCGCAAGGCCGAGACGACCGAAGAGGTGCTGCAGTATACCGCCGGGGTTCATACCGACTACTATGGCACCGACGACCGCAACGACTATTTTCTGATCCGCGGCTTCCAGGCAACCACCTACCGCGACGGCCTGACGCTAGGGTCGATGCGCGGCGTTCGCGAAGAGCCTCTGGCCTATGAGCGGGTCGAGGTGCTGCGCGGAGCCAACTCGGCCCTGTTCGGCGCTGCCGACCCCGGTGGCTCGGTCAACTTCGTGACCCGCCAGCCGCGGTTCGAGAAGATTGCGGAAACCACGCTCGGCTTCGGCTCGCACGGGAGCAGGGAGGCCAGCTTCGATTTCGGCAACGAGATGCCCGGCAACGAGACGCTGGCCTTCCGCCTGACCGGCAAGGTCGCGAAGGGCGGCCTGGATTACGACTATTCCCGGGACGACGAGACCTTCCTGATGGGCGGCGTGACCTGGCGGCCGACCGACAGCACCGCCGTTACCCTGGTGCTGGACCACCTGGACCGAAGCGGCACCCCGAACAGCGGGGGCTATCCTCTGGACCGCGAATACGACCGCAGCGACTTCTTCGGTGAGCCCGGTTTCAACTATCACGAGGTCAACCGCGACAGCGCGACGCTTCTGGTCACGCATGACTTCGGCAACGGGCTGAGCCTGCGCAGCAACCTGCGCTACAGCGACCTGACCGACGATTTCGGCTATATCTATCTCTTCGACTTCGCGGGGCGGACCGGCACCTCGGTTGCGCGCTATTATTTCGGGGGCGACAGCAGCGCCGAGGAGTTGATCGGGAACGTCGTGCTGCAATACGACACGACCTTCGGCAACATCGCGAGCAGCACCCTGGGCGGGATCGAGTTCCGGGATGCGACCAGCCGCAGCGACAGCTTCTATGGGCTTGCCACGCCGATCGACCTGGCGAACCCCGTCTATACCGGGGCTCCGGCGACGCTGGCCTACTATGCCCGCAACCGGATGGATTATGACACCAAGTCGCTCTTCCTGACGCAGAACCTGTCGTTCAACGAGAGGCTGATCCTGACATTCGGCCTGCGCCGGGACTTCATGGACGTCGCCAGCACCGACCTGATCCCCGCCACTCCGGTGACGACCAGCGGCAGCTTTGCCGAAACCTCGGGCCGGGCCGCGCTGACCTACAAGGTCACGGACGAGGTGTCGGTCTACGGAAGCTATGTGGAATCCGTGGCGCCGCCGGCGATCGGCGTCGAGCCCGAGCGGGGCGAGCAGTTCGAGATCGGCGCGAAATATGCGCCCTCGGGCATGAACGCCCTGTTCTCGGTCGCGGTCTACGACCTGTCGAAGCAGAATGTCACCATCCCGGTGGTCCAGCCCGACGGCACGATTACGCGCGAGCGGATCGGAGAATCGCGCGTGCGCGGTATCGACTTCGAGGCGCGTGCCGAAGTGAACGAGAACCTCAGCCTGATCGGGTCCTATTCCTACATGGATACCGAGGTGGTGCGGGGCGTCGTGCGGGGCGTGACCCTGGACGGCAAGCAGTTCACCTCGGCGCCGAACCACATCGCGTCGATCTGGGCGAACTACACCTGGGCCGATGCCCTGCCGCAGGGCGACGTGACCGCCGGGGTCGGCCTGCGCTATGTCGGGTCCTACTACTTCGACGCGGCAAATACCCGTAAGAGCAGCGAAGCGTTGCTGGTGGACGGCTCGCTGGCGGTGGACCTGACCGACAGCGCGGCGCTGGAGCTGAGCGTGAGCAACCTGTTCGACGAGCAGCACATCGTGGGCTCGGGCACGGCAGACTACTACAATCCGGGCCGCGCGTTCGGCCTGACCCTGCGCAAGACCTGGTAGGTCGCGCGCCAGGCCCATCCGCCCGGCGGGTGGGCCTAGGGGGTGCGGTTCTCGCGCAGCCAGGCCGCCGGGGTGGTGCCGGTCACTTGCCGGAAGACGCGGGTGAAATGGGCCTGGTCGGCGAAACCGAAGCGGTCGGACAGATCCGCGATGGCGACCTTCTCGGTCAGGAGCGTCCGTTTCACCGCTTCGATCCGGCGCTCCTGCTGCCATTGCAGCGGCGACCGGCCCGTCGTCTTCTTGAAGGCTTGCGAGAACCAGCTGGGTGAAAGCCCGACGGCACCGGCGAGGTCGGCATTCTGGTGCCGCCTGCTGGGCTTCGCTTCGACCAGCCGGGTCAACCGCTTCATCTGCGCCGGTGTCAGCCCGCCCGAGGCGCGATCCTGCAGACCGCCCTGCGGCGGCTCGACAAGGGCGGCGACAAGGGCAACAGCCAGGCTTTCGGCGATCACCGGGTGCCGGTCGGCGACGCTGATCTCATGCTTCAGTGCCTCGCCGATATGGGCCAGCGAGGCGAGATCCTGCACTTCACGCGGCTGACGGAGCAACGTCGCCACCGCCGATGCGCCGAGTGCGGGCGTCAGCCGCTCGACCAGCCAAGACTGTTTCAGGTGCAGGTCGAGATGCGAGAAGCTGTGATCGGCGTAGAACCTGGTCCACATCGGAGTCCCGGCAGGAACATAGACCGCGCGGGCGAGGGGGCGGTGGCGTAGATCGTCGACGACCCCGCTGTCCGACCGGCCAATCTGGCTGGAAACGTCGTTGAAAAACAGCATCACCCGCGGATCGGGCGACTTGTAGAACCCCGTCGCGCCGGCCTTGCCTTCTGCTTCCCAGAAAATGCCGCACATGGCCTGATAGGCCCGCCACCGTGCCGGCGCGGTGGAACGGATACCGTCGGTGGTCCAGGTCATCGAAGGAAGAAAGCCCATTCTTGCACACCTTCATCGTCGTCTTTGCCGCATCTGTCTGTCATCCGACCGTGCCGGATATCCGATGACATCCCCGGCCTTGCTCTCTGGTCTGCTGGCAAGCTGGCCTGCCGTCGCTGGGTTCGAGCGTTCGGGAGAGGGCGGGCCTTGGGCTTCTAGCGGATGGCAAGTAATTTAGTCAAGTATTCGTGCAAGTGGCCTGCTTCGCCCCGTCCGATTTCCAGGTCAGGGGCGGCCAGCAGGGGGCCCGCAGGCTTGCGAATGCAGGTCCTCCATCATAGCCTCACGTTATGCATGTACTTCGCGGCCATATCCCATCGGCCAATGCGCTTTTCACCTTCGAGGCCGCAGCCCGGCGGCGCAGCTTCACCGCGGCGGCAGAGGAGCTGAACGTCAGCCAACCCGCGGTGTCGAAGATGATCCGCCAGTTCGAGGCGTCGCTGGGCTTCCGGCTTTTCCATCGCGACCTCCGGCCACTGGAATTGACCGCAGAGGGCAAGCGGCTTTTCGCGGATGTCGAACGCAGCTTCGACCTTTTGAACGCCTCGATCCTCGCGATGCGGCAGGGGGCGCGACGTGACACGGTCAGGGTCTCGTTCTCGGCCTCTTTCCTGCAGCTCTGGCTGCTGCCGAGGCTGGCCGATTTCACCGACAGCCATCCCGGGATCGGGCTGTCCATAGAGGAAAGCGGCCATGACGACATCGACCTCTACGCCGAGGGGATCGAGGTCTCCTCGCGTCTGGGACTGGGAGATTGGCCGGATCTGGAAGCGCGGGAACTGGTGCCGGAAGTTACCTTTCCGGTCGCGCATCCGGGGTTCATCGCCAAGACCGGCGGGCTTGCGCTGGCCGATCTCGCAAGAGCCCGGCTCCTGCATTTCCGCGAGAGGCATCGTGTGCGTTTTGGCTGGCGGGACTGGCTGGCCGCGGCGGGCGTCCCCACTGGCGCGCTGGACGAGGCGGTGGTGTTTTCGGACGCGCTCGGTTCGCTGGGAGCGGCCAGTCTTGGGCATGGGGTGGCTTTGGGCTGGTCGCACCTGGTGTTGGACCAGATCCTGGCGGGAAACCTTCAGCAGGTCGGGCCGCGGCGCCTGACTTCGGGCAAGTCGATCTGGCTGGTCAATTCGCGCCGCAAGCCGCTGTCACCCGCGGCGGAGGCCTTCACCCACTGGGTGATGCGGCGAATGGCAGCCGACCGCGCTGCGCATCCAGGAGTTTTCCTGCCGACACCACAGGATAACCAAAAGTAATGATGGGCGGTACTTTTTGTGCCGTTCCGTGCTGAAGGGCAGCGGGCTAGGCTGGACGCGGCCAAGAGTCTGGCCGGGAACGGAAGGCAGGGCAGGATCATGCAGAAACACGCGCGGGCAGTGGTCATCGGCGGCGGCTGTGTCGGGGCGGGTATCCTTCTGGGCCTTGCCCGGCGCGGCTGGTCGGACGTGGTGATGCTGGAACGCACCCGGCTGACGGCCGGATCGACGTGGCATGCGGCGGGGCTGATCCCGTCCTATACCCGCTCGCGTCCGATCGGCCTGATGATCCAGAAGTCGATCGAGATCTACGAGGGGCTGGAGGCGCTGACCGGGATGCCGGTCGGCTGGCACAAATGCGGCCAGCTGCGCATCGCCAAGTCGCAGGACCGGATGGACGAATACCGGTCCTATCTGGACACCCACCAGACCCAGGGTATCCGGGCGGAGTTGCTGGACAAGACCCGTGTGCACGAGTTGTGGCCACTGTTGCGCGCCGACGAGGAGATGCTGGGAGCGCTCTACAACCCAGACGACGGCCATATCGCCCCCGCCGATGTGACCATGGCCATGGCGAAGGCGGCGCGCGATCTGGGGGCGAAGATCCACCAGGACACCGAGGTGACGGCCGTGGCCCGCACGCTGTCGGGCGAATGGGAGATCACCACGACGAAAGGGGTGATCACGGCCGAGCATGTCATCTGCGCGACGGGGAACTATGCGCGCCAGACCGGGGCGATGTTCGGGCTGGACCTGCCTGCCATCCCGATCCTGCACCAGTATTGGATCACCGAGGCGGTTCCCGCCATTCGCGCGCGCAAGGCCGCGGGACTGCCGGAAATGCCGATCCTGCGCGACGAGCGTTTCGAGGGCTATATCCGGGAGGAAGGCGACGGGCTGATGTTCGGCCCCTACGAGCGCACGGAGCGGCTGCATCTTTTCGCCGAGAACGGCGTGCCCGCATGGTTCGGCGCCGATCTGGTCGACGAGGATTTCGACGCCGTCGCTGAAAACTGGGAAGCGGCTCTGGAGACGGTCCCGGCACTGGGCGAGGTGGGGATCAAGGCCAATGTCCGCGGCCCGTTCCAGATGACGCCGGACGAGCTTCCGCTGATGGGCAAGGCCTGGGGCGGCGCGCCGAACCTCTGGCTGGCCGAGGGCGTGCCGGGCGGCATCCTCTGGGGCGCGGCTATCGGCCATTACCTCTCGGAGCAGATCGTCGAGGGCGGCAATGAACTGGACAGCTCGGCGCTGGATCCGCGGCGCTTCGGCGACTATGCCAACAAGACCTGGCTGAAGCCGAAGATCCTGGAAAGCTGGGGAACGCATGGCATCCAGCACTACCCCGGAGAGGAGCGCGAGGCGGCAAGGCCCGCCAAGACAGCGCCGTCCTATGATTTCCTCGACCGCAAGGGTGCCGTCTGGGGGGTGCTGAATGGCTGGGAGCATCCAAACTGGTATGCGCCTGCCGGGGTTGAACAGAAAAACCAGGCGGGCTGGCACTGGACGGAAAAGGGCGTCCATGTCGGCAACGAGGTCGCCGCGGTGCGCCGGACCGCGGGTCTGGTGGAAATGACCTTCATGGCGAAGTTCGAAGTCCAGGGTTCCGGCGCAGCGGCCTGGCTGGACGGCATCCTGGCCAACCGCTTGCCGAAAGTGGGCCGGGCCAACCTCTCGCATCTCCTGTCGCCAAGGGGCACGGTGGTGGCCGAGTTCACCGTCTCGCGGCTGGCCGAGGACTGGTTCTACCTGATCGGCACGCCCTCGGCGGAGCGGATTTACTTCGACGAGCTGTCGCGCCTGAAGCCCGAGGGGGTCAGCCTGCGCAATGTCTCGGCCGAGCGCGCCGCGATGACGGTCGTGGGGCCCAACGCGCGCGCGATCCTGCAAGGATTGACCGAGACAAGCCTGGCCAACGAGGATTTCCCCTGGTTCGGGGTCAGGACCATGACGCTGGGCCTGGCCTCGGACGTGCGAATGCTGCGGATCAACTATTCCGGCGAGCTGGGCTGGGAGATCTATTGCCCGATGGAATACCAGCGCGGGCTGATCGCGCAGATCTTCGCCGCGGGAGAGGCCCATGGCCTGCAACCCGTGGGCACGCAGGCGCTGGAAAGCCTTCGGCTGGAGAAATCCTATCGCGCGATGTTCCGCGACATGAACGGCGAGCTGACGGCGCTGGAGAGCAGCCTGGAGCGGTTCCTGGACATGGGGAAAGACTTCCGCGGCAAGGCGGGTCTGTTGCCGCCGAAGCAGCGTTCGGTCACGGTGAAGATCCCGACCGAGGGGGTCAGCCTGATCGGCGGAGAGACGCTTCTGGCCAAGGGCGAGCCGGTGGGACGAATCCTCTCGGGCAGCTACAGCTATACCTTGGGCCACGACCTCGGCATCGCGCTGTTGCCAACGGGAACCCCTATCGGCGCGATCTTCGACCTGACGATCCTGGGAACGGCGCATCAGGCAGAGGTTATCGCGGAAAGCCCCTACGATCCGACCTCGGCCAGGGCCCGCAGCTAAGCACGGTCACAGACGCGGGATTCAGCCCGCCAGCCGGGCATAAAGGCCGCCCCCCGCCAGAAGCGTGCCGTGGTTGCCGATCTCGCGCACCATGCCGCCTTCCATCACAACGATGCGGTCGGCATTGCGGATCGTACCCAGCCGGTGCGCGATGACCAGTGTCGTGCGTCCCACGGCCAGCCGGTCCAGCGCGGCCTGGATGTCACGCTCGGTCTCGCTGTCCAGGGCGCTGGTCGCCTCGTCCAGGATCAGGATCGGCGGGTTCTTCAGGAAAGCGCGGGCAATGGCGACGCGCTGCTTCTGCCCGCCCGACAGCATCACCCCGCGCTCGCCGCACATCGTGTCGAGCCCCTGCGGCAAGTTGCGGATCAGCGGGCCGAGGCTTGCAGCTTCGGCAGCGGCAAGGATCTCGGCCTCGGTCGCCCCGAGGCGGCCATAGCCGATATTCTCGCGTAGCGTACTGCCGAACAGGAACACGTCCTGGCTGACCAGGCCGATCTGGCTGCGCAGGCTGTCCAGCGTCATCGCGGAAAGCGGCAGTCCGTCGATGACGATGCTGCCGGTATCGGGTTCATAGAAGCGGGGGAGAAGCGACAGAAGCGTCGATTTCCCCGCGCCGGAGGGGCCGACGAAGGCCACCGTCTCGCCTGCATGAACGGTCAGCGACACATCGCGCAGAACCGGGCGGGTGGCGTCATAGGCGAAGGACACATTCTGGAACGCGATGTCGCCGCGCAGCGCCGGGGCGGGCCGCGCATCGGGCCGGTCGGCCACCTCGGGCTCGGTCGAGAGGAGCTCGAGGTAGCGGCGGAACCCCGCGATGCCGCGCGGATAGGTCTCGATCACGGCGGCGATCTTTTCCAGCGGGCGGAAAAAGACCCCGACCAGCAGCAGGAAGCCCACGAAGCCGCCGGTGGTCAGGCTGCCATCCAGCACGAAGCCCGCGCCCAGCACCATGACGACCACCTGCACGAAGCGCAGCCCCATGTAGTGCAGCGCCGTGGCCTTGGCCATGATCCGGTAGGCATCCAGCTTGGTGGCGCGATAGGCCAGATTGTCCCGTCCGAAAAGCCGCTCTTCATGCGCCTCGTTGGCGAAGGACTGCACCACGCGGATACCACCCAGCGCCTCTTCCAGGCGGACGTTGAACTGGCCGACGCGACCGTAGATTTCCTGCCAGGTACGGGTCATCCGGCCGCCCTGCACCACGACCAGCCAGATGGTCAGGGGTACGATCACCGTCATGGACAAAGCCAGGACCGGGTGAATCCAGAACATCAGGGTGAAGGCGCCAACGAAGGTCATCACTGCGATGAACAGGTCCTCGGGGCCATGATGGGCGACCTCGCCGATCTCTTCCAGGTCGCGGGTGACGCGGGCGACCAGCTTGCCGGTGCGGGCATGGTCGAACCAGCGCCAGGACAGCCGGGTGAGATGGGCGAAGGCGCGGGCGCGCATCTCGGTCTCGATCTCGATCCCCAGCATGTGGCCCCAGTAGATGACCACGATCATCAGCCCGGTGTTCAGCGCATAGACCACCAGCAGGCCGACGGCGGCGAGAAGGGTCAGCGACCAGTCGCCCATCGGCAGGAGATGGTCGATGAAGGCGGTGATGGCCAGCGGGAAGCACAGCTCCAAGAGGCCGGACAGCACGGCCGAGCCGAAGTCCAGCCAGAAGAGGCGCTGGTGCGGGCGATAATAGGCGAAGAACTGGCGCAGCATGGCAGGGTCCCGGGTTGGCCTTGGGCAGGGGATCAGAGTGGCACGGCGAAGGGATACCCGGATCGCGTGGCAACCTCCATGGGCAGACCGTAGACCCGGGCCAGGGCCTCGGGCGTCATCAGGTCCCGGACCGGGCCTTCCAGCGCCAGCCGCCCGCCATCAAGGGCGACCACCCGGTCGCAGTAGCGCGCGGCAAGGTTCACGTCGTGCAGGACGATCACCGCCGAAAGGCCGGTCTCGCGGCTCATCGCCTGGACGAGGCCCAGCACCTCGACCTGATGCGCGATATCCAGGGCCGAGGTCGGCTCGTCGAGAAGAAGCGTCCGCGCGCCCTGGGCCAGCATCATGGCGATCCAGCCGCGCTGGCGTTCCCCGCCCGAGAGCGTGTCGACCAGCCGGTCGGCCAGGGAATCCAGCCCACAACGCTGCATCGCGCCTGTGACGGCGGCATGATCCTCGGGCCGGAACCGGCCCAGCGCGCCGCGCCAGGGATAGCGACCAAGCGCCACCAGTTCGGCCAGCCTTATACCCTCGGCCACCGGCGTCACCTGCGGCAGATAGGCGATCCGCCGCGCCAGCTCACGCGGGGGCCAGTCGGCAAGCGCGCGCCCGGCATGGGAGATTTGGCCCAAGGTGGGCCGGTTCTGCCCGGCGATCAGTTTCAGAAGCGTCGACTTGCCCGATCCGTTGCGCCCGACCAGCGCCGTGACCGCTCCCTCGGCGATCTCCAGCGACAGATGGTCGATCAGGCGGCGGCCCGGCACGTCGAAGGTCACGTCGGCAAGGGAGAAAAGGCTCATGCTGCGGTCCTGCGCAGAAGGGTAAGGAACAGCCAGGGCGCGCCGACCAGGGTGGCGACAAGGCCAAGCGGCAGGTCATAGGGGAAAGTCGCGGTGCGCGCCCCGAAGGCGGCGACACACATGAGAAGCGCGCCGATCAGCCAGCTGCCGGTGACAAAGGATGCGGCGCGGACCAGCCCAAGGCTGCGGGCAAGTTGCGGGGCCATCAGGCCGACAAAGCTGACCGGACCGACGAGGAGGCTCGCGGTACCGGTGGCAAGGCCCGCGCCGAGGATCAGCGCCAGCCGCAGCGGCGTAAGCGGCAGGCCAAGAGCGCGGCTGACCGGGGCGCCGAGCGGCAGGATCTCCAGCCAGCGGGCAGCGGCGATCAGCGCGGCGAGGAAGACGAGGGCGAGAGCGGCAAGCACTGCGGCCCCCGTAGGTGTGACCTGCGCCGTGCTGCCAGCCAGCCAGCCCAGCACCATCCAGGCGCGCGGGTCGCTGGAGGCCATGATCGCGGCGAGAACGGAGGAGGCCAGGGCACCGATGGCAAGGCCCGCGAGCAGCAGGCGCGCGGGGGCGAGGTCGGCGCGCAGCGCAAGGGCGGTGAGCGCGGCAAGCGCAAGGGCGCCGCCGAGGCCTGCGCCAAGGGCCAAGGCGAGCGGCCCCGGCGCGGAGACGAGGAAGACCGTCGCGGCATAGCCGAGCGCCGCGCCGCCGGTGACGCCCAGCACCTCTGGCGCGGCCATCGGGTTGGCGGTCAGCCGCTGCAGCACCGCGCCGGACCCGGCCAGCAGCGCCCCGGCGGCCAGCGCCGCGGTGATGGCGGTGGCGCGAAGGGGCAGGAAGGTGCCCCGCAGTTCGGCGGGGATGAAGCCCCAACCCTCCGGCCCCCGCCCTCCGAACAGCGTCAGCAGGGACAGGGCCACGACTCCCAGCAGCAGCAAGGCCAGCACCCGGCCCGGATAGGCGCTCCGGCGCGACAGGGCGTCGCCCGCCTCGGTTCCCGGCGGCACCTGCGCCGCCATGCGCGGCAGAAGCCACAGCAGGAGCGGCCCGCCGATCAGCCCGGTCAGCGCCCCCGTCGGCAGGCTGGGACCTCCCAGCGCGGCCACGGCCAAGAGCGCGCTGTCGGCCGGCCCCAACACCAGCGCCCCGGCCAAGGGGGCCACCAGCAGCCGCGCCAGCAGGCTGCGCGCGCCCATCGCGCGGGCGATGGCGGGCGCGGCAAGGCCGACGAAACCGACCAGCCCGACCTCGGCCGAGACCATGGCCGAAAGCGCGACCGCCAGAAGGATCGCCGCGGCCCGCAGGGGCGCAAGCGACAGGCCCAGCCCCCGCGCGGCCTCGGCCCCCAGCGACAGAACCATCAGCGGGCGGGCGAGCAGCGCGGCAAGCGCGAGGGCGGGCAAGAAGGCGAGGCCAAGGTTGCGCGCGCCGGTCCAGTCCTGCTGGCTCAAGGCCCCGCCGTTCCAGATCACCAGCGACAGAAGGTAGTGCCCCTGCGCCAGCGTCAGGGCCGTGGCGACCGCCGCGCAGAGCATCCCCGCCAGCATCCCGGCGATCGTCACCGTCACCGGGGCGAAGCCGCGCCGGGCGCCGATCGCCAGCACCGGCAGGGTCACCGCCAAGGCTCCGGCCAACGCCACCGGCAGGGCGCCGTTTGCCAGAAGTGCGGGGGCGAAGATCGTCGCCGCCACCAGCGCCAGCTGCGCGCCAGCCGCCGTGCCCAGCGTCGTCGGATCGGCCAGCGGATTGCGCAACACCGCCTGCATCAAGGCACCGGCAAGGCCCAGACAGGCCCCGGCCAGCAGCGCCACCACCCCGCGCGGCATCAGCCCGTGTGTTAGCAGGATCTGGTCGATCCCCAGGCTATCGACCCGCCAGGGCAGGCCGGGCCAGTCTGCCAGCGGCAGAAGCGAGAGCGCGGCAAAGGTCCAGAGACCAAGGGCCAGCACGACGGCGGTAAGAGCGATCTTCATCCCCTCCCCTCCGCCGCCAGGGCAAGCTCTGCCCCGAAGCGGAGGGCCGAGGGCAAGCCGCCGAAAGCGTTGATTTCCGGCAGCTGCAACACGTCGCCCCGCACAACCGGGGCCAGCCGATTCCACAGCACCCCCCGTTCCAGCGACCGGCGGGCCTGGACCGGCACCTCGCCTACGATCACCAGAACCGCTTCGGGAAAACCGGCCAGCCGCTCCATCGGCACCGGGGCGTTGAAGGCGAACTGCGTGCCTTCAGTCCAGGCATTTACCCGCCCCAGCCGGTACAGCGCCCCGCCGTAGAGGCTGTCGCCGCCGAAGATCCGGACATGGCGCGCATCGCCGACTTCCATGAGCAGGAAGGGCCGGTCCTGTCCGGCCAACCGCCCGGCCAGCCCGTCGAACGTGTCTTCGGCCTCGGTCAGAACAGGCGAGGCGGCGCCGGGATCGTCCAGCGCCTCGGCCAGCTCCGGCAGCACCGCGGTGAGCTTCGGCAGCGGGTCCTCTCCCGGCACATACAGCGCCTGTGACAGGACCGGGGCGATCCGCTCCAGCTGCGGCTGGATGAAGCTGTAGTAGCTGGAGGACAGGATGAGGTCGGGCGCGGACAGGCTCAGCGCCTCGAGGTTCGGCGCCCCGCGCAGGCCGAGGTCGATGATGGTCTCGGGCGGCAGCGAAGCCGAGACCCGGCGCAGGCCCTTCAACTCGGCCACGGCCAGCGGCGGATGGCCAAGGGCCATGGCGCTTTCGGCCATGGCCCAGTCGATTGCGGCGATCCGGGGGGCCGTCGCGCCCCCGGCAGGCAGCGCCCGCCCCGCGGCCATGGCACCCGCCATGGCCGCCAGGAGGGCGCGGCGCGTCACCATTTGTAGCTGAGATTCGCCTGAAGATTGCGCCCGTCGCCGATGTAGCTGGAGCTGAAGCCCACCGCCGAGATATAGGCCTCGTCGGTGACGTTGTTCAGGTTCACCTGCAGTTCCATCCCGTTATCCCAGGCGTAGCTGGCGCCCAGATCCAGAAGCGTCACCGCTTTCAGCTCGGTCGTGTTCGCGTCCGAGGACCAGCGGTCGCCGATGTAGCGCAACCCGCCGGACAGGGTCAGCCCGGCAAGGCGCCCGGTCTGAAGCTCGTGGCTCAGCCACAGGCTCGCGGCATGGCGTGGGGTGTTCGCCAGCTCATTGCCGTCGTTGTCGCCACTGATTTCGGTGCTGGCATAGGTATAGGCGCCCTTCGCCGTCCAGCCGTTGCCAAGAACCGCCAGCCCTTCCAGCTCCAGCCCGCGGATGTTGACCTTGCCGGTCTGCGCAAGCGGCGCAGGGAAGCCGGGGCCTACCACGGTGGTGCGGTCGGTTTCGGTCAGGTCATAGATCGCGGCGGTGATCAGCCCGTCGAAGGAGTCGGGTTGCCATTTGACGCCAAGCTCCCACTGCTTGCCCCGCGTCGGGCGCAAGAGGTTGCCGTCCTGATCCACGCCGATCTGCGGCAGGAACGAGGTCGAATAGGCCAGATAGCTGTGCAGGCCGTTGCCGAAATCATAGCCCAGCGACGCATGGCCGGTGGTCGCGGCATCCTTCCGGCCGAAGTCGGTGGTGCCGAAGGTGGTGACGTTGCCGCCCGACTGGCGGGTCCAGTCGTGGCGCAGACCCAGCGTCGCGCGCCAGTTGCCAAAGGACATCTCGTCCAGCGCGTAAAGCCCGTATTGCTCGGCATCCACCGTCTTGTCGGCCTCATAGGTGGTCGCGCCCACGGTGATCCCGCCATAGACCGGGGCCAGGTAGTCGATGGAATCGACGCCGGCAAAGCCGGTATAGGCCGATTCCTTGAACTTCTGCGCGTCCAGCCCGAAGGTCAGCTTGTGCTCGACCGCGCCGGTGGTGGCCTCGCCTGCCAGCCGCAGGTCAAAGGCGAAGCTGTCGAAGTCCTCGTCCTGGTCGATCCGCCCGCGGCTTACCACCGACCCGGTGTTGCCGCTGATGTAGATGTTGTCGTAGGTCCAGTCGAAATCGGTGTAGCGGAAGGTGCCGTTCAGCCTCCAACCGCTGTCGAACTCATGCGTCACGCCGAAGGACAGCGTGGTCATCTTGCGGTCGCTGCTGTTGAAATCGCTGTCGCCGAAGTTGAAGTCGCGCAGGTCGTCAAGGCTGTAGAGCCCGACGAAGCCGTTCGGAATCCCGGTGGGTGAGATCGGCGAATCGTCATGGCGGCTGAACATGAACTCCAGCTCGGTCGCGTCGTTCAGCGCGTAGCTGGCGGACAGGCCGAGATAGGCGCGCTCATTGTCGATCGCGTGGACATCCGTCCGGCTGTTGCCGACCTTGCCGGTGACGCGATAGGCGAAGCGGTCGTCCACCACGCGGTTCGCATCGCCGAAGACATGGACCGAGCCGTTCGAGTCGAAACCGAAGCCCAGCTCGGTGAAGTCGCCGTCGGCCTGCGCGCGTTTCTGCACCATGTTGACCAGACCGGCGGGAGTGCCCGCACCATACAGCACCGAAGCCGGGCCGCGCAGCACCTCGACCCGCTCGATCCCGTAAAGCTCGAAGCTCGGGGCGCTGGTCGGATACTGGGTGGACCGCATCAGCCGCAGCCCATCCAGGAACTTGTCGTTCTCCAGGTTGAAGCCGCGCAGATACAGGCTGTCGAAACGCGGATCGGCCCCGTAGTTTTCGGTGATGACCCCGGCGGAATAGGCCAGCGCCTCTGCCAGATTTGTGGCGCCCTGCTTCTCGATCAGGTCGCGCGGCACCACCGAGATCGAGGCCGGAACCTCGGCCAGCGGCGTCCCGGTCTTGGTCGTGGCGGAAGAGTTGGCGACTGGCCCTTCCAGCGGCGCGGTCGGGTTCTCGCCGACCTGAAGCGCGATCACGCCAAGGAAGGTCGGGCGGCTGTCGTCCGGCTCTTGCGCCAGCGCGCCGGTGGTCGCCAGCGCGATCAGGCTGGTGCCGAGAAGAAGCAGGCGGGAAGGATTGCGTGTCATGGTCAGGTCCGCTCCAGAAATCCCGAGCGTTTAACTCTGAAACTCTGGCCGCGTCTTGAACCGGGCTGCCGGAATTTGTTCAGGGCTGCGGAATTGCTGCCTGCGCCAGTCCGACGGTGTCTGACCGAACCGGGCGCGGAAGCGACGCGACAGATGCGCCTGGTCGGCGAAACCCACGGCCTGCGCCACCACGGCCAGCGGCAGGTCCGAACCCGCGATCAGATCGCGCGCGGCGGTCAAGCGAAGCTCGGCCTGCCAGCGCTGCGGGGTCTGGCCGGTGTGCTGCCGGAAGGCGTGGGCAAACCAGCTTTCCGACAGGCGCGC
The DNA here is from genome assembly GCF_036781545.1 of Tabrizicola sp. Lineage (GTDB taxonomy): Bacteria > Pseudomonadota > Alphaproteobacteria > Rhodobacterales > Rhodobacteraceae > Tabrizicola. The sequence goes on from NZ_DAIQAT010000011.1 coordinate 38,379, forward strand.
AACTGCGGCCATGTCGGCCACTGACACTGGCCGGTTCAGATGGTCCCGCACCAGCCGCTCCACCGCCGCCATCTGCCAGGGGGCAAGGCCGCCCGCCCCACCCATCGCCGCAGTCTCCGCTCCGGCAAAGACCGTAGCCAGCGTGGCCGTCAGGAGCCCGTCGAGCAGCATCGGACTGCCGCCCGGACGCCGGATTTCAGCGGCGGCCAACTGCCCGAGGGTGACGATCTCGGCCCCGGAATCGAGGAACCGCGGGCAGGACAGATCCGCGCGCACCCCGCCCGCCGCAAGCCGGCGCTGCAAGGTCCCAGCGTCGAGATGGAAATCCAGATGGGTCATCTTCGCGGAGGACTGCATCCGGCTCCACATCGGAACGTCCTGAGGCACGTAGAAGGCACGGACGACGCGGGCCGGCATATCGGGCGCGCCCGTCGAAAGCGCGATGGGCGGCGGAGCGTCGTCCAGGAAGATCACCACCCGGGGGTCTGGCGAGACATAGTGCCCGCCACCCTCGCATTCCCCATGGACCGACCAGAGATCGGCCACCGCGCCGGAAAGAGAGCGGAAGGCCAGCGGCTCAAGCGTCCGCAGCGCCCGGGTCTGCGCCTGCATCCGCGGCCGGAAATCTGCAAGGGACCCCATGGGCATGACCTTTCTGCGGCAAAGGGCGTGGCAAACCTCGGCAATGGCACAAAGCGGCGACGGTGAGTTTCTTGACAGTTTCCGTCGGAAAATGCAACCGAACTTGTCCCGCCCCTTCGGGCGGCAGGGTCAGTGCACCAGACGCAGATGGCGCTGCTTGGGGCGCGGGAACGGGTCATCCCCGGCAAAGGCGAAAGCGTCAACCTCGGCCGGATGGCGGGAGGCAAAGGCCAGCGCCGCCTGGATAAGACCGGGCTCCATCGTGCCCTCCGAGATGGTCAGCACCGCCTCGCGCGCCAGATCGGTCCGGTCGCGCCGCATCGCCTGCAGCATCTGCAGGAAAGCGACCTCGGTTCCGGTGGCATAGGCCCGGCAGGTGGTGCACAGCGGATTGGCAAAGCCGAAATCCCCCCGCCGCGCCCCCCGCAGGGACTGCAGCACCGACAGGAGGCCCATTGCGATCTGCGGGCCCCGCGCCTCGCCCCAGCGCTCGCCAGCCACCCGGAACGCCATCTGCCAGTCCTGCGTCTCGGGGCGGGCGTAAGCGGTCAGGAAGTGACGCAGCACAGCCAGAAGACCGGTCTCGAACTCGTCCAGGCCCAGTGTCTCGACAGGAACGGCGTCGGCCGAGGGAAGATGGTCATACATCGTCAGCATCCTTTCGGGTCAGGCGAGGCGCCTCTGGCACCGGCGCGGTCATCGGGGAGGGAAACCCGGGATGGCCGCCGCGCAAGGGCGGCGTGCGCCGTTCCCTGCACCAGAGACGCCTTGCCGTATCCCGCGCGCAGGCCTGCAGCCGGTGAGAGCGGTCTGGCCGGGGTCATACATCGCGGGGTTCGGGGTCATGATCAGTACTTTTCGCCGGGAATCGATCTGGCGAAAAAGCTTGATCGCGGATTGCTTACTATTTTACTCAGGCTTTTGGCAAGCCCTGTCTGCAGCCTGCGGCAATCCGTTCCAGAGAGGGCGCCAGGGGCGGCCCAGCAAACGAAAGGACCGCGAAGCCTTGCAGCCGCGCGGTCCCATGATGGCAGCCGGAGTGCCGGGGTCAGATCAGCCGCACCTGCGTGCCGACCTTGGCCATTTCGAACAGCTCTTCGATGTGTTCGTTGTAAAGCCCGATGCAGCCCGAGGACGACCGGCGGCCGATCTTGCGGGTGTCGTGAGTGCCGTGGACCCGGTAGGCGGGCCAGCTGAGATAGAGCGCGCGGGTGCCGAGCGGGTTGTCGGGCGCACCGCCTTCGACGACCGGCGGCCATTCCGGGTGGCGGGCCAGCATGTTGGCGGTCGGACGCCAGGTCGGGTTCACCACCTTTTGAATAACCGAGGTGACGCCAAGACGGGTCAGCTCTTCGTTCAGCGGCACGGAAGTGGGGTAGAGGCGATAGATCGACTGATCCTCGGACCAGAAGTGCAGCGCGCGCGAAGTGGTATCGGCCAGGATCGCGCCGTTGCGGGTGTTGTCGAAATAGTCCTGCCACTGCAACATGCGGAAGCTGGAGATATTGTTGCGCACCGAGCTGGCGGGCTCGATGAATTCGGTGCTGCCGTCCTGGGCAAAGGCCGGAAGCGCTGCCAGACCGGCGACACCCACTGCCCCACCCAGAACCACGCGGCGGTTGACCCTGTCGTTCGACATGCCGGAATGCTCCTGAAGACCCGTATTTTTGCCGCCTATAGCGCTTTTCGCGGGCAGCCGCAAATCAAACCCCCGTCAGCATCCGCCGATTGGCAGAAGCCTGTTTGAACCCGTCGCAAGCTTCCGCTAAGAGGGGCCGAATGGCCGCTTGGGGCGGCTTCGAACGGATGGACCGAATGGATAGACGTGTTTTCCTGGCCCAGGGCATGTTCCTGGCCCTCGCAGCTTGCGGGACAACCAGCGCGCCGACGGTCGGTGCGGATGGCAGGCCTCTGCCCCGGGTCTACAAGATCAAGGACGGGCGCGAGGTGTCGTTTCGTCTCCTTGATGCGATGAACACCCTGCGTGCGGCCAAGTCGCTGCCGCCGGTCGCCTTCGACGCGACCCTGAACGCCGCCGCCGAGACGCATTCGCGCGACATGTCGGTGCAGAACCGCCCCTGGCACTTCGGGTCGGACGGGTCGTCGCCGCTGGTCCGCGCACAACGCAGCGGCTTCACCGGGCGGCTTCTGGGCGAGAACATCTCGGAGACCTACGAAACCGAGCTGGAGACGCTGTCGTCCTGGATGGGGCAGCCGGATACCCGGAACGTCATCATGGATCCGCGGGCGACGCGGCTGGGCTTTGCCTGGTTCCAGGAGCCGGGCGGCAAGCTTTGGTGGACGATGCTGACCGGGGCCTGACGGGACCTGCGACAGACGGAACGGGGCCTTCGGGCCCCTTTTTTCATGTCCGGGCCGTGCTCAGGGCAGGAAGAAGATCGGCGTGCCGGGTTTGACCATGGAATAGACCACCTCCATCTCACGGTCGGTGATCGAGACACAACCCCAAGTCCAGTCGCGCTGGGAGACCTTGGTCTTCGGGCCACCATGGATGAAGATGTCGCCGCCGGGAGATTTGCCGGCCGCCTCGGCGAAGGCGATGTCGGCCTCGTTCGGGTAAGAGACGCCGAGCGACAGGTGATACCGGGAGTCCGGGTTCTTGTGGCTGATGAAATACTGGCCCTCGGGCGTCTTGCCGTCGCCTTCAAACTGTTTGTGGCCGACAGGGGCGAAACCCAGGGCGATGTCGTAGGATTTCAGCACCTTGTCGTTGTGCAAAAGATACAGCTTGCGGTCGGCCTTGTGGACCTGGACCTGCGTCACCTCGGGGCCGCGGTATTTCAGGAACTTAGACTTGGGCGCGCAGGCCGACAGACCCAGTGCCGCGACCAGCAGAAGGAGAAATCCGAAACCGCGCATATCCTTGCCTACTGCCCCTTTTTTCCCATCCCTACAGGAATCGGGGCTGTCTGCAAAGATGCTCGCCGCGCAGAGCGTATCACGGAATTGTCAGCGGCCAAGGCTGAAGCGAGCCACCAGCTCGACATGGGCGGACCAGCGGAACTGGTCGACGACCTGCACCCAGTCCAGCCGGTAGCCTGCGGCTGCAAGCGTTCGCGCGTCGCGGGCGAAGGTGACGGGATTGCAGGAAACGGCGGCGATCACCGGGATTTTCGAGTGCGCCAGACGGCCGGTCTGCACCTCGGCCCCGGCGCGCGGGGGGTCGATCACGGCTCCAGTAAAGCTGAGCAGTTCGTCAGGTTCCAGCGGGCGACGAAAAAGGTCCCGCGTCTCGGTGGAGATGCGATGCAGGTTCGGCGTATTGCGCGCGGCAAGGTCAAGGGCCTTGGTCATCCCGGCATCGCCTTCGACGGCATGGATTTCCATCGTCCCGGCCAGCGGCAGGGTAAAGGTCCCGATGCCGGAGAACAGGTCGACCACGCGCTTCTGCGGGCCGAGGGCCTGCCTGACCGCTTGCAGAAGCGCGGCCTCGCCCTCTTGCGTGGCTTGCAGGAAGGCTCCCGCCGGGGGAACGACGGTAGCGAAGCCCATCGTCAGCGCGGGGCGGTCGCGCAGCGCGACGGTCTCACCGTCCCAGGTGAGCCGGGCGAAGCCGTGGGTTTCGACCAGGCGGGCGAGATCGAGACGGAGGGCAGCGTCCAGCGGCTTGCCGCCGGTCACCACAACATCTGGCCCCCCGCGGGTCAGCGTCACCTGCAGGGAGAGTTCGGTCGTGCGCGATCCTCCGACCTGCACCAGCGCCTGTAGTCCGGGGAAAGCGGCGAGAAGGCTGGGGTGGAGAAGCTGACAGTCGGGGATTTCCACGATGCTGTCCGAGGAGCGGGCGTGGAAACCCATCAGCACGCCGGATTTGGTGCGCCGGGCGGAAAGAGTCGCGCGACGGCGGGACTGTGCGGGTGAGGTAACGAGAGGAAGGAAGGGGGCGGCAAGGCTCTGGGCGGCGAGAGCGGTCGCCACGACCTCCTGCTTCCAGGCGGCGACGAAGGCGTCGGAGGCATGTTGCAGCTGGCAACCGCCGCAGGTGCGGGCGTGGCGGCAGGGGGGCTTCACCCGGTTGGGGGAGGGCGTGATGATTTTCGGGTCCAGCAGACGGTCACCGTCCGGGGTGCCTTCGACCACTTCACCGGGCAGGGTGCCGAGCACATACAGAGGGCCGGGGGCAATGCCGTGGCCGAGATGACCCAGCCGGTCGATGGTGACGATCACTCTGCCGCTTCCGCTTCGTCTTCGGTGTCGATGAAGCCGCCGGACTGCCGGTTCCAGTAGCGGGCATAAAGGCCGTCCAGCGCCAGGAGTTCGGCATGGGCGCCCTGTTCCACGATCCTTCCCCGGTCCATCACGATGATCCGGTCCATCGCAGCGATGGTCGACAGGCGGTGGGCGATGGCCAGCACCGTCTTGCCCTGCATCACCCGGCCAAGGGCTTCTTGAATGCTGGCCTCGACCTCGGAATCCAGCGCCGAGGTTGCCTCGTCCAGCACCAGAATCGGCGCATCCTTCAGGAAGGCGCGGGCAAGCGCGATGCGCTGGCGCTGGCCGCCCGACAGCTTGACCCCGCGTTCGCCGAGGAAGGCGTCATAGCCCTTGCGGCCCTGGTGGTCGAGCATGTGGGCGATGAACTCATCCGCCTCGGCGGCGCGGGCGGCGGCGATGATCTCTTCCTCCGAAGCCTCGGGTCTGCCGTAGGCGATATTATCGCGCGCGCTACGATTGAACATCGCGGTTTCCTGCGTGACCATACCGATCTGCCGACGCAAGCTTTCCTGCGTGACCTTGCGCAGGTCGTAGCCGTCCACGGTGATCCGGCCCTCTTCCGGGTCGTAGAGCCGGAGGAGCAGCGAGACGAGCGAGGACTTTCCCGCGCCGCTGGCCCCGACGATGGCCAGTTTTTCCCCGGCGCGGATGGTCAGGTCGATGCCCCGGACACCCCCGCGTTCGCGGCCATAGGCGAAGGTCACATCGTCGAAGCGGATTTCCCCTGTCACGCGCGGCAGGGCCACGGCGTCGGGGGCGTCGGTCAGGGTATGGGGGGCGGAAAGGGTGCGCATCCCGTCCTCGACCTCGCCCACCGAGGTGTAGATCGACATGAGGGTAAAGCTGACCCAGCCCGACATCTGCGCGATGCGAAGCGCGATGGCGCCGGAGGCGGCGATATCCCCGGCAGTGGCCGCGCCCTGCTGCCACAGCATCACCGTTCCGCCGATCAACAGCACCGGAAGCACACCGGCCAGGAGCATCAGAGCAAAGCGGAACCAGGTAGAGATGACGCCGAATTCAAGGCTGCGGTCGCGAAATACCTCCATCGCGTCCAGCGCCACGCGGTCCTCGAAGGCGGCATGGGCGAAAAGCTTCACCGTCTTGATGTTGGTGATGGTGTCGACGACCTGCCCCGAGACCATGGCGCGCGAAGAGGCGCGGGCGGCCGAGTTGACGCGGATCACCGGCAGGAAGAAGCGGATCAGGAACAGGTAGGCCACCAGCCAGACCATCAGCGCGATCGCGGCCCGGTAATCGACGGCGATCAGGAAGGCGATCGAGCCGATGACCGAAGCCAGCGCGAAGCAGACCGTGTTGATCACCTCGGTCGCCACATCGGTCACGGCGCGGGCAGCCTGCATCTGCTTTTGCGCGATACGGCCCGCGAAATCATTGTCGAAGAAGGTGACGGCTTGGCCGAGGGTCCAGCGGTGCAGCCGCGACAGGACCAGAGGCATGACGTTCGGGCCGACGATGATGCTGTTCGACGCCGAGGAGATGGCAAAGGCCAGCGGCCGAAGGACAAGGTAGAAGCCGAGGAACCAGAGGATCAGCGTCCAGTGCTGCGCGAAGAAATCCGCCGGGCCGGAACTGACAGCCGCGTCGATCACCCAGCCGAGGATCAGCGCCGAGACGACCTCGGTCACGCCCGCAAGCGAGGACAGCACACCGGCCACGACCAGCATCGCCCAGGAGCCGGACAGGCACCAGCGGATGAAGGCCCCCAGCTTCTGCGGCGGGTTGCCCTGAGCCGGGCGGAAGGCGTCGATGAGGGAGCCGAGGCTTTGAAGGGCGCTCATGGGGGAGAGGTAGGCCGGTCTGCGGGGCGAAGCAAGGGGGCAAGTCTTCGTAAAACCTCGTCGTGCGACTTCGTCTTCTCCTCGGGGCTGGCGCGCGAGGAGCGACGAAGTCGACGACGAGCATTCTATTCCGCCGCTTCCTCCTCCAACCCGATGAAGCCGCCGGACTGGCGCGCCCAGAAGCGGGCGTAGAGACCATTCCGCCGCAGAAGCTCGGCATGGGGGCCGTCCTCGACCACCCGGCCGTCTTCCAGCACGACGATCCGGTCCATCGCGGCGATAGTGGACAGGCGGTGGGCGATGGCGATCACCGTCTTGCCCTCCATCACGCCGTAAAGCGCGCCCTGGATGGCGGCCTCTGCCTCGCTGTCCAGCGCCGAGGTCGCCTCGTCCAGGATCAGGATCGGGGCATCCTTCAGGATCACCCGGGCGATGGCGACACGCTGGCGCTGGCCGCCCGAGAGCTTGACCCCACGTTCGCCGACATGGGCCTCATAGCCGGTGCGGCCCTGCGGGTCCTCCAGCGTCAGGATGAAGTCATGCGCCTCGGCCTTCTGCGCGGCGGCGATCATCATGTCTTCGGTCGCGTCGGGGCGGCCATAAAGGATGTTGTCGCGGACCGAACGATGCAGCAGCGACGAGTCCTGCTGCACCATCCCGATCTTCTGCCGCAGGCTTTCCTGCGTCACCTCGGCGATGTTCTGCCCGTCGATCAGGATCGCACCGGATTCGGTGTCGTAGAAGCGCAGCATCAGCTTGACCAGCGTGGATTTCCCCGCGCCGGAGCGGCCGACGACGCCGATCTTCTCTCCGGGCCGGATGGTCAGGCTGACGTTTTGCAAGCCGCCGAACCCGCGCCCGTAGTGATGGCTGATGTTCTCCAGCTCGATCAGGCCCTTCTCGAACTTCAATGGCTTGGCGCCGGGCTTGTCCACCAGCGTGACGGGCTGGGCGATCGTCTCCATCCCCTCGACCAGCGTGCCGAGGTTCTGCACCAGCTGGGTCGAGGCCCACATGATCCAGTAGGTCATCGAGTTGATGCGCAGGACCAGCGCCACCGCGGCAGCCACCGCGCCGACCGAGGTGGTGCCATTGGCCCAAAGCCACATGGCGAGGCCGGAGACGCCAAGGATCATCAGCCCGTTCAGGAAGGTAAGCGCGATGTCCATCTTGGTGACGATGCGCATTTCCTTCTGGAAGGTCCTGCGCGCCGTCTCGATGGCATCCTTCGCATAGTTCAGCTCGTTGCCCTGGTGGGCGAAAAGCTTGACGGAATGGATATTGGTGTAGCTGTCGACCACGCGGCCCGTCACGGCAGAGCGCGCCTCGCTGGAGGCGGTGGCGGCGGGACCGGCGCGGCGGATGGTCCAGCGCATGAGGGCGAGGTAGCCGATCAGCCAGAGGATCAGCGGCACCATCAGGCGGGGGTCGGCATCGGCCAGCATGAGCAGCGCACCGACGAAGGTGGTGCAGGCGAAGGCGGCCATGTCGAAGACCTGGAACACCGCGTCGCCGGCGGCAGGCGGGGCCTGCATGATACGGTTGGCGATGCGGCCGGCGAAGTCGCTTTCGAACCAGCCGACGGGCTGACGCAGGACATGGCGGTGCGCCCGCCAGCGCATCATGGTGCCGAAGTTCGTCAGGATCGAGTTGTGCAGAAGGCCGACCGATCCCCCGGCCACCAGCGGGCGGACGAAGACGATGACCACGGCCACCAACAGGATTTCGGCCCAATGCGCGGCCATGAACGCCTGCGGGGTCTGGCCGGTCATCAGGTCGACGAGGCGGCCGAGATACCAGATCAGACCAATGTCGAGGACGCCGTTGCCGATGGAGAAGACGGCAGTGACGGCGAAGACCTTGCGGAAAGCACGGACATAATCGCGCAGGAACGGCCAGAGCCGGGTAGGGGGTGCGTCGACTTCAACATAGGGCTGATAGGGATCGACGAGGTTTTCGAGGAAGCGAAACATGTTGGGAGACCCGGAAAAAGGTGCAGAGATGGGCGACAGCGGTGCCTGCAAGCGACCGCCACGACAGGATCGGTCAACTCAGGCGAGTTGGTGTGAGATCCCGTGTTCCATCCTGGTCTCCTCTTTGGGTGGGCCATCCGTAGCGCAGTCGCGGCGGATTGTCACGCCCCTTTCAGCAGGTCGTCGCGGCTGAGGGTAAGGTCAGAGGCGAGCCAGCGGGATTCGAGGCTTTTCAGCCGCGCACCAAGGGCTTCGCCCTGGAAGGCCGGCATCAGGTCTGCGGCGGAGACGGGAAAACGCGCCGTCGCTCCACGTCGGACTTCCCTCTGCCAGCCGTCGGGAAGAGGCGTTTCCAACGCGGCGGCGCGGGCGAGGACGGCGTCCGCCCCGAGAGTTTCGCCCAGGCTCCAGCCGAGGGCAGCGGGGGATTCGGTGGACCCCAGGGCGGCACGAAGGGCAGCGAGGTCGCGGGCCTCGGATTTGGAGAGGCGAAGGCTGTCGGCCTCACCCCCCAGGACAGACAGGCGGCGCAGCCAGCGGGGGGGCTCGGCGCTGTCCAGATGGACCAGCGGGGCCAGCGCGCGGGGATCGGCGCCGGGCAGGATCTGGGCGAGAACACCGGATTGGGCCATGGCGGCGACCGATGGGGCGGGATCGCGGGCGGCGAGGAGCTTGCGGAGTTCGGCGGTGATGCGTTCGCGGGAAATCGTCTCCAGCCCCCCGGAAAGCGCAGCACAGGCGGCCAGACCTTCGGCATCGAGGCCACCCTCGGGGTCGCCATAGCAGGCGTGGAAGCGGAAGAAGCGCAGGATACGCAGATAGTCCTCACGGATGCGGGTTTCGGCATCGCCGACGAAACGGACGCGGCGGGCTTGCAGGTCTGGAAGGCCATGCAGCGGGTCGATCACCCTGCCCTGCCGGTCGGCATAGAGCGCATTCATGGTGAAGTCGCGGCGCGCGGCATCTTCCTCGATACGGGAGGAGAAGGCCACTACGGCACGGCGGCCATCGGTTTCCACGTCGCGACGGAAGGTGGTGATTTCATGCGGCCTGCCTTCGGCGACGACGGTGACGGTGCCATGTTCGATGCCGGTGGGCACCACCTTGAAACCGGCGGTTTCGGCAATGTCAGAGACGGTTTCCGGGGTCGCGTCGGTGGCAAGGTCGATGTCGGCGACCGGCTCGCCCAAAAGGTCATTGCGGATGCAGCCGCCGACAAACAAGGCGCGATGACCGGCCTGTTCCAGCACAGCGCACAGCGTCTGGCTGCCGGGATGGCCGATCCAGTCGCCCCGGATTTTCATGAGATGGGGGCCTTTGCCGCAAGGCCGTACAGGATACGTGCCGTCGCGCCCCAGATGTAATACGGACCCCAGGGCACGCTGTAGTAACGCCGGTTCTGCCCCTGCCAGCGGCGGGCCTGGATCAGGTAGTTCCGCGGGTCGATCAGATGCCACAGGGGCACAGGGAACACCTCCTCCACCTCGCCCGCCTCGGGCCGGGCGGTGAAGTCACGATACACATGGCCGACGAAGGGCGTCATCAGAAAGCCGGTCACGGTCTCATGCGGCGGCAGCGTGCCGAGGATATGCACGCAGTCCGGCGGCAGGCCGATCTCCTCCTCCGTCTCGCGCAGGGCGGCCGCCTGCAGGCTGGCGTCGGTCGGGTCAAGCTTGCCGCCGGGAAAGGCGATCTGGCCCGGATGGTGTTTCAGATGCGAAGACCGCTTGGTCAGCCAGACGCCCTTGCCCGGCTGGAAGGCCAGAAGAACTGCCGCCGGGCGCAACTTGCGCTCCGGCGGCAATTGGACGGAAGGGTTCAGGTCGAAATCCGAGGTCGCGCCCGAAGACGCCAGATATACGGCGCTTTGCAGCAGCGCCAGTTCAACCATTCTTGCCCTCGAAACCCAGCGTCTTCGGGTCCAGCTCGTAATGTGCGCCGCAGAACTGGCAATCGGCGGTGACGACGCCAGCATCCGTGGTCATCCGGGCGATGTCTTTCTGGCTGTAGATCGACATGGTGCTGCGCACCTTGTCCTCGGAACAGGTGCAGCCGAACCGCACCGGCTGGGCATCGAAGACACGTGGGCCTTCCTCGTGGAAAAGGCGCACCAGCAAATCGGTCGGAGGGACCGACGGGCCGATCATCTCCATCTCCTCCACCGTGTCGAGGAGGTGGTTAGCGCGGTTCCAGTCCTCGGATTCCGCGCCGCCCAGAATGTCGGCATGGGTCAAAAGGCCGCCCTCACCGCTGCCCTGTTCCGCCGCGACACCGCCCGTGGCAGGCATGTGTTGCAGCATGATGCCCCCGGCGCGCCAGTGCAGCGGGCGGCCCGGCTCGGCGCTTTCGCCATAGGCGAGCGCGAAGCGGGTCGGAATCTGTTCGGACTGCGCGAAATAGGTCTCGGCACAGGCCGACAGGCTGCCCCCGGCGATGGGGGTGAAGCCCTGATAGGGCAGCGTCCCCTCGCCCTGGTCGATCATCACGGCGAAATAGCCCTCGCCAATCTGCGAGAAGGGGCTGGCGTTCGGGTCAAGCCGGTCAGCGTCGTAGCTGGCATAGGCGCGGATGCGGGCAGGCCCGCCCTCTTCGCTGGGACTGTAGTAGTCGGTCGCGATCAGCCGGGCCGGGCCCTTGCCGCGCACTTGCAGCGACAGTTTCCAGCGCAGCTTGATGGCCTGCCCGATCAGCGCCGTCAGCAGCGCGGTCTCGGCCACCAGCGCCTCGATCACGGACGGATAGGCGTGCTGCTTCAGCACCTGGTCGAGCACACCATCCAGCCGCGCGATGCGGCCACGGATGCCCGAGGCGTCAAGTTGAAATGGCAGGACGGAATCGTCCCAGGCGATCTGCGTTCCGGTGGTCATTCGGGGAT
>NZ_DAIQAT010000012.1:0-49103 GCF_036781545.1 Tabrizicola sp.
GCCTTCAACTGGTCGCCGGAAGGCGTGGTCAACGAATACCTCAACGACTGCGAAGTGATCGAGGAAGGCGTGCTGAAATCGGTCTCGGCGATGGAATGGCTGGAGACGATCTATATCGACGGCATGCAGCTTGAGGCTTTCACCACCTCGGGCGGTCTGGGGACGATGTGCGAAACCTATGCCGACCGGATCGAGAACCTGGATTACAAGACGATGCGTTATCCGGGCCATGTGAAGCTGATGAATTTCTTCTTCCACGAGCTTCTGATGCGCGAGAACCGAGCCGAGGCCGGGCGGATCCTGACCAATGCCAAGCCCCCGGTCGATGAGGATGTGGTCTATGTCCATCTCGCCGCCGAAGGCTGGCAGGGCGGCCAGCTGCGCCGCAAGGAGTTCGTCCGCTCCTATTACCCGATCGAGATCGGCGGCAAGATGCGCACCGCGATTGCCTGGACGACCTCGGCCTCGGTGGTGGGCGTGATCGAGATGGTGCGCGGCGGCCACCTGCCGCAGCAGGGTTTCCTGAAGCAGGAGTCGATCCCGCTGGAGCCCTATCTGAAGACGCGGACCGGCAATTACTACTCCGTCGGCCACCGCAGCCGCCACGCCTGAGCGGTCTCGGGACGAAGGGCCTGACCGCCATCCGGTTCAGCACATTCCGGGCCGGGGCAGTCCCGTTTCGTTCTTCCCCGACTCGGATGCGCCTGCTACAGATGGGGGCATGACGCTTCACACCCCCAAGATAACGGGCGCGCAAGGCCGCCCGGTGATCCGGCAACTGGACGAGGCCGCGATCAACCGCATCGCTGCCGGCGAGGTTGTGGAACGCCCGGCCTCGGCGGTGAAGGAACTGGTGGAGAACGCGCTGGACGCGGGCGCCGCCCGCATCCAGATCGACATCGCCGATGGCGGCAAGACGCTGATCCGGGTGACGGATGACGGCTGCGGCATGACGGCTGAAGACCTGCCGCTGGCCCTCTCGCGGCATGCCACCTCGAAGATCGACGGATCGGACCTTCTCGACATCCGCAGCTTCGGTTTCCGGGGCGAGGCTTTGCCCTCGCTCGGCGCCGTGGGCCGGTTGACGATCACCTCCCGCGCCGAGGGCGAAGCCGCGCAGATCGGTTGCGAGGGCAGCCGGATTACCCCCATCCGCCCCGCTGCCCTGACCCGCGGCACGGTGGTCGAGTTGCGCGATCTGTTCTTCGCCACCCCGGCCCGGCTGAAGTTCCTCCGCTCCGACCGCGCCGAGATGCAGGCAGTGACGGAAGTCATCCGCCGCCTGGCGATGGCCGAGCCGCAGGTGGGCTTCACCCTGCGTGACGTTTCGGGGGGTGAGGCGCGGGTGCTGTTCCGGGCCGATCCGCAAAGCGGAGACCTGTTCGACGCGCTGCAATCCCGGCTGGCCACCGTCATCGGGCGCGACTTCACCGACAACGCCCTGCGGATCGACGCCGAACGCGAGGGGCTGCGCCTGCAAGGCTATGCCGCGCTGCCGACCTATTCCCGCGGCTCGTCGGCGCAGCAGTACCTCTTCGTCAACGGCCGCCCGGTGCTGGACCGGATGCTCTACGGCGCGCTGCGGGCGGCCTATTTCGACGTTCTCAGCCGAGACCGGCACCCCGCCGCTGTCCTGAACCTGATCGCCGACCCGCAGCGGGTGGACGTGAACGTGCACCCGGCCAAGGCCGAGGTCCGCTTCCGCGAGCCCGACGCCGCGCGCAGCCTGATCATCACCGCGCTGAAATCGGCGCTGACCGGCGCAGGCCACCGCGCCTCCTCCACCGTCAGCGCGGCGACCTTGCAGGCCTTCCGGCCCGAACCGGCCCGTGTCTACCAGATGGACCGCCCCAGCCAGCCCGCGCTGTCCCGCGCCTTCGCCTTCCAGTCGCCCGCGCCGGGCTTTGCCGAGGCGCCGATGGCCCCGGCCTTCGCCCCGGTCGAAACCGAAGAAGACCCGCAGTTCCCCTTGGGCGCCGCCCGGGCGCAGTTGCACGAGAACTGGATCGTCGCCCAGACCGCCACCGGCATCGTCATCGTCGACCAGCACGCCGCGCACGAACGCCTGGTCTACGAACGTCTGAAACGCCAGATGGCCGAAACCGGCATCCGCGCGCAGGCGCTGCTCATCCCGGAAATCGTGGACCTTTCCCCCACCGACGCCGCCCGCCTCCTCGACGCCGCCCCCGCGCTGGCCCGGATCGGCCTTGCCCTCGAACCCTTCGGCGGCAGCGCCATCGCCATCCGCGAGACCCCGGCGATCCTCGGCCCGGTCAACGGCGAAGCGCTTCTCCGCGACATCCTCGACGAACTCGCCGACGCCGGCGACAGCCAACTGGTGCAGGCGAGGATCGACGCCATCCTCTCCCGCATGGCCTGCCACGGCTCCGTCCGCTCCGGCCGCCAGATGCGCCCCGAGGAAATGAACGCCCTCCTGCGCGAGATGGAGGCGACGCCCTTGTCCGGCCAGTGCAACCACGGGCGGCCGACCTATGTGGAACTCAGCCTCCACGACATCGAACGCCTGTTCGGCCGCCGATGATCACGCTTTTCGGCCAGACCTACGCCTGGAACGCGCCGGAGATGCTCCTCCTCGGCGGGGCTGCGCTGGTCCTGCTCGGCTTCCTGATCCTCATCCTCCGCGCCGCCGCCCGCGCCTCCTCCACCGCCGAGCCGCTGCTGCGCGAGGTGTCGTGGCTCGCCTCCCGCGTCCAGACGCTGAACGACGGGCAGGAACGGCTGGCGGGCGGCCTGCACCATGTCTCCGAAACGCAGGCCGTCAGCCAGACCGCGATGCTTCAGGTGATGGAGCAACGCCTCGCCGAGGTGCAGCGCCAGATGACCGAGGCGCTGCACGGCACCTCCACAAGAACCGCCCGCAGCCTGGGGGAACTCCAGCAGCGGCTGGAAACCATCGACAAGGCGCAGGCCAATATCGAGAAGCTGTCGGGCAATGTCCTCTCCCTCCAGGACATCCTGTCGAACAAGCAGACGCGCGGGGCCTTCGGGGAAATCCAGCTCAACGACATCGTGCAGAAGGCCCTGCCGAAGGACGCCTATACGATGCAGGCCAAGCTCTCGAACGACCGGCGGGCCGATTGCCTGATCCACCTGCCCAATCCCCCCGGCCCCATCGTGATCGACGCCAAGTTCCCGCTGGAAGCCTACGAGGCCCTGCGCCGCGCCGACACCCCCCGCCTCGCGCAAGAGGCCGCGCAGCAGATGCGCGCCGCCGTCCGCAGCCATATCCGCGCCATCGCCGAGCGCTACATCGTCGAAGGCGAAACGGCGGATGGCGCGCTGATGTTCCTGCCCTCGGAAGCGGTCTATGCCGAGCTTCACGCCAATTTCCCCGACCTCGTGCGCGAAGGCTTCGCCGCGAAGGTCTGGATCGTCTCGCCCACCACCTGCATGGCGACGCTGAACACCATGCGCGCCGTGCTGAAGGACGCAAGGATGCGCGAACAGGCCGGGGCGATCCGCAAGGAGCTGTCGCTTCTCTACACCGATGTCGAACGCCTCGGCGCGCGGGTGGAAAACCTCGACCGCCACTTCGGCCAGGCGGCGAAGGATATCGAGGAGATCAAGATTTCCTCCGAAAAGGCCACCAAGCGCGCCCGGCGGCTGGACAATTTCGACTTCGAGGAACTGGCCCCGGACGCGGCGCCAAAGGTCATCGGCCCGACCGCGGCAGAGTGACTCGACCGATCCGCCGGAAAGGCGCAAGCTGGTCTGCATGGCGGAGGAGGACCCGGCCATGACCACCCAGCACGATCCGTTCCTTGCCCAAGAGCGTACTGCCTTCGATCCCGACGGACGGCAGGCGATGCAGGCCGCGGCGCACCATGCCATCGCCTTTCGCGACGGCGTTGACGGTGGCGCGGCCCGCCCCAAGCTGCGCCCGGCCGATCTGGTCGGCCGCTTCGACGGCCCGCTGCCCGAGACGGGCGAACCAGCCGCCTCCGTCATCGAAGCGCTGGTGCGGGACGCCGCCGACGGCATCCATCCCCATCCCTCGCCGCGCTTCTTCGGCTATGTCATCGGCGGGTCGATGCCGGTCGGCACGGCGGCGGATTTCCTGGTCTCGTCCTGGGGCCAGAATGCCGCCTCCTCCTGGGAAAGCCCCGCCGTCGCGGTGATCGAGCAAACCGTGTGCCGCTGGTGCCTCGATCTTCTCGGCCTGCCTGCCGACTGCGGCGTCGGTATCGTCACCGGCGCGACTCTGGCCAACACTCAAGGGATCATGGCAGCGCGCGATGCCCTCCTCGCCCGGCAGGGCTGGGATGCGGGCGAGCGGGGCCTCTTCGGCGCGCCGGAAATCCCGGTGCTGATCAATGCCGACGCCCATTCCGCGCCCGTCGCCGCGCTGCGCTATGCCGGGTTCGGCCCGGGTCGTGCGATCCGGCTGGAGACCGACGATCAGGGCCGCATCCGGCTGGATGCGCTGGAGCGGGCGCTGACCGCTTGCCCCAACCCGCCGCTCGTCGTCTTGCAGGCAGGACAGATCAACACCGGCGCTTCCGACCCTTTTGCCGAAGCCATCCCTGTGATCCACCGCCACCACGGCTGGGCGCATGTCGACGGCGCGTTCGGCCTTTGGCTCCACGCCGTCCCCGGCCTGCGTGACCGGCTGAAAGGGGTGGAGGCCGCCGACAGCTGGGCGGTCGACCTGCACAAATGGCTGAACGCCCCCTATGACGCGGGCCTTTCCATCACCCGCGACCGGGCGGCGCTGGTAGACGCGATGACCGCGCGCGGCGCCTATCTGCCAGAGCCCGGCAAGACCTGGGAGCCGAGCGATTCCACTCTGGAACTCAGCCGCCGCGCCCGCGGGGTGCCAAGCTATGCCATCCTGCGCCACCTCGGCGCGTCAGGGGTGCGCGACATGATCGCCCGCCATTGTGCGCTCGCCCGGTATCTGGCCGACCGGCTTGCGCGTGAGCCGGGGATCACCGTGTTGAACGAGGTCGTCAGCAATCAGGTCGCGCTGGCCTGCGCCGACGATGCCACGACGCAAAGGGTGCTGGACCGCATCCAGACCAGAGGCCGCGTCTACCCCAGTCACGGGCTCTGGCGCGGGCGCAAGATCATCCGCTGTTCGATCAGCAACCACGCCACCGACCGGGCCGATATCGACCTGCTGGTGGAGGAGTTGCTTGCCGCGCTGCGGGAACGATCCCCGTCCCGGGCTTGACCCGGGACCTCGTTTTCCCACAAGTTGTCCTCCTTCCCCCAAGCGCCGCACCCGTTGAACACGAGGTCCCGGGTCAAGCCCGGGAGGGGGGCAGAGGACTTCGCCGTCGGCATCGAGATTCTCACGGTTCCCCTCCCAATCGCACAGGATCGCGCCGGATGCCCACCTTGTCCCGCTCGCCCAGATCGCGGAACATCACCGTCGCGGCTGCCGGCTTTTCAGGGGCCGCCGAGCCATAGGACACCCATGATCCATCTCACCGCCAAGGACTATATCCGCCAGCCGTGGAAGAACGGGCGCGGCACGACTGTCGAATTGCTGCACCTCCGCGACCCCGCCAGCGGCGCCACGCTCCTCCGACTGTCGCGGGCCAGCGTGGTCGAGGACGGCCCCTTCTCGCTCTTCCCCGGCATCGAGCGGAACCTGACCGTCCTCTCCGGTCCCGGCTTCAGGTTGAGCGGGCCGGGCCTGGATCTCCGCTGCGACCCGCTGGTCTCGGTCGCCTTCCCCGGCGATGTGCAGGTCATGGCCAGCGAAACCGGCGGTCGTCAAAGCGACGATTTCAACGTGATGACCGCCCGCCATCTGCCCCGCCCCGAAGTGGTCGTGGCGCAGAACGACAGGTTCGATGGAGAGGGACGACTGGCGTTCTACGCTCTCGGCCCGTGCCGGGTGAACGATCAGTCCATGGCCCCGGATGATCTGATCCTGACCAGCGGACCGGCAAGCCTGACCGGCGAGGGTCGCGCAATCGTGGTCCGGTATTTCGAGGAATAGACAGGCGGGACTACGCCATGGATAGATAAATCCGAGAATTTTCTAGAAAATTCTTGGGCTGCGACCAACCGACCAAGCGCACCCGCCAGTCGGTCCGACGCTTCTCAAATCCGCAGGAAAGGCTGTGCCAGCCGCGGGATCAGCCCCCGGAACCGCAGCGGAGCATCGGTCGCCGCAAGGCAGATGCAATCCTGTCCGGCAAGAACCGTCGGCGTATGCTCGACGGTCTCATCCGAAATCTCCACGTCGCCGCGGGCAAAGCTCTGATCCTCATCGGCGAAGGCGCCTTGCAGGACCAGCGTCAGCTCCATCCCTTGATGGCCGTGGTCGGGCACGGCCCTCCCCGCCGGGATATACAGCAGCCGCGCCGTCGCGCTCCCACCAGTGGAGAGGATCGCCTGTCTGACGCCCCCGCCCACCCGCCGCCAGCGCACCGCATCGGGGCCGCCGCCCACATACGCGGCCAGCGGCGCGGGAAAGATGCCCGCCGGTTTCGGCGCTCCGGACCTTCCCTGCGGCAGGCCCTCGATCCGCGCCAGAGTCTGCGCCAGGGCATCCTCGCCCATCGCCGTCTCCCCGGCCTCTTCCAGAAGCGCGCCCCCCACCGCGTCGAAGGACCCCGCTTGCGCCCGGCAGTCGTCGCAGAGCGACAGATGCGTGGCCACGACCAGGCTGAAGGCTTCGGGCAGCTGACCGGCCGCATAGGCCATCAGCAGCTGGTCCGAAAGATGGTGGCGTATCGTCATTCGCGTCCTCGGTCCCTCAACCCATCTGGCGGCGCAGCTTCTCCAGCGCCAGCCGTATCCGTGATTTGATCGTCCCCAGCGGCAGCCCCGTCTCGGCCGCGATCTCGCTGTGCGAGAGGTCGCCGTAGAAGGCGCGCTCGATCAATGTCCGTTGCGGGGTGGGCAGCGCCCCCAGCGCGCGGACCAGCCGCTCCGTCTCTTCCTGCGCCGCCAGCGCCTCGGCCTGGTCGGGCGCGGGCTCCGGCCCCCAGTCCAGCTCTTCCGGCTCGGCCCGGCGGGCCTTTCGCAGCACGTCGATCCGCCGGTTGCGGGCGATGGTGTAGACCCAGGTTGCCACGCTGGCCCGCCCGGGGTCGAAGAGATGCGCCTTCTGCCACAGCACAGCCATCACATCCTGCGCGCATTCCTCGGCCAAGGCCGCCCCCGCGCCCGACTTCATCAGGAAAGCCTTCACCCGCGGCGCGAAATGCCGGAACAAGGCCGCAAAGGCCGCCCGGTCCCGGTCATCGCGCACCTTCGCCAGAAGGCCCGCCCAATCCGTCTCGTTGTCCGCCTTCGCCAACGGTGCTTTCCTTTTCCGCCGCGCTCCGACCTTCGCGGGCGCCATCCACAGGAACGGCCCGGCTTCCTCCGTCATAGCGGCTCTGCTGGCATCTAGCATCATGGCATTCGTTACGCGGGCAAGACCGGACCGGATCACCTGCCCCGAAACTTTCCCACCCCTCCGCCCGTATCTCTGCCGATGCGCCAGAACTGATCCGCCAGGCCCCCCGGCGCGTAATGCGTGAAAGTCCAGCACGGGAACCTGACATGCCCTTCGAGAACCTCGGCCCCGCCCCCCGCCGCATCGCCGTCATCGGCGGCGGCATCTCCGGCATGGCCGCCGCGCATCTCTTGGCCGAGCGACATTCCGTCGTCGTCTACGAAGCCGAACCCCGCCTTGGCGGCCATGCCCGCACCGTCCTCGCGGGGAAACGCCGCGACCAGCCGGTCGATACCGGCTTCATCGTCTTCAACCGGGTGAATTACCCGCACCTCACCCGGCTCTTCGACCGGCTGAATGTCCCCGTCACGACCAGCGCCATGTCCTTCGGCGCCTCGATCCGCGGCGGGGCGATGGAATACGGCCTCGCTTCCATCGACACGCTCTTCGCCCAGCGGCGGAACGCCTTCTCGCCCCGCTTCCTGCGGATGCTTTCCGACATCCTCCACTTCAACCGCAACGCCGAGGCCCTGGCCAGCGACCCCACCATGACCATCGCCGACCTGCTTTCCCGCCTCGGCACCGGCCCCTGGTTCCGCGACCATTACATCACCCCCTTTTCCGGCGCGATCTGGTCCACCCCCACCGCCGGCATTCTCGACTTCCCGGCGCAGGCGCTGGTCCGCTTCTTCCGCAACCACGCGCTGATGGACATCACTGGCCAGCACCAGTGGTTCACCGTGAAGGGCGGCTCCGTCGAATATGTCCGCCGACTGCAAGCCGCGATGGCCGCGCAGGGGGTGGATATCCGCACCGCCACCCCCGTCGCCTCGGTCCGGCGCGAGGCCGGGTCGGTCTTCCTCCGCGCCCATGGCTGCGAACCCGAGCTTTTCGACGACGTCGTCTTCGCCACCCATTCCGACATCACCCTGCGCCTTCTGCCCGACGCCACCCCCGCCGAAACCTCAGCCTTGTCGGCGATCCGCTTCCAGCCCAACGAAGCCGTGCTGCACGCCGACCCCGCGCTCATGCCGCGGTCGCGCAAGGTCTGGTCCTCCTGGTCCTATGTCGAGCCCGCCTCCGGTCCCGGCGACCGGATCGACCTGACCTACTGGATGAACTCGCTGCAACCGATCCCGCAGGACGACCCGCTTTTCGTCACGCTCAACTCCACGCGGCCGATCCGCGATGAGTTGATCCACGACCTCACCACCTTCCACCACCCGGTCTTCGATGTGGCCGCCTTCGCCGCGCAGGACCGGCTCCGGGCGATGAACGGCTCCCGCAATACCTGGTTTTGCGGTGCCTGGATGCGGAACGGCTTCCACGAGGACGGCTTCGCCTCGGCGGTGGAGGTTGTCGACGCCATGGCGGAACGCCAATCCCTGCGGCTGGTGGCGTGATGCCCGGCCTTGATCCCACCGTTCAGCGCATCCCGGCGGAAACCTTTCACGGCCGCAAGGGCGCAGTCCGGAACGCCTTCCGCTATTCGGTGGACTACCTGCTGCTCGACCCCGATCAGGCGGAAGGCCCCGCCCTCTTCTCCCGCAACCGCCGCAACCTCATGTCGCTGCAGGACGCCGACCACGGCGGCCCGCCGGGGCAGGGGCGTGGCGCGGACTGGGCGCGCGAGGTGCTGGCCGACCACCAGCTTCCCGCCGACCGCCTGCGCCTCCTCGCCCAGCCGCGCCTTCTGGGCCATGTCTTCAACCCGGTCAGCTTCTGGCTGGCGCATGATGCCACAGGCCAACTCCGCGCCGTCATCGCCGAGGTGACGAACACCTACGGGGACCGCCATTCCTATCTCTGCCACCGCCCCGACCGCGCGCCCATCACCCGTGAGGACACCATCCGCGCGCAGAAGATCTTCCACGTCTCGCCCTTCCAGCCGGTCGCCGGAACCTACGACTTCCGCTTCGACCTCCGGCCCGGCAGGATCGGCATCTGGATCGACTACACCACGCCGGGAGGCGGGCTTTTCACCAACCTGATCGGCCCCTGCCTGCCCCTCACCAACCGGGGCATCCTCGCCAGCACCCTCCGCCGCCCCTTCGGCTCGCGTCGCGTGCTGGCGCTGATCCACTGGCAGGCGCTGAAGCTCTGGCTGAAGCGGGTCGGGTTCAACCATCGCCCGGCGCCCCCCGCCGAAGACGTCTCGTGATGAGGGACTTCCGCGGCAAGACCTACTGGCTGGTCGGCGCGTCCGAGGGCCTGGGTCTCGCGCTCGCCCGGAAGCTCAGCGCCGCCGGGGTCCACCTCGTGCTCTCCGCCCGCAGGGCCGAGGCGCTAAAGCAAGCCGCCGCCAGCCTGCCCGGCCCCGCCACCATCCTGCCGCTGGATGTTTCCTCCACCGACAGCGTCACCGCCGCCGCCACGCAGCTGCCGAACCTCGACGGCATGGTCTTCCTCGCCGCCGTCTACCAGCCGATGCGCGCGCAGGACTGGGACGCGAAGGCCGCCGAGGCCATGGCCGACATCAACTTCACCGGCCTCGTCCGCACTCTCGGGGTGGCGCTTCCGCCCATGGTCGCCCGCAACCGGGGCCATATCGTCATCACCGGCTCGCTCTCCGGCTTCCGCGGCTTGCCCGGCGCGATCGGCTACGCCGCATCGAAGGCCGGAACCATGGTGCTGGCCGAATCGCTTTACGCCGATCTGCGCAAGACCGGCGTCACCGTGCAACTCGCCAATCCCGGCTTCATCCGCACCCGGCTGACCGAGAAGAACGACTTCGCGATGCCCTTCATTCTGGAGCCCGAAGCCACCGCCGAAATTCTGTTCCGCCACATGGCCCGGGGCGGCTTCAAGACCAGCTTCCCGACGCTCTTCTCATGGCTCTTCCGGGGCAGCCAGTTCATGCCCGACTGGCTCTATTACCGGATGTTTCCACCAAAATAGCCCTTCCTCTTGGCGAAAATGCTCAAGCGCCGCCCGCCGTCGGGATCATCGCCAGTCCCGGCGGACCCGGGCGAAACACCCTCTTGCCGCTTCAAGACCAGCCCTTTCCAAAAGGCCTCCCTCCCCCTCGTGGGAAGGGGTAGGGGCGGGGGCTCCCACGGCAGTCAGGACGAACAACCCGCGCCTCCCCGGACCTTTCGTCCGTCGGCCGTTCCGGCCTACACTTTCCCGCGCCGATGCCCACGGGTTGCCACCAAGATGCCAGACCTCCTGCAGTCCTTCGACTTCCTGCTTCTGCCCTGCCGCGACAATGCCGGGCCGGAGCATTGGCAAAGCCATTGGCAGGCGGCGCTTCCCAACATGACGCGGGTCCAGCAGGACGACTGGGTCTCGCCGAAGTTCGGCCCCTGGGCGGCGCGGCTTGACGACCATGTCGCCCGCGCCCGGCGGCCCGTCGTGCTGATCGCCCACAGCCTCGGGACCTCGCTTATCATGCATTGGGCGCGGACGGAGGATACCTCGCGCATCGCGGGCGCCTTCATGGTCGCCCCTTCCGACCGCGGCCCCGCCGACATCTGGCCCGAGGCCGCGGACAGCGGTTTCGCCCCGATGGTGTTGGAGCCCCTGCCGTTCCCCGCGATGGTCCTGGCCAGCCGCAACGACCCCTATGTTGCCTTCGACCGCGCCCAGCTCTTCGCCGCCGGCTGGAGGGCTACACTGGTCGACATGGGTCCGTCCGGCCATATGGGCAATGCGGCCAACCTGGGACTCTGGCCCGTGGGCCTCATCCACCTCGGCGCCTTCCTCGCGACGCTTTCAAGTCGCGCATGACCTGTAGGTCGGGCTTCAGCCCGACTCTCCGTCAGAACAGCCCGTCGCCGCCCTTGTCCTGCTCGACCACCTCGTCGGCCACCACGGCCGCCGCGCCGCCCACCAGCAGCGGCGCGCATCCCGCGACAGTCATCGCCAGAACCGCCGCCAGCATCGCCAGACCCGTTTTCCGCATCCTCTTCCCTCCCGTTGCAATCCTTGCCAAAGCGTTAACGTCCGCAGGCAAGCCCTTGATTCCGTTTAGACCAGAAAGCTGCCCGCGCGCGGGCAGCCCCTAGAACTCCACCCCCGGCTGGCCCTTGATGCCGGACCGGAACGGATGCTTGACCAAGGTCATCTCCGTCACCAGATCGGCGGCCTCGATCAGCTCTTCCTTCGCATTCCGCCCGGTCAGGACGACATGGGTCAGGGGCGGCTTCTCGGCCTTCAGGAAGTCCAGCACCTCACCCAGATCCAGATAGTCGTACCGCAGCGCGATGTTGATCTCGTCCAACAACACCATCCTGATCTCCGGGTTCCGGATCAGCTCCTTCGCCTTCTCCCACCCCGCCCTTGCGGCAGCGATGTCGCGGGTCTTGTCCTGCGTCTCCCAGGTGAAGCCCTCGCCCATCGAATAGAACTGGCAGAGGTCGCTGAAATGCCCGGTGATCAGCCGCCGCTCACCGGTATCCCAGGCCCCCTTGATGAACTGCACCACCGCGCAGGGCATCCCATGGGCGATCGAGCGCAGGATCATCCCGAAGCCGCTGGACGACTTCCCCTTGCCCGCCCCGGTGTGGACGATGATCAACCCCTTCTCACCCTCCTTCCCCGCCATGATCTTGTCCCGCGCGGCCTTCTTCTTCGCCATCTTATGGGCGTGGCGGGCCAGATCGTCGGTCTCGGGTGTCGCAACAGTCTCGGTCATGGTCGGTCGTGTCCTTGACAACGGGGGGGTGCTTGCCTCAGGTGGGCGGGCGCTGGTTCCTGTTTATGACAGGCGAAGAGGGAATGCGACAGGGGTGGAAATCCCTGCAGGCAGCCGCCCCCGCGACCGTGACCGGAGAGGTCCCAAGGCCACTGACCGCAGGGTCGGGAAGGCGGGGGCCGGTGGGCCCAGACTTTCGGCGTCCAGTATCCGCAAGCCGGGAGACCTGCCCGCGCAAGAGGATGAACCGGCGGACGGGGTGTGCCGCGACCGGGGGATGGGCGAAAGCGCCCGCTCTGGCCCTGCTCCCCCCACGCCATTGGAAGGCTTCGATGGGCGCGACCCTCTACGTCTGCACCACCTGCAAGGCCGGTCTGCCAGTGCCCGAGGGCGAGCTGCCCACCGGCCTGCGGCTCTATGCCGCCCTGAAGCATGCGGGCCCGCCCGAAGGGGTGCGCATCGTCGGCGTCGAATGCCTGTCGGCCTGCAACACCGGCTGCGCGGTTTCCCTGACGAAGCCCGGCGCCTGGTCCTATGTCTACGGCCGCCTGACCCTTGACGACGTCCCCGCGATCCTGGAAGGCGCGGGGAAATACGCGGCCACGGCGGACGGCATCGTCCCCTGGCGCGACCGCCCCACCGTCTTCCGCAAGCAGAGCATCGCCCGCATCCCGCCCCATCCGCCCCTAGAGGAGGCCGCCGAATGACCGACCTGACCAAAATCCCCGTGACCGTGATCACCGGCTTCCTGGGCTCGGGCAAGACCACGCTGATCCGCCATCTGATGCAGAACCCGCAGGGCAAGCGCCTGGCGATTCTGGTCAACGAATTCGGCACCGTGGGGGTGGACGGCGACATCCTGAAATCCTGCGCCGACGAGAATTGCCCGGTCGAGAACATCGTCGAGCTTGCCAACGGCTGCATCTGCTGCACCGTGGCCGACGATTTCATCCCGACCATCGAAAGCCTGATGGCCATGCCGCAGCGCCCCGACCATATCCTGATCGAGACCTCGGGCCTTGCCCTGCCGAAGCCGCTGCTGAAGGCCTTCGACTGGCCGGCGATCCGCAGCCGCATCACGGTGGACGGCGTGATCGCCCTTGCCGATGCCGAGGCGGTGGCGGCGGGGCGTTTTGCCCCCGACGTCGACGCGGTCGAGGCGCAACGCGCCGCCGATCCCTCGCTGGACCATGAAACCCCGCTCAGCGAGGTGTTCGAGGACCAGATCCTTTGCGCCGACCTGATCCTTCTGTCGAAGGCCGATCTCGCCGGGGATGCGGGCCTCGCGGCCGCCAAGGAGGTCATCACCGCCGAGCTGAACCGCCCGGTCCCGATGCTGCCGATGACCGAAGGCGTGATCGACCCGCGCGTGGTGCTGGGCCTTGCCGCCGCCGCCGAGGACGACCTCGCTTCGCGCCCCTCGCATCATGACGGGGCCGATGACCACGAGCATGACGATTTCGACTCGGTGGTGATCGACCTGCCCGAGCAGGCCGATCCCGAGACGCTGTCCGCCGCCATCCAGCGCCTCGCGCAAGAGCTGAACATCCTTCGCGTCAAGGGTCATGTCGCCGTCGCAGGCAAGCCCTTGCGCCTGCTGGTTCAGGCGGTGGGTGCCCGTGTCCGGACGCAATACGACCGCCCCTGGGGGCAGGAGCCGCGCCGGTCGCAGCTGGTGGTCATCGCCGAGCACGACGACATCGATGAAGCCGCGATCCGCAAGGTGCTGGGGGTCTGATCCGTGACGCGGCTCCGCACCACCCTTGGCCGTTTGGAGTCTCCCTCGCCCCTTCTTGGGAGAGGGCTGGGGTGGGGGAGCTGGCCCATCCTACGGTCGGGAGCCTGACCGATGCATGTCGTCTTCCGCGAAAGCCATGGGCTGGAAGAAACCGAGACCCCGTTCGACCTGGGCCAGGACCCGGCCGATCTGGTGGTGCTGTCCTTCTCGGACAGTGACCTCGGTGCTTTCGCGGCGGGCTACGAACGGATGCGCAGGGTCGGGGTGCAACCCACCGAAGGCACGGCGGGGCAAAGCCCCACCCTGCGGCTTGCCAATATCGTCGCGCTCAAGCACCCCGTTTCGGTCGACACCTATGCCGAGCGCACGCTTTCCGGCGCGAAGGCCATTCTCGTCCGTCTGATCGGGGGCGAGGCCTACTGGCCCTACGGTTTGGCCACGCTGCAGGATCTTGCCCGCCGCAATGGCACGGCGCTGGCGGTGCTGCCCGCTGACGGCAGGCCGGACGAAAGGCTGGACCAGCTTTCGACGCTGCCGGTCTCTACCCTTCGCCGGTTGCAGGCGCTGTGCGACGAGGGCGGGGCGGTCGCCGCCCATGCCGCGCTGGCGCAGCTGGCGCTGGCGGCGGGCCTCTATGTGCCGCCTGTGGTGGGCGACAAGACCGTGCCGCAGATGGGGTTCTACGATCCGGAGAAGGGGGTGATTCCCGCGCCGGATGCAGGGCAACCCCGTCCCGGGCTTGACCCGGGACCTCTTCCCGACACCGGCGCTCCCTTGGTAGGACGAGGTCCCGAGTCAAGCCCGGGACGGGGTTCCTGCGGATCGGCAGGGCAGAACGATAGCAACGCCGCAACCCGCGCCTCCCCTCCCCCCACGTGGGGAGGGGATGGGGGTGGGGGGCAGCCGGACAAAGGCCCCGTCCTCGTCACCTTCTACCGCAGCTACCTGACCTCCGGCGACACCGCCCCGATCGACGCGCTGATCCATGCGCTGCGCGCAGAGGGGTTCTCCGCCCATGGCGCCTTCGCTCCCAGCCTCAAGGCCCCCGGCGTGGCCGACTGGCTGACCGCGCATCTGTCGCAGCACCCGCCTGTCGCGGTGATCAACGCCACCGCCTTCTCCGCCCGGTCCGACGACGGCCAGACCCCTTTCGACGCGGCCTCCTGCCCGGTGTTCCAGGTCGCCCTTTCCGGTGCCCGCCGCCGTGACTGGCTGGCGTCGGACCGGGGCCTGTCGCCTGCCGACCTCGCCATGCATGTCGTCCTGCCCGAAGTGGACGGCCGTATCCTCGCGGGCCTGATCAGCCACAAGAGCCCCGGCAAGCGCCATCCTGATCTGCAATTCTCCCGCTTCGCCCATCACCCCGACGCAGACCGTATCCAGGCTGTGGTCCAGCGGGTGAACCACTGGCACCGCCTTGCCGCCACCCCCGCCGCCGGGCGCCAGCTGGCGGTCATCCTCTCTACCTATCCCGGCCGGGCGCACCAGATGGCCCATGCGGTCGGCCTCGACGCCCTGGCCTCGACCGAGGCGCTTCTTGCCACCCTCGCCGCCGAGGGCTACGGCACCGTCGAAGGCACGCCCCTGCCAGGGGCGCTGGCCGAAACCCTGGCTTGGCCGCTGACCGACTATCTTTCTGCGCTGGAAACCCTGCCCGAGACGCTGCACCGGGACCTCGCCGAAGCCTGGGGCGACCCCGCCGCCGACCCTGTGGTCAAGGATGGCGCCTTCCACTTCCCCGCCACCCGGCGCGGCCATGTCCTTGTTGCCCTGCAGCCCGAACGCGGCGAGGTCCAGACGCGGGACAGCGACTACCACGACCTCTCCCGCACCCCGCGCCATGCCTATGTCGCCTTCTATCTCTGGCTTCGGTCGCAGGGGCTGCACGCCCTGGTCCACATGGGCGCGCATGGCACGCTGGAATGGCTGCCCGGCAAATCCGTGGCCCTGTCAGAGACCTGCTGGCCCGAGGCATTGATCGGCCCGCTGCCGGTCATCTATCCCTTCATCGTCAACGACCCGGGCGAGGCCGCGCAAGCCAAGCGCCGGATCGGGGCGGTGACGCTGGGCCACCTGCCGCCGCCGATGCAGGCCAGCGCGGTGCCGGCGGAACTCCTCCGTCTTGAACGCCTGCTGGATGAATATTCCACCGCCGACGGGTTGGACCCCGCCCGCCGCGGCCGGTTGATCGCCAGCATCCGTGACGAGGCCGCCGCGTCGGGCGTCGCCGCCGACCTTGGGCTGTCTGCCAACGCCACCCCCGCCGAGGCGATCACCCGGATCGACCGCTTCGTCTGCGACCTGAAGGAAAGCCAGTTTGGCCACGGCCTGCATGTCTTCGGCAATGGCGAGGGCGAACGTGCGGGGCTGCTCACCGCGCTGAACGGCCAGAAGGTCGCCCCCGGGCCTGCGGGGTCTCCCAACCGCGGCCGCAGCGACGTGCTGCCCACAGGGCGGAACCTGTTCTCTGTCGACCCGCGCGCCGTTCCCTCGCGCAATGCCCAAGCGCAGGGGGTGAAGCTGGCCGAGGAACTGGTGCGCCGCCACCTGCAGGACCATGGCGACTACCCGCGCGGGCTGGTGGTCGATCTCTGGGGCAGCGCCACCATGCGCACGGCGGGCGAGGAATTCGCCATGGCGCTGCACCTCGCGGGCCTCGCGCCGACCTGGGACGAGGGGTCCGCCCGCGTCTCCGGTTTCGAGGTGCTGCCGCTTGCCCTGCTGGGGCGGCCGCGGATCGATGTCACCCTCCGCGTCTCGGGCCTCTTCCGCGACGTCTTCCCCGGCCTTGCGCAACTCTTCGAGGCGGGGGCCGAGGCGCTGGCCAGCCGTGACGAAAGCCCGGAGGACAACCCCTACACCACCCGGCTGGCGCGGGTTTTCGGCCCGAAACCCGGCCTCTACGGGTTGGGCATGGGCACCGCCGCCGACAGCTTCACCGAGGACGCCCGACAAGCGGCCGGAGAAGCCTGGCTCGACGCCTCAAGCTGGGCCATCGGCCCCGACGGCCAGTCGACCGAGGCGCGCGCCGCGCTGGAGACCCGTGTCCTGTCGGCGGAAGCCTTCGTCCACGCCCAGGACCTGCCGGAAACCGATGTCCTGATCGCCGCCGACTATGCCGCGCACGAGGCGGGCTTCGCCGCGGCCGTGGCGAAGTTGGGCGGATCGAAGCCCACCCTCTACCACCTCGACGCCACAAGGCCGGACAGCCCCCATGCCCGGACGCTGACCGAGGAGATCGCCCGCGTCGTCCGCGCCCGCGCCGCCAACCCCGACTGGGCGCAAGGCATGATGAACCACGGCTTCCGCGGCGGAGCCGAGATTGCCGCCACGC
The DNA here is from genome assembly GCF_036781545.1 of Tabrizicola sp. Taxonomy (GTDB): domain Bacteria; phylum Pseudomonadota; class Alphaproteobacteria; order Rhodobacterales; family Rhodobacteraceae; genus Tabrizicola. The sequence continues at coordinate 17,129 of NZ_DAIQAT010000012.1, forward strand.
TCGACCATATGGCCGCCTTCGCCCATCTCGCGCAGGTGGTGCCGCCGCATCTTTTCGACCTCTACCACGAGGCGACGCTCGGCCGCGATGACGTCCGCGACTTCCTTGCGCGCGAGAACCCCGCCGCCCTGCAAGCGATGGAAGACCTCTTCCGCCGCCTGCGCGACGCCGGTCTCTGGCAGACCCGCCGCAACTCCATCGCCGCAAGGCTGGATGGTGCAGCATGATCTTTGCCTTTCACATTTGTCCAAATATCCCCGCCGGAGGCACCGCCGAGGTTCTGCGCGTTCTTCACGCGCAGGGCCGAGACCATAGGCTTGCGGCGCAGCCGCTCGATTCAACAGCCGCCCCGACCCGAGGTCGCTCCGCATGACCGCCTGGGAGATCAAGGGCTGGTGCCCCGGCGCGCTTCGGCCCATGCAATCCGGCGACGGCCTCGTCGTCCGCATCCGTCCGCCGCTCGGCCGGTTGACACCCGCGCAGGCGCAGGCTGTCGCGCAGGCGGCGGAAGCCCATGGCAATGGCATCATCGACCTCTCCGCCCGCGCCAACCTGCAACTGCGCGGCGTGACCGGGGCCAGCCATGGCCCGCTGATCGACGACCTCCGCGCGCAAGGGCTGATCGACCCGGATATCGAGACCGAGTCGCTGCGGAACCTGATCGTCACCCCGTTCCGCAGCGTGTCCTTCGCTTCGGAACGTCCCCCCGCCCCACCCCTCCCCCACGCGGGAGGGAGGGAGACGACCACGCCGACTATTGCAACCGACGCCACCACTCCGCGCCTCCCCTCCCCCTCGAGGGGACAGGTCAGCGGTGGGGGGCACGACGCCGGTCAAGCGCATGACAACACAGACTTGCTGGCCGCTACCCTCACCGCCGCCCTCGCAAAGATGCCGCGCCTTCCCGGCAAGTTCGGTTTCGCGCTGGACACCGGCCCGCGCCCTGTCCTCAGCGGCGCCTCGGTCGACATCCGTGTCGAGCGCGCCGCCGATGGAAGCCCGATCCTGCGCCCCGAGGGTCATCCGCTTGGCCAGCCCGTCACCGACCTCGCCCGCGATGCCATTGCCATGGCCGAATGGTTCGTCGCCAACGGGGGCGTCAGCAATGGCCGGGGCCGCATGGCCGCGCTCATCGCCAAGGGCATCGTCCCTCCTGGCTGCACCACTGCCCCCGCTGCGCCGCTGCCAAGGCCGACCCCCGGCCTCTGCCCGGACGGCGCCCTCGTCGCCCTTGCCTTCGGCCAGATGCGGGCGGAAACGCTTAAGGCCCTCGCCGCGCTTGGCCATGAAATCCGCCCGACCCCCTGGCGGATGCTGCTCCTCGTGGGCGCGACCAGCCTTCCGGCGATCCCCAATGTGATCACCGATCCCGCAGACCCGATTCTTCGCGTCACCGCCTGCACCGGGGCGCCCGGCTGCCCGCAGGCCTTGGGCGACACGAGACACCTCGCGCGTCAGCTTGCCCCGCATGTCGCCGCGGGCCAGACCCTGCACCTCTCCGGCTGCGCCAAGGGCTGCGCCCATCCCGGCCCGGCACCTCTCACCCTCACCGCCACCGGGCAGGGCTATGACCTGATCCGGAACGGCTCCGCCTCCGACACTCCCAGCCTGACGGGCCTGACCCCGCAGGCGATTCTGAACCACCTGAAAGTCCCCGATGCCCCACCTTTATGAAACCGACGGCGCTGCGATCTACCTGCAAAGCTTCGCCATGATCCGGGCCGAGGCCGACCTCGCCCGCTTCACGCCCGAGGAGGAAATCGTCGCCGTCCGCATGATCCACGCCGCCGGAATGGTGGAGCTTGCGCCGCACATCCGCTTCACCCCCGGCATGGCCATCGCCGCGCGGGCCGCGCTGGAAGACGGCGCGCCCATCCTCTGCGATGCGCGGATGGTCAGCGAGGGCATCACCCGCGCCCGCCTGCCGCGGAACAACGACGTGATCTGCACCCTGCACGATCCGCAGGTTCCGGCGCTGGCGAAAGAGATGGCAAACACCCGCTCCGCCGCCGCGCTGGAACTCTGGCGCCCGCATTTGCAAGGTGCCATCGTCGCCATCGGCAACGCCCCCACCGCGCTCTTCCACCTGTTGAACATGCTGGAAGACCCCGCCTGCCCGCGCCCCGCCGCGATCATCGGCTGCCCGGTCGGCTTCGTCGGCGCGGCGGAATCGAAGGACGCGCTGATGGCTGCGCACCCGGTCCCCAGCCTGATCGTCCAGGGTCGCCTCGGCGGGTCGGCGATCACCGTGGCCGCCGTCAACGCCCTCGCCAGCCGGAAGGAATGACCATGGGCCGCGTGATCTGTGCGGGCCTCGGCCCCGGCGACCCCGACCTGATGAGCCTCCGCGCCGCCCGTGCCATCGGCGAGGCCCGCCATGTCGCCTATTTCCGCAAGGCGGGCCGGGCGGGCCAGGCGCGGCGGATCGTGGAAGGGATGCTGAGCCCGACCGCCACCGAATACCCGATGGAATATCCGGTCACGACCGAACTTCCCTTCGACAGCCCGGACTACACCCAGGCGCTGGCGCATTTCTACGGCGACTGGGCCGACCGCCTCGCCACGCTGGCTGCCACGGATGACGTCCTCGTCCTTTGCGAGGGCGATCCGTTCTTCTACGGCTCGTTCATGCACCTGCATTCCCGCCTGCAAGGCCGCGTTCCGGTCGAGGTGATCCCCGGCATCACCGGCATGACCGGCTGCTGGAATGCCACCGGCACGCCGATCACCTGGGGCGACGATGTGCTGACCGTGCTGATGGGCACCCTGCCCGAGGAGGACCTGGTCCGGCACATGGAACAGGCCGACGCGCTGGTCGTCATGAAGACCGGGCGCAACCTGCCCCGCGTCCGCCGGGCGCTGGAGCGGGCCGGGCGGCTTGACAGCGCCTGGCTGGTGGAGCGTGGCACCATGCCGGGCCAGCGCGTTGCCCGCCTCAGCGATGTCGAGGACCACGACTGTCCCTATTTCGCCATCGTCCTCGTCCACGGCCATGGCCGCCGCCCGGAGATCGCGGAGTGAGCGGCTGGCTCGCCATCGCGGGCCTCGGGCCGGGGGATGACCGGCTGGTGACGCCCGAGGTCGCGGGGGCCCTGTCCCAGGCGACTGATGTGGTGGGCTACATCCCCTATGTCGCGCGTGTCGCGCCGCGACCGGGCCTGACGCTTCACCCCTCCGACAACCGTGTGGAGCTTGACCGCGCCCGCGCCGCGCTGGAGATGGCCGCTGAAGGCAGGCGCGTCGTGGTGGTGTCGTCAGGCGACCCCGGCGTCTTCGCCATGGCCTCCGCCGTCTTCGAGGCGCTGGAGGGCCGCCCGGACTGGCAGGCGCTCGACATCCGCGTGCTGCCCGGCATCACCGCGATGCTTGCGGCAGCGGCGGCTGCGGGCGCCCCCCTGGGCCACGATTTCTGCTGCATCAACCTCTCCGACAACCTGAAGCCCTGGGAGGTGATCGAGACCCGCCTCCGCCACGCCGCCCGCGCCGATTTCGCTATGGCTTTCTACAACCCCCGATCCGCCAGCCGCCCCGAAGGGTTCGTGAAAGCGCTGGCCGTGCTGCGCGAGGAATGTGGGCCGGGGCGGCTGATCACCTTCGCCCGCGCCGTCTCCACCCCCGAGCAACGCATTGTCACCGTCACGCTGGGCGAAGCCACGCCCGAGATGGCCGACATGCGCACCGTGGTCATTGTGGGAAACTCCGCCACCCGCCGGGTCGGACCTTGGGTTTATTCTCCCCGGAGCGCGCGATGAATCCGGGTCCCCTCGTCGCGCACTTCGTGTCCTCCTCGGAAGCTTGCGAGGAGTGCACGAAGTGCTCGACGAGCCTTCGCCTAGAGATCCAGCCAGGCCATGACCTCGGCCACAGTCCGCGCCACCCTTCGCTCCGGCACCTGTGGCCGGTCGATCAGCACCACCGGCAGCCCCAGCTCCCGCGCGGCGGTCAGCTTGGCCTCGGCCCCCGCGCCGCCGGCGTTCTTGGCGACGATCATCTCGATCCGGTGATCCCGCAGAAGCGCCCGGTCGCCTTCCACCGTGAAGGGCCCACGGGCGATGACCGCCTCGGCATCGGGCAGGGGCAGCGCCTCGGTCGGCGGATCGACCAGCCGCAGCAGGTAATGATGCTGTGGAGCCGCCGCGAAGGCGGAGAGGTTCTGCCGACCGATCGCCAGGAACACCCGGCGCGGGGCCTGTCCCAGCGCGGCGACGGCGGCGGGAAGGTCGGGGACATGGGTCCAGAGGTCGCCCTTGTCGGCCTGCCATGGCTCCCGCTCCAGCGCGATCAGGGGAGTGCCGGTTGCGGCACAAGCTGCCACCGCGTTCCGGCTCATCTGCGCCGCGAAAGGGTGGGTCGCGTCGATCAGATGGGTGATGCCCTCGGCCCGAAGATAACCCGCCAGCCCCGCCACACCTCCGAACCCGCCGGTGCGGACGGGCAGCGGCTGCGCGACCGGAGCCTCGGTCCGGCCCGCATAGGAATAGACCGCATCAGCCCCTGCCTCGGCCAAGGCGCGGGCCATGCGGGCGGCCTCGGTGGTGCCGCCGAGGAGAAGGATGCGGGGCATGGCTGATCCCTGGCTCACGATCATCGGTCTGGGCGAGGATGGACTGGCGGCGCTCATGCCCGCAAGCCATCGTGCGATCACGAAGTCTGTGGCCGTTTTTGGCGGCCCGCGACATCTTGCATATGTCGATGTCGGACGAAAGGCACACCCTTGGCCTGTCCCCTTTGACCCTACCTCTGTTCTTGCGTTCCGCGGCCAGCCCACTGTCGTCCTCGCCTCGGGTGACCCGTTCTGGTTCGGTGCAGGCGGCAGCCTGATGGCGCATCTTTCCCCCGGCGAATGGGTTTCACATCCCGCCCCCTCCACCTTCCAGTTGGCGGCCAACCGGCTTGGCTGGCGGCTGGAGGAGACGCTCTGCCTCGGCCTCCACGCCGCGCCCTTCGCCCGCCTGCGCCCCGTGCTGGGCCGGGGCGTCCGCGCGATCTGCACGGTCCGCGACGGGGCTGCGGTGGGTGACCTTGCCAGTTGGCTGACGGCGAACGGCCACCCCAATGCCCGGCTGACCATTCTTGAACGCCTCGGCGGTCCCCACGAACGCATCCGACAAGTAACCGGCCATCCGCCACCAGACATCGCCGCCCCGGTCGCCCTTGCCATCGAGGGCCGGGACCCCGGCCTGCCACAAGCCTCCGGCCTGCCGGACGACCTTTTCCAGCACGACGGTCAGCTCACCAAGCGTCCCGTCCGGGCGCTGACGCTCTCCGCCCTCGCCCCCCGCCCTGGCGAGACGCTCTGGGACATCGGCGCGGGCTCCGGGTCCATCGGGATCGAATGGCTCCTCGCCGGGGGCGCCCGCGTCGAGGCGCTGGAGGCCGACCCAACCCGCGCCGCCCGTGCGCGCGGGAATGTGGAAAGCTTTGGCCTCGCCCACCGCCACCGTCTGCACGAGGCCCGCGCGCCCGAGGGGCTGGAAGGCCTGCCCGCCCCCGACGCCGTCTTCATCGGCGGCGGCGCCTCGCATGATTTGCTCTCCCGGCTCTGGGACCTGATTCCGCCCGGAACCCGCCTTGTCATGAACGCCGTGACGCTGGAAACCGAGGCGTTGGTGCTGGACTGGTCCTCCCGCCACGGCGGAAGCCTGCTGAAGATCGAGCTTTCCGAACCCGCCGCCCTTGGCGCTAAGCGCGGCTGGAAATCCGCCCTGCCGATCCTGCAATGGAGCACCACCCGATGATCGTTGCGGGCTTCGGGCTTCGGTCGGGGGCGACCCTTGCCGCGCTTCAGGACGCGCTGGCGAAAGCCGGGGGGCCGGAGGGCGTGACGCATCTGGCGACACTGGCAGCGAAGGCCGAGGGATTGCGACCCCTGTCGCAGGCACTGGACCTGCCGGTCCTGCCGCTGGTAGCGGAGGCCCTGCACGGTATCCCGACGCTCACCCGTTCCGACCGCATCGAGGCGCTGTTCGGCACCGGCTCGCTGGCCGAGGCGGCTGCGCTGGCCGCAGCGGGGCCGGGCGCGCGCCTGAGGGCACCGCGAGCGGTATCGGCGGACGGAACGGCGACGGCGGCGATTGCGGAGGGGTCTGGATGAAGAGCCTCCGGCGGGGATATTTGGGCCAATGTGAAAGGGCAGGGGTGCGCCCTTGCGAGGAGAAGCGATGACCGTCCATTTCATCGGTGCCGGACCCGGCGCGCCGGACCTGCTGACGCTGCGGGGCCGCGATCTGATCGCCGCCTCGCCGGTCTGTCTTTATGCGGGCTCGCTGGTGCCCGAAGGCGTGCTCACGCATTGCCCGCCCGGCTGCCGCATCGTGAACACCGCGCCGCTGTCGCTGGACGAGATCGTCGCGGAAATCCAGACCGCCCATGCCGCCGGGCAGGACGTGGCGCGGCTCCATTCCGGCGACCTCTCGGTCTGGTCCGCGATGGGCGAGCAGCTGCGCCGCCTGCGCGACCTTGGCATCCCCTATGACGTGACGCCCGGCGTGCCCTCCTTCGCGGCGGCGGCGGCGGCGCTGGGGGTAGAACTGACGCTGCCCGGCTTGGCGCAATCGGTGGTGCTGACCCGCACCGAAGGCCGGGCGACGCAGATGCCCGCGCGCGAGACCCTGCCCGCCTTTGCCGCCACAGGGGCGACGCTGGCGCTGCATCTCTCGATCCACCTGATCGACAAGCTGGTGGCCGAACTGACCCCGCATTACGGGGCCGACTGTCCGGTGGCGGTGGTCTGGCGTGCGTCATGGCCCGACCAGCGGATCATCCGGGCGACCCTTGCCACGCTTGCCGCCAGCGTTCCGCCCGAGGTCGAGCGCACGGCGCTGATCCTCGTCGGGCCCGCGCTGGCGCAGGACGGGTTCGAGGTAAGCCGCCTCTACGCCGGGGACTATGACCGCCGCTACCGCCCCGTCGGCACCCACCCGCGCTTTCCGGGGACGGGCAGGTGACGCCCCGTTCTGCTCCACCGGGCCTGATCATCGCCGCCCCGGCCTCGGGCACCGGCAAGACCACGGTCATGCTGGGGCTTCTGGCCGCGCTGCGGGACAGGGGGTTGGTGGTGCAGCCCTTCAAGAACGGGCCGGATTACATCGACCCGGCCTTCCACCGCGTCGCGTCGGGGCGGGAATCGGTGAACCTCGACACCTGGGCGATGGGGCCTGGGATGCTGGCGGGGCTGGCATCCACGGGGCAGGGGTCTGATCTGGTGCTGGCGGAAGGCTCGATGGGCCTTTTCGACGGGGTCGCGCGCAAGGGAGCGACGGGCACCGGCGCCGGAGCGGACCTTGCCGCGCTGATGGGCTGGCCGGTGGTGCTGGTGATCGACGCCTCCGGCCAGGCGCAGACGGCGGCGGCGGTGGCGCTGGGGCTGGCGCGGTTCCGGTCGGATGTGCAGGTCGCAGGGGTGATCGTGAACCGTGTCGCCTCGCCCCGGCACGAGGCGCTGGTCCGCGCGGGCATGGCCGAGGCGGGCCTGCCGGTGCTGGGCGTCCTGCCGAAGCGCGGGGCCATCGCCATGCCGGAACGCCATCTGGGACTGGTGCAGGCCGAGGAACAGCCCGCCCTGCAGGCGCTGATCTCCGACGCCGGCCAGCTTGTGCGCGAGAATGTCGATCTCGACGCCCTGATCGCCGCCGCCGCCAGCACGGCCACCCCCGCAGCGCCGCCAAGGATCACGCCCCCCGGCCAGCGCATCGCCCTTGCCCGCGATGCCGCGTTTTCCTTCGTCTATCCGCATCTGTTGCAGGGCTGGCGCGCGGCGGGGGCCGAGGTCATCCCCTTCTCGCCGCTGGCAGACCAGCCCCCCGATCCGTCCGCCGATGTCTGCTGGCTGCCGGGCGGCTACCCGGAACTGCATGGGGCGACGCTTGCCCAAGCGCACCGCTTCCGGTCCGGGCTCCGGGCCTTTGCCGAAACGAAGCCCGTCCATGGCGAATGCGGGGGCTACATGGCGATGGGCGAGGCGATCATCGACAAGGAGGGCATCCGCCACCCGATGACCGGTCTGCTGGGGCTGGTGACGAGCTACGAGAAGCGGAAGATGCACCTCGGCTACCGCAGCGCTGTGTTGCGACAGGCGATTCCCGGTCATGTCACGGGCGGTGCGCTCCGGGGGCACGAGTTCCACTATTCCACGATAGTCACCCAGCCCGACGCACCCTTGGCCGATGTCACCGACGCCAATGGCGACCCCGTGCCGGAGACCGGCAGCACTCGACTCCAGCCGGGGGGCGGGCTATCGACCGGCACCTTTTTCCATCTGATCGCGGGCGCATCATGACCGGCAGCACCAAGGGCCATGTCACCTTCGTCTCCGCTGGTCCCGGCGACCCGGATCTGTTGACCGTCAAGGCGGTGAAAGCATTGGCCGCCGCCGATGCCGTGCTTTACGACGACCTCTCCTCCGGCCCCATCCTGGCGCTGGCGCGGCCCGGCGCGGATATGGTGGGCGTGGGCAAGCGGGCGGGCCGCGCCTCGCCCAAGCAGGACCATGTCAGCCGCTTGCTGGTGGACTATGCGCTGGCCGGGGCCAATGTCGTGCGGCTGAAATCGGGCGACAGCGGCATCTTCGGGCGGCTGGAGGAAGAGCTGACCGCCGTCCGAGCCGCCGGGGTTTCCTGCGAGATCATCCCCGGCGTGACCTCGGCCGCCGCCGCCGCCGCCGCCGCGGGCATCCCCCTGACCCGCCGCCAGCACGCCCAGCGGATCCAGTTCATCACCGCCGCCGATGTGACCGGCGACCTGCCGCCCGGCCTGAACATCCCGGCGCTGGCCGACCCGCAGGCGACCACCGTGATCTACATGGGCAAGCGCACCTTCCCCGCGCTGGCGCAGCTGCTGGTCGCCGCGGGCCTGTCGCCCGATACCCCCGCGCTCCTGGCCGAAGCCGTCTCTACACCCGAGCAATACCTCCATCGCTCGACCATCGCCGAACTGGCACGCGAGCTTGCCGAGGAACGTTCGCCCCGCCCCGGCCTGATCATCCTGGGTGCGCTGGCCGAGGGGACGCCGTGATCGTCACGCTCTGCGCCAGCTGCGCGCTGGGGCGCTCCGGCTTTGCCACACCTCTGCAGACGGCGCTGACCGCCGAAGGCCTGACCGCCCGGGTCGCCACCGTCGACTGCATGTCCGGCTGCACCCGTCCCTCGACCTGCGCCTTCCGCGCGCCCGGCAAGACCGCCTATCTCTTCGGCGACCTCACCGCCGACGACCTGCCCGACCTCCTGACCTTCGCCCGGCACTATGCCGCCTCGCCCGACGGCAACCTGCCCGATGCGCGAGTGATCGGTGGCCTGCGGATGAAGGCCATCGCCCGTATTCCGGGCTGACTCGTCGCATTCCGCCCGAGAGGGGCGCAAATCGCCTTGACCCGCGCCCCCGGCTGATGGCAACTGAAGCGGCATGGTGTCCAACATGGCGCAAAGCGTCCGGACTGAAACGGGAATGGGAAGGGGTGTACCGTGAACGGCGCCCTGAACCCGACCGCCCCCGCGACTGTATGCGGCGAGCGGCTTTCCATCGGCCACTGGTCCCTTCGGGGACTGGGAAGGCGGAAAGCAGGCTGCGACCCGCGAGTCAGGAGACCGGCCAGGCGAGAGGTAACCCGAACTGCCGTCGGGTGTGACGGCAAGGAGCATGAGATGACGACGACCACCTCCTCGACCCGCGCCTCGGACAAGACCGCCGCGCTTGTGCCGCTGATCGCCATGGCGCTGCTTGGCGTGGCGCTGATCTTCGCCGCCGGCCACGCGCATTCGGCAACGATCCACGATGCGGCGCATGACGTGCGCCACGCGTCCGGCTTCCCCTGCCACTGACGCCTGACGCATCATGACCCGGAAATTGCTGACCAGCGCGATCGGCGCTGGCTGTGTGGCATGGCTGCTGGCGGCCGTGCTGCATTTTGCATTCATCCAGGAGTTCATTCTCCTCGGTGAAGAGTATGAAACTGGCGCGGCGGTGCACTATGCCGGCGTTCCCGCGGCCGAGGAAGAGGCCGCCCCCGCAGAGGGCGATGCCGCCGCCGAACACAGCCATGACGGCGCGGAAGCCGCGCATGACCACGGCGACGAGGGCGAGGCTTCGCCCTTCACCCGCAATCTCTTGACCACGATCTTCTACGGCGTGGTCTATGTGGGCTACGGGCTGATCCTGGTGGCCGGTTTCGGCATCGCCAGCCTCTACGGCAAGACGATCACCGCGCGCGAAGGCCTGCTCTGGGGCCTTGCCGGTGGCGCCGCCTTCCTGCTGGCCCCGGCGCTGGGTCTGGCGCCCGAGCTTCCGGGCACGCCTGCCGCCGATCTTGGCGAGCGGCAGATCTGGTGGTGGGGCACCGTCATCGCGACGGCACTGGCGCTGGGCCTTCTCGCCTATGGCCGCAGCCTCCTTGCCGCAGCCGTGGCCATCGTCCTTCTGGCCGTGCCGCATGTGATCGGCGCGCCCGAGCTGGAAGGCTTTGCCGGCGTCGCCCCGCCCGAAGTGGCCGGGGCTTTCGCGGCGCGGGTTCTGGTCATCGGCATCACCGTCTGGGCGGTCCTCGGCTGGGTGGCGGGTTATATCTGGGCCCGAGAGGCTGACACGTCCGCCTGACTGCGCTAACCAGACTGCGGCCCCTGTCCGGGGGCCGCAGTCCCGGAAGACGAATATGACCACGCTCCACCTCATCGGCATCGGCACCGGCAATCCCGACCATGTCACCGGCCAAGCCATCCGCGCGCTGAACGGGGCCGACCTGATCCTGATCCCCCGCAAGGGCGAAGCGAAGTCGGATCTCGCCGACCTTCGCCGCCAGATCCTGCACCAGGTGCTGACCGCACCGGTCCCGGTCGCCGAATACGACGTGCCGCAGCGGGCCGACCAGGACGATTACCTTGGCGCGGTGAACGACTGGCACGATGCCATCGCCCAAGTCTGGGCCGAGACCATTGCCGCCCACCATCCCGACGCCGCCAATGTCGCGCTGATGGTCTGGGGCGACCCCTCGCTCTATGACAGCACGCTGCGCATCGCCGCCCGGCTGCCAGGCCTGACGGTCAAGGTGGTCCCCGGCGTCACCTCGCTTCAGGCGCTGACCGCGGCCCATGCCATTCCGCTGAACACCCTCGCCGCGCCCATCACCATCACCACCGGCCGCCAGCTGCGCGACCACGGCTGGCCGGAGGGGGCTGTCACCCTCGCCGTCATGCTGGACAAGGGCGGCGCTTTCACCACGCTCGATCCTACCGACACGCAGATATGGTGGGGCGCCTATGTCGGAATGCCCGAGGAGGTGCTGATCCATGGCCCCCTCGCGGAAGTCGCGGACCACATCCTCACCACCCGCGCGCAGCATCGCGCCAAGCACGGCTGGATCATGGACATCTACCTCCTCCGCCGGGGCGGTGATGTCTGATCTGATCGCCCGGGCGCTGCCGGTCTACGGCCTGCCGCCCGACACTCCGCTCACCCTCCTCAACCGTTCGGAAAACGAGACCTGGCGGGCCGGGCCGCTGGTCCTGCGCCTGCATCGGCAGGGCTATCATACCAAGGCCGAAATCGCCTCCGAACTCGCCTGGCTCGGCGCCCTGCAAGACTTGCCCGGCCTGAACACCGTCCGCCCCCTCACCGGCGCGCAGGGTCTCGTCACCGAAGTGGACGGTCGTTTCCTTGTCGCATTCGCCCCGATCCCCGGCCAGGAACTCCAGCCCGGCGACGACCTCGCCCGCTGGTTCGCGCCGCTGGGCGAGATCACCGCCCGCCTGCACCTGCACGCACGGAAATGGACCCCTCCCCCGGGCTTCACCCGCAAGCGCTGGGACGTGGAGACCATCCTTGGCCCCCACCCGCATTGGGGTCCCTGGCGGCAGGCGCAGGGGCTTGACCCGCAGGCCGAGGCGCTGCTGTCCCGCGCCACGGAGGCCCTCGCGGCGCGGCTCACCGCCTATGGCACCGGGCCAAAGGTCTTCGGCCTGATCCACGCCGACCTGCGCCTTGCCAACCTGATGGTGGATGGCGACACGCTCAGCGTCCTCGACTTCGACGATTGCGGGTTCAGCTGGTGGGTCTACGACCTCGCCGCCGCCCTGTCGTTCTATGAGACCGACCCGCGCCTGCCGGACCTCATCGCCCGCTGGGTGGACGGCTACACCCGCATTGCCCCGCTGCGCGCGGAAGACCGCGCGATGATCCCCTCGCTGATCTTCCTGCGCCGGGTGCTGCTTACCGCCTGGCTTTCCACCCGCGCCGACAGCGACACCGCGCAGGCGCTTGGCGGTCCGGCCTACACGCAAGGCACGCTGCAGCTGGCGGAGCGCTACCTGACCGACGGCCTTCGCGATTTCCACCCCTGACCGCCCCTCGTTCGCCTTCGGCGCCTCGTCACCCGCGATGAGAAACGAAGGGAACGACGAGCCGCTATTCCTTCAACAGCAACCCCAGCGCCAGCACCGTCAGCGCGACGCCCACCAGTACCAGCCCCGGCGGCACCGCGCCGTGCAGCGCGATTTCCCAAAGGATCACCCAGCTCGGCACCAGATAGGTATAGGCCATCACCTTCGCCGCGGGCAGCCTCAGGGTGGCATATTGCAGGAGGACGAAGGTCAGCGCGCTCGCCGCCACCGCGACATAGACCAGCGTCACCCAGACCACCCAGGGCAGCGCCGCCCAGTCGGTCACCAGCACGGCGGGCCCGGCGTAAAGCGCCAGCAGGACCGTCCCGGCCAGCATCATCCCGAAGGTGAAGACCACCGCCGGCTCGCCCCGGTTCAGCTTGCGGACCAGCGGCGCATAGGCCGCATGGGCCACGCAGCCGACGAAATAGATCACCTCGCCCCGTCCGATCGCCATCGCCTTCAGCGCGGCAAGGTCGGCGCGGAAGATCACCCATAGCGCGCCCACGCCGCCGATCCCCAGTGCCACCACCATGCGCCCGGTCAGCCGCTGCCGCAGGAACAGCCAGCCGAACCCTGCCGCCATCAGCGGCGTCAAGGTGAAGACCGCCGCCGCCGAGACCGGCGGGGCCGTCTTCAACCCCTCGAACATCAGCACGAAATAGGCGCCCAGCAGCCCGCCCAGCACCAGATAGCGCCAGGGCGCAACCCAGGCGCTGCGCGGGATGCCCGTCGTCGCCACCGCCGCCATGCCGACCAGCACGCCCGCCAGCGCGAAGCGCACCACCGACAGGGCGCCCGGGTCGATATGTGGCGCGGCCAGAACCCCAAGAGAGAAGGACCCGGCGACCAGCGCCGAGAAGACCAGCATCGCCAGATGACCGCGCGCGGGCTGCGACAGGCCGGAAAGCATCAGGTGCAGAACTTCCACTCCTTCGCCGCATCCTTCAGATGCGCCAGGAAGGCCTGCACCTTCCGCGTTCGATGCAGGTCAACATGGGTGACGATCCGCAGCGCCGATTCCCATTCGGGCCGCGGCGGCAGCACCTCGACGAGGTTCGCATCTTCGTAGGCCCGAAAGCCCATCATGAAGCCGATCCCCGCCCCCTGCCGCACCGCCTGTTCCAGCGCCGCCGGTTCGGTCGCGGCATAGGCGATCTGGTCGGGATGAACCGTGGCCCGCAGCCAGCGGTGGAACGGCGCGCGCGTGACCTCGGCATCGGTGCAGACGAAGCGATGGCCTGCGAACTCGGCCTCGGACGCAGGCTTGCCGAAGCGGTCAATGTAGGTCTGCGCGGCATAGAGACCGGCCTTCATCCGCACCAGCGGCTGCACCACATTGTCCGGCTCCTCCGGCCCGTTGCCCGCCCGCAGCGCCACATGTGCCTCGCCATAGTCCAGCCGGAACACCCGCATGTCGGTCAGGAAGCGCACCCGGACCTCGGGGAACTTCTCCTGGAACCCCACCATCACCGGCGTCAGCAGATCGGCGATCCCGGCGATGGAGGTGACCACCAGCTCGCCCGAGACGCTTTCGCCCTGACCCTTGATCCGGCTGACCAGATGGGCGAACTGCTCTTCCGTCGTCTGCGCCACGGCCAGCAGGTCGCGGCCGGATTCCGTCGGCGTATAGCCCCGCGCATGGCGTTGGAAGAGCTTCACCCCCAACCGCTTTTCCAAAGCGTCGATATGGCGGATCACCGTGGCATGATGCACCCCCAACACCTCGGCCGCGCCTGAGACGGTGCCCAGCCGTGCCACCTGGAATGCCGTGCGGATCTCGTCCCAGTTCTCCATCTCGTCTCCCGCCTGTGCGTCTGCGCACAACAGCCGGTTTCCGCCCCGGGCGCAAGAGCCGGACGGCAGCCCCGGCTTGACTTGCCGCGCCAGTCTGGTGCTCTTGCTGGCCAGCAGGAAAGGGAGTGGTCCGGGGTGTTCGACAGGCGGCCGATCTACGGGCATATCCGGTTTTCGTTCTACGGAATCACCGACACCCGTACCCAGCCCGACAGCGATGGCACGGCGCTGGCGCGGCTTTATGATGAAACCCGCATGGCCCGCCGGTTCTTCCTGTTCGAGAACCTCACGCTGCCCAGCCTGATACACCAGACCGACCGCGATTTCCGCACCGTCATCATGTCCTCGAAGGTCATGCCGGACCGCTACAAGCAGCGCCTGGATACGTTGGCCGCCCGTCTGCCCGGCGCGGTGGTCGAATATTCCCACCACGAACGCGGTGATCTCGCCTTCCACAAGTACGTGGTCGAGGCGGCGGGTCATAAGGGCCGAGGCCATTCGGTGCATTTCCGGCTGGACGACGACGATGCGCTGTCGGTCAACTACATCTCCCGTCTGCGCGAGATCAGCAGCATCCTGTCGCCCTCTACCCATATCACCTTCCCGACCGGCATCTTCCTGTTCCCGGCCAGCGCGACCGAACCCGTCGGCACCTCGATGATGCAGCAGCGCTTCCTGACCGCCATCGGGCTTGCAACGGTGAACGGCGGCGGCTTCCAGAAGAACCCGTTCCAGATGATGCACGGCAATGTCTGGACCCGCTGGCCCGTGGTCTCGGACCCGGGCTTCGCCGCCCATATCCGCAGCCAGCATTTCGACAACGACACGGCCGTGCATCAGGATCGGATCCTCACCGGCCTGCAACGCGAACGGGCCAGTCGCCGAGGCACAAGACATGCCGCCACCGTCGACCGCCGCTTGGCGGAAACCTTCCCCTGGATCGACCGCGAGACGCTGGACGGCCTGATCGCCCGCTGCGAGGCGGTGAAAGGCATGTCCGACCTGCCGTCCCTGACATGATTCGTCTGCCAATGGAGTGTCCGCGATGATCCATCACCTGCCCATGGGCCTGATGTGGAACATGCCGATCCCGGTTGCATGCTCGCTTGCGGTTGCCACCGGCGGGCTGGCGGTCACCTGCGGTCAGTGTCCGCTGGATGCTGAGGGGCGGGTGCAGGCGCCGGGCAACGCTGCTGCGCAGTCGGCGCAGGTGGCCGAGATGGGGCAGGGCGCGCTTGCCCATCTGCCAGAGCCGCACCACGCGGCCCTTCTCGTGGTCTACCACGATTGCGACGACCCGGCCGAGGTGCTTGCCCCTCTCGCCGAAACCTTTCCCGATGCCGAACTCGCCCCCATCCGCCTGCCGCATTTCTACTATCCCGGCATGCGGATCGAGGTGGACATCTACGCCACCGCCGCGCCTCCGCGCCGAACCACCACGGAGAACGGCCCTGCCCGGTTGACACGCGTCGAGGGTGGCCCGCTGACATTGCTGCACCTCTCGGCGCCGGACATGGCCTCGGGCCTGCGGTTGCTGGCCGAAGTCGATGCCGGGCATCTTCTCTCGGCCCAGTGGTTTTCGGACGAACCACCGCCGGCTTCGCATCTGCCCGACCCGGCGGCGCGGGTTCTGCCGCCGCAGGGCGGCGTTTCGGCGATCCTCACGCTGGCGCCGGATCCTGTCGTCGCGCAAACCACGCCGGGCGGCGCCATCCTGCGCCGGGCCGGTCGCTTCGCCTGGCTTTCCGCACAGGGCACCGCGCCCGACCTTGCCGCCGCCGCGCATCAGGCGATGGATGCGCTGGCGCTGCCCGATATCCCCGGCCTGACCGTGCTGAAGGCGACCACCCATTACCGGGGCGGGCCCGACCCGCAGGATCTTCATGCCAACCTTTCCGTGCGCCACGCCCGGTTTCCGCTGCCCGGCCCCGCCTCGACCGGGGTGCCGGTGGCGGGGCTAACGGGCGCCACCCTCGCCATCGACATGCTGGCCGTGATTGACTCCTCCGCCGGTTCGGCGTAACCCACCCCAATTCCCCGGAGGCCAAGGCTTCCGGTCCCTTGGGCATTGCCCGGGATCGCCATCCGTCAGCGCGTCTGCGCCCACGGGTGACGCTCCGCTTTGCAGCAAGGCTTCGCCGCCCCATATCGGGGCGAACGTGAACGAAAGGGTGACGCGATGTTCGAAAGCCTGTCAGAACGCCTTGGCGGCGTCTTCGACCGTCTGACCAAGGCCGGCGCCCTGACCGAGGCCGATGTCGTCACCGCGCTGCGCGAAGTCCGTGTCGCCCTGCTGGAGGCCGACGTCTCGCTGCCGGTCGCCCGAGACTTCATCAAGCGCGTCACCGAAAAGGCCACCGGCTCTGCTGTCACCAAGTCGATCACCCCCGGCCAGATGGTGGTGAAGATCGTCCATGACGAGCTGATCCGGGTGCTGGCGGGTGACGATGCACCGGAAGCACTGAAGATCGACAACCCGCCTGCGACGATCCTGATGGTCGGCTTGCAAGGCTCGGGCAAGACCACCACCACCGCCAAGCTCGCCAAGCGCCTGAAGGACCGGAACGGCAAGAAGGTTCTGCTCGCCTCGCTCGACACCAACCGCCCCGCGGCCATGGAGCAGCTGGCGATTCTCGGCACCCAGATCGGCGTCGACTCGCTGCCCATCGTCAAGGGCGAAACCGCCGTCCAGATCGCCAAGCGGGCGAAGACGCAGGCCAACCTCGGCGGTTATGACGTCGTCTTCCTCGACACCGCCGGGCGTCTGCACATCGACGAAGTCCTGATGGACGAAGTGCAGGCGGTGCGCGACATCGCCCAGCCGCGCGAAACGCTGCTGGTGGTCGATGGCCTGACCGGGCAGGACGCGGTCAACGTCGCCACCGAATTCGACGGCAAGGTCGGCATCTCGGGCGTCGTCCTGACCCGGATGGACGGCGACGGTCGGGGTGGTGCGGCGCTGTCGATGCGCGCGATCACCGGCAAGCCGATCCGCTTCGTCGGCCTCGGCGAGAAGATGGATGCCATCGAGCCTTTCGAGGCCGAGCGCGTCGCAGGCCGCATCCTGGGCATGGGCGACATCGTGGCCCTGGTCGAGAAAGCGCAGGAAACCTTCGAGGCCGAGCAGGCCGAACGGATGGCCAAGCGCTTCGCCAAGGGCCTGTTCAACATGAACGACCTGAAGATGCAGCTCGACCAGATGCTGAAGATGGGCGGGATGCAAAGCCTGATGGGCATGATGCCCGGCATGGGCAAGATGCAGGCCCAGGCCGAAGCGGCAGGCATGAACGACAAGATGCTGCACCACCAGATCGCGCTGATCAATTCGATGACCAAGAAGGAACGCGCGAACCCCGATCTCCTCGCCGCCAGCCGCAAGAAGCGCATCGCCGCCGGTGCGGGCCTCGATGTTGCCGATCTCAACCGCCTGCTGAAACAGCACAAGCAGATGGCGGACATGATGAAGAAGATGGGCAAGGGCGGCATGATGAAGCAGATGATCAAGCAGTTCCTCGGCAAGGGCGGGATGCCCGACCCGTCGAAGATGTCGCCCGATCAGCTTGCCGAAATGGCCAAGGGCATGCAGCAGGGCGGCGGCCTTGGTGGCATGGGCGGCGGTCTGCCCCCCGGCCTCGGCGGCCTGCCGCGCGGCATCACCCTGCCTGCGGGCCTGTCGGGGCTGATGAAGAAGAAATGATCGCCCGCCCGCAGCATATCGCGCATCCCTCGGCGCCGGTCCTCACGACCGGGCGGCTGCGGCTGCGCATGCCGCGGTATGAGGATTTCGCACATCGGCTGGCCTTCTACGCCTCGGACCGCGCCGTGTGGGAAGGCGGGCCCTACACTGCCCGGGAGGCGTGGCGCCTCTTTGCCTCCGAAGTGGGTCAGTGGCCGCTGATGGGCTTCGGGCCGTTCTCGGTCGATGACATCGGCAGCGGGCAATACCTGGGCGAAGTCGGGATTTACCAGCCCGAGGGCTATCCTGAACCCGAACTCGGCTGGTTTGTCGTGGATGGGGCCGAAGGCCGCGGTATCGCCGCCGAAGCTGCCCGGGCCGTGATGGAATGGGCGGCCCAGGTCTTCGGCTGGGATCATATCGACAACTACATCGACCCCGGCAACCAGCGATCCATCGCATTGGGTCTGCGGCTCGGGGGGGTCATGGTTGACGCCCCCGGCGATGACCCAACCGATGTCGTGATCCGGCACGACCTGAGGGCGCTCGCATGACCTACGCGATGCCCCTGCCCATTCCCACCCTGACGACCGAGCGTCTGATTTTGCGCGCCCCGCGCGAGGCGGATTTCCCGGCGATGCTGGCCTTCAACGAAAGCCCCCGCACCGCTTTCGTCGGTGGCAAACGGGACAGGCAGCTGGTCTGGCGCGGGCTTCTGGCCAATATCGGCCTCTGGGCGCTGCGCGGTCACGGGCTCTTCTCGGTCGACACCCACAAGGGCGATTTCATCGGTCGCGTCGGCGTGCTGTTCCATGATGGCTGGGACGAGCCGGAGCTTGGCTGGCACCTGTTCGACGGCTTCGAGGGCCACGGCTATTGTGTCGAAGCCGCCCGCGCGGCACGGGCCGACTATCACGCCCGCCTGACTCTGGCCCCCCTGATCAGCTACATCGATCCGGCGAACCCGAAGTCCGAGGCCGTGGCACGGCGTCTGGGAGCCGCGCCGGAACGCGAGACAGTGTTCTTCGACAAGACCATCAATGTCTGGCGCCACCCCGCCCCGGAGGCGCCGCAATGATCCGCGCCCCGCATGAAATCCCGGTGCCCGGCCCGGCTGCCGATTTCGCCGCTGCCCTGTCGGCCCAGTTGCCGGTGATCGAGACCACCCGCCTGCGCCTGCGCGCGCCCCTGCTCACCGATTTCGACGCCTGGGCCGAAATCTTCTGCGGCCCCGCCGGTCCCCATCTTGGCGGCCCCTTCACCCGGGATGAGGCCTTTGCCGAATTTGCCACCACCATCGGCACCTGGCTTCTGCGCGGCCATGGCCTCTGGACGGTCGAGCCGAAGGCGGGCGGCGAGGTGCTGGGCTTCGCCCTTGTCGGCTTCGAGCCGGGCGATCAGGAACCCGAGCTTGGCTATCTGCTCCGCCCCGCCGCCGAAGGGCAGGGCTATGCCACCGAAGCCGCCCTTGCCCTGCGCGACCACGCCTTTTCCCGGCTCGGGATGCAGCATCTGCTCAGCTATATCCACCCGGAGAACGCCGGGTCGGTCCGTGTCGTGCAGCGTCTGGGCGCAACCCGCGCCGCCGATCATGACGATGCGCAGGTCTGGGTCCACCGGCCTGCCGGTTCCGCGCAGCACCCGGTCACCGTTCAGATGTCGAAAAGGGGGGATTGATGGATACCGCAACCCGCGCCGCAGCCTTGCTGAAAGAGCATCGCGAGTCGATCGACCGGCTGGACGCGATCCTGGTCTACACCCTTGCCGAACGCTTCAAGCAGACGCAGGCGGTCGGTCGGCTCAAGGCCGAACACGATCTCCCGCCCTCGGACCCGGACCGTGAGGCCCGGCAGATGGCGCGGCTTCACGAACTGGCAACCGCGGCCGACCTCGACCCCGACCTTGCCAAGAAATTCCTGACCTTCATCATCTCCGAAGTCATCAGGCATCACGAGAAACTACAGAAATAACAGGGGCATGCCCCATTACCAGCCAAATAGGAGTAACATCATGGCTATGAAGATCCGTCTTGCGCGCGGTGGTTCCAAGAAGCGCCCGTTCTATTCCATCGTCGCCACCGACTCGCGGATGCCGCGTGACGGCCGCTTCCTGGAAAAGCTGGGCACCTACAACCCGCTGCTCGCCAAGGACGACGAAAAGCGCGTGGTGATGAACATGGAGCGCGTGAACCACTGGCTGAGCCAGGGCGCCCAGCCGACCGACCGCGTCGCGCGCTTCCTGGAAGCCGCCGGTGCCCGTCCGAAGGCCGCCCGTTCGAACCCGAAGACCGGCACCCCCGGCAAGGCGATGGCCGAGCGCGCCGCCAAGAAGGCCGCCCGCGCTGCCGAACCGGCTGCCGAGTGACCCTGTGACCCGGAGGGCGGCACCGCCTTTGGTGCCGCCCCTCCCCAGCGCGGGACCCCGCCCATGACCGGACCGGACCTCATCTGCATCGGTGCCATCGCCGGGTCCTTCGGCGTGTCCGGCGAGGTCCGGCTGAAGAGCTTCTGCTCCGAGCCCACCGACATCGCCACCTACGGCCCGCTCTTCACCGAAGACGGCAGCCGCCAGTTCCATATCACGCTGACCCGGCCCGTCTCCGGCGGTCTCGGGGCGCGGATCGAGGGTGTCAGGACCAAGGAACAGGCCGATGCCCTGCGCGGAACCAGCCTCCACGTCCCGCGCGACCGGCTGCCATCCCTGCCGGACGACGAGTTCTACCACGCCGATCTGATCGGCCTTGCCGCCCATGACCCCGGCGGCGCGCTGATCGGCAAGGTCATCGCGATTTACAACCATGGCGCGGGCGATATCCTCGAAATATCGACCAACCGTCATAAATCGGCCCTGCTTTTGCCCTTTACCACGGCAATCGTGCCCAATGTCGATCTGGCAGCGGGCCGCATCGTGGTGAACCTGCCGGAAGATTCCGACGAATAGTCGCGTTTCGGGCTGTCCCGGCGCGCGCGGGGACAGTGAAGGGGGTGACATGCTGACACGTATGCGCCTGGTCAAGGGGGCCACGGCACTTCTGTATTTCGGCCCTCTTCTCGCCGGGCTCTGCGGCTTCGGCTGGGACATGGTTGCCTCCTTCTCGGCGATCTTCGTCGTCTGGCTCATGGTGCTGCGTCCCGAACAATGGCCCGCCTCCCCCGTGGAATGGCTGACCGGACGCTCCTGGCTCTCTGCCCTGGCCCAGATCCTGTCGCAGGTGCTTCTGGTCGGCATTCTCTTCGGCGTCGGGCGCGGTTTCGGCGGGCTTGCCAATATCGGCACCCTCAGCGTCAATCCGGTCCTGCCGCTCGCGGTGTCCTTCGTCTCGATCCCGCTCTGCCGGATGCTGTGGGATGCGGACGAGGCCGCCAGCCAGGGCTACTTCCTGGATGACGAGGCCGAGTTCGCCTATGCCGGCAACGCCGCCGGGCAGGCCGCCGCCGCGGTCATCCCGCTGCTCAACCTGGCCGACACGGCGCCGGATGCCGAGGTGACGCAGGCCGTCGCCACCGCGCTGGACGTGCCCGCCGCCGACCTGCGGCTGAATGCGCTGACGGCAGCGCTTGCGCATCCCGACCGCAGCCACGCCGCGCTGCGCCGCGCGCTGGTGCTCTGGGCCACGGAACCCGAAATCGTGGCGCCCGGTCATGTCCCCGGCAGCATGGCCAGCGCCTTCAGCATCGCGGGGGGCAATCTCGACCTGTTGCGGCTCTACGTCCCGCGCGCCATTGCGCTGATCGCGGCCTTTCCGAATCGGGCGGAGGACTTTCCACCGCCCGACCTGCTGATCGAGGCCGCCGAGGCAGAGCCTGCGCCCGATTCGGACCTGCCCGCCCATCTCCAGGCCGATCTCGCCGATGGCCTGCGGGCGCTGGCCCGGTCGGTCGAGGCGGCATCTGGCGGGGCAGACCGGGCGGTGGCGGCGCAGGATCCCGCGCCCGTTGCGGCCATCACCCGGCGCACCGCCTGAGCCGGGGCTTTCCGCAGCCCCGCTTCTGCGCTAATCCCGGCCCATGTCCGACCCCGATGCCAAACCGAAAAGCCACGGCCGCCTGCAGGTCCGTGCCAGCCTGAAACCCCGCGACCTGATGGAGGAGCCGCGGCTGGTGAAGGGCGCCTTCCACGCCAAGGTCATCACCCTTTTCCCCGACGCCTTCCCCGGCACGCTGGGCCTGTCGCTCACCGGCAAGGCGCTGGACCTCGGGCTCTGGCATCTTGACCCCATCGATCTGCGCCCCTTCGGCGAGGGTCGGCACCGCAATGTCGACGACACGCCCGCCGGGGGCGGCGCGGGCATGGTCCTGCGCCCCGACGTGGTTGACGCCGCCTTCCGCCATGCGCGTGAGGGCACCCCCGTCGACCGCGCCCGCTGGCCCGTGGTCTACCTGTCCCCACGCGGCGCGCCGTTCACCCAAGCCACCGCCCGCCGCTTCGCCGCCGCCGAGGGCATTACCCTTCTGTGCGGCCGGTTCGAGGGGGTCGACCAGCGCGTTCTCGACCACCACCAGGTCGAGGAAGTCTCGCTTGGCGACTTCGTCCTGACCGGCGGCGAGATCGCCGCGCAGGCCGTCCTGGATGCCACCGTCCGCCTCCTCCCCGGCGTCCTCGGCAACGCCGCCTCGACCGAGGAGGAAAGCTTCTCCGACGGCCTTCTGGAACACCCGCACTACACCCGCCCCGCCACCTGGGAGGGCCAGGACATCCCCGCTGTCCTGCAATCCGGCAACCACGGCGAGATCGCGAAATGGCGCCGCGAACAGTCCGAAGAACTGACCCGCGCTCGCCGCCCTGACCTGTGGGCGAAGCGAAAGTAGGGCGCGTCTTCAGACGCACCATGGCAGCCCCGCCCCTTGACCGAACCCCTCCTTCCCCCTATACGCGCCCGGTCCGGGGCGTTCAGCCCATCGGACCCGATTCCCCTTGCCTGCCTGCCTTCTTCCGCAGGGTCACCGCAGGGGGCGCGGACCACACATAGGCAGGCGCCACCTGCGGCGGGCTTCTTGGCGTACCAAGGGGGACCCGGACGAAGACCGGAAGCTCTGGCGCGGCATCACCTCTGCGGACATACCGCAGGCAGAAAAGGAACCCGCGAGATGAACCTCATCGCGCAGATCGAGGCGGAGCAGATCGCCGCCCTCGGCAAGACCATCCCCGATTTCAAGGCCGGCGACACCGTCCGCGTCGGCTACAAGGTGACGGAAGGCTCGCGTTCGCGCGTACAGGCCTATGAAGGCGTCTGCATCGCCCGCAAGGGGGGCGCCACCATCGCTGCCTCGTTCACCGTCCGCAAGATCTCCTTCGGCGAAGGCGTGGAACGGGTGTTCCCGCTCTACTCGACCAACATCGACTCGATCGAGGTGGTTCGTCGCGGCAAGGTCCGTCGCGCCAAGCTCTACTACCTCCGCTCGCGCCGCGGCAAATCGGCCCGGATCGCCGAAGTCACCAACTACAAAGAAAAAGCCGAGTAAGGAGCGGAGAGATGAAAACCGAAATCCACCCGGACTACCACACGATCACCGTCAAGATGACCGACGGCTCGACCTATACGACCCGCTCGACCTGGGGCAAGGACGGCGACACCCTGTCGCTCGACATCGACCCGCTGGCGCATCCGGCCTGGACCGGCCAGCAGGCCAAGCTCCTCGACACCGGCGGTCGCGTGTCGAAGTTCAAGAACAAATACGCCGGCCTGGGCTTCTGATCCCTGCCGCTGCGGATTACCGGGGGCGTGCCGAAAGGTGCGCCCTTTTGCTTTTCTGCCTCCTCATCTTCGGCGAAATCCCGCTTTCCCCCCGTCTGCCGTCCGCATAAGAAAGCGCCGGGACAGGAACAGGGAACAGCATGGCGCGGATCATCGTCGTCGGGAACGAGAAGGGCGGTTCGGGCAAGTCCACCACCTGCATGCATGTCGCGACCGCTTTGGCCCGGCTTGGCCAGAAGGTCGGCGCGCTGGACCTCGACCTGCGGCAACGCTCCTTCGGTCGCTACATCGAGAACCGCCGCGCCTGGCTGGCGCAGGCAGGCCTCAATCTTCCCACCCCCGACTATCGCCCGCTGCCCGAGGTCGACCCCGCCAGCATGGCCGAGGGCGAGAACGCGCAGGACCAGCGCCTGACCCGTGCCATCGAGGCGATGGACGGCGAGATGGACTATATCGTCATCGACTGCCCCGGCAGCCACACGCGGCTCAGCCAGGTGGCCCATACCCTGGCCGACACGCTGATCACGCCGCTGAACGACAGCTTCGTCGATTTCGACCTTCTGGCGCGGGTCGACGGGCTGACCGGCAAGATCAAGGGGCCGTCGATCTATTCGGAAATGGTCTGGGGTGCGCGGCAGATGCGGGCGCAGGCCGGGTTGCAACCGATCGACTGGATCGTGGTCAGGAACCGGCTCGGCGCGCAACAGATGCACAACAAGAAGAAGGTCGGCGCTGCGCTGGAGGAGTTGTCGCGCCGCATCGGCTTCCGCGTGCTCAGCGGTTTCTCCGAACGGGTGATCTTCCGCGAACTGTTCCCGCGCGGCCTGACCCTTCTCGATCTCAAGGACACCGGCGTCGATCAGTTGAACCTGTCGAACATCGCTGCCCGGCAGGAACTTCGTGACCTGATGACGGGGCTCAGGCTTCCGTCTCTGCAGATCGGCTTTTGAACACCGGCCCGCCCAGCCCGCGATGGTTCACCACCAGGGTCCGGTTCACCTTCTTCAAGCGCTTTTCAAAGGGTTCGTCCACCTCGGCCCGTTTGACGCGGCCAAGGCCAAATTTCTTCAGCAGCATGATTGTCTTTTTCATTATGGGCGTCCTCTAGGTCATCCCCTCTTTTCCGGTCCCGTTACGGCAGGACTAAGGCATGCTAGGATAAATGCTGCGTCCGGTTTACGCTCATTTGGCGACAATCCGTGTCCGATTCCGCCACACAATTTAAGCGGGAATTAATCTTCCGGGTGATCGCCTTATTGCGCCCGGCTGCCCAGCCATCCGGCCCAGGCCTGCTTCGATCCGGCGAAGACGTTGATGTCGACCCGCCCAGCGATCCCCGGCACCAGCCCGGTCGAGGTATACTGCCAGAAGCTCCAGGAATTCCCGTTATACACCCCATGCGGATGGTCCGCGACCGAGCGCAGCCAGAACTCCACCCCCTGCAAGCGCCACAGCTCGGTGTCCTGGAAGAAATCCACCGTGGTATAGATCATCGGGCGCTGGCCGTAATGTCGCTCCAGGATATCCAGGAAGATGCGCGCCTCTTCCCGGATGGTCGCCCCGTCGCGGCGGATGGTGCAGGTCGGGCTGGTCGGCGTCCATTCCATGTCCAAGACCGGCGGCAGGGCGCCGGGCGTCCTTGGCACCTGCTTGATGAACCAGCGCGCCTGTTCCGCCGCCGGGCGGCAGTGGTAGAAGAAATGATAGGCCCCGCGCTTCACCCCCGCCCGCGCAGCCCCGCGCCAGTGGTCCTCGAACATCGGGTCCACCCGGTCGCCGCCCTCGGTCGCCTTGATGAAGGCGAAGTTCACCCCGTTCGCCCGCGCCTGGCCCCAGTCCACGCTGGTCTGGAACCGCGAGAGGTCGATGCCATGCACCGGATAGCGGTCGGGCGATCGCCCCGGCCAGGCGGTCGGGGCGCTGTCGTCGAAGTTACTGCTGATGACGGTGACTTCGTCCGGGGCAGACCCCCGACCGCTGTCACGGGAACCGCCGCAGGCGGCAAGGGCGGCAAGGGCAATCAGGGAAAGGGCGCGCAACATGCGCCGATGCTGCCGCGCCTCGCGCGCCCTGTCACGGGGGATTTTCGCGTCTCGGCGGAAACCCCGTCACGCCGCCTTCGCCGCCAGCTCGTCCCAGCAGGCCAGCGCGTGACCGGCATACATCAGCCCCGGCCCGCCACCCATCTGGATTGCCATCGCCAGCACGTCGCCCAGCTCCTCGCGGCTGGCCCCGGCTTTCATCAGCGCCTCGACGTGAAAGTTGATGCAGGGCTCGCAGCGCAGGATCACCGACATGCCGAGCGCGACGAATTCCTTCTCCTTCGCCCCCAGCGGGCCATTGTCCTTGACCCCTTTGGACAGGGCGCCAAAGCCCTTGGCCGCCTCGGGCACCAAGGCGTTCAGACTGCGCAACTCCTTGCGCATCGCGGAAATCTTGTCGGCATACAGCGTCTCGGACATCGGGGCCTCCTTGGTTCCGCCCCCCATGCCACGGTCAAACCCAGCCCGCGTTGACGTGGGTCAACCGAAGCGTGCGGGCGCCAGCCGGGCCACCAGCCCCGCCTCCAGCTCCGGTGCGCGCCCTCCGATCAGGTCCGCCGCCAGCCGGCTTGCCGCCGCGCTGGTCTGGAAGCCATAGCCGCCCTGACCTGCCAGCCAGAAGAACGAAGGGTCCCGCGCATCCGGTCCGATCACCAGCACCCGGTCCGGCGCAAAGGTGCGCAACCCGGCCCAGTTCGAGATCAGCCGCGTCACCGGCTCTGTCACCATTTCCTCATACCGCGCCAGACCCTCTGCCAGCACCATGTCGTCGGCCCAGGC
This sequence comes from Tabrizicola sp., assembly GCF_036781545.1. Lineage (GTDB taxonomy): Bacteria > Pseudomonadota > Alphaproteobacteria > Rhodobacterales > Rhodobacteraceae > Tabrizicola. Next base: position 43,484 of record NZ_DAIQAT010000012.1, read on the forward strand.
GTCATGCGGCTCCATCAGATGCTCCTCGGCCGGGCTGACGATCAGCGCCCCCGCGTCGGGCTTGGCATACCAGGATTCGCCCGGCCCGAACATCATCGGCCATTTGCTCACATCATGCCCGCCCGGCGCCGGAATCCGCGCCATCGACCGCCGGTAGGGCGTGAACCCCAAGGGCCGCACCCCGGCCATAGTGGCCACCTGGTCGACCCAAGCCCCGGCGGCATTGACCACGATCCGTGCGGTGAAGCTGCCCGCCGCGCTATCCACCCGCCAGCCCGCGCCCGCCTTCGCAATCGCCGTGACCTTCGTGCCGGTCACGATCCGCGCGCCCCGACCCCTGGCCTCGCGCGCGAAACCCTGCACCAGCACATCGGTATCGATGTCCTCGCCATGCATGGCATGTCCCGCCATCACCACCACATCGGGGTTCAGGATCGGCACCATCCTCCGCGCCTCTTCCACCGTGATCCGCTGGAAGTGCATTTCCTCCATATCGTGCTCGAAATCCTCGACCCCGTCGGCCTTGCCCACCAGCAACAGCCCGCGCGGGCTCAAAAGCCCCGGGACCGAGCGGAAATAGGCCTCCGACGCCATCGACAGCCCAACCACCGCCGGCGCCCCGTAGCGCGGCTCGAACAGCGCCGCCGACCGGCCGCTGGCATGATGCGCCAGCGCCCCCTCGGCCTCCAGCACGATCACCGACCCCAGTTCCGACATCCGCGCCGCCGCTGAGACCCCGGCGATCCCCCCGCCGATGATCAGAAAATCCGCGTCCATGTCTTGTCCTCCACTGGAAAGGGCACGGGAAATCCCATGCCCTTTCATCTTTGTCCAAATATCCCGGGGGCGCGGGGGCTGGCCCCCGCTTTCCGACGGAATTTACTGCGGGATGTCGCCGGTGATGCCTTCGACGTAGAAGTTCATCCCCAGAAGGTCGCCATCCGGCGCCGTCGCGCCCTCGGCCAGCCAGTCCGACCCGTCCTGCTTCTTGAGCGGCCCGGTGAACGGATGCACCGTCCCCGCCCCGATCGCATCGCGCAGCGCCTCGGCTTCCGCCTTCACCTCGGCGGGCACCTTGTCGGTGATCTCGCCGATCAGCACTTCGCCGCCCGAGATCCCGGCCCAGATGTCGGCCTGCGCGTAGCTGCCGTCCAGAAGGGCGCCAACCCGCTCGATGTAATAGGGGCCCCAGTTGTCGATGATCGAGGTCACCCGCGGCCCGTCCTTGTATTCCGCCATGTCGCTCGCCTGGCCGAAGCCGATCACCTTGCCATTGGTCTTGGCGGCCTCGGCCAGCACGGCGGTGGAATCGGTATGGCTGGCGATCACGTCGACGCCCTGGTCGATCAGCGCCTTGGCGGCATCGGCCTCTTTCGCCGGGTCGAACCAGGTGAAGGCCCAGACCACCGACAGCTGCACATCCGGGTTCACCTTCTTGGCGGCCAGATAGTAGCTGTTGATTCCCATGATGACCTCGGGAATCGGGAAGGACCCGATATAGCCGATCTTGTTCGAGCTGGTCATCCGGCCTGCGATCAGGCCTTCCACCGCGCGGCCCTCATAGAAGCGCGCGTTATAGGTCGACACGTTGGCGCTGTCGCGCTTGAAGCCCGTGGCGTGCTCGAACTTCACATCCGGGAACTTGGCGGCCACCGCATTGGTCGCGTCCATGTAGCCGAAGGAGGTGGTGAAGATGATGTTGCAGCCGCCCAGTGCCATCTGGGTCAGCACCCGCTCGGCGTCCGCGCCTTCCGGCACGCTTTCCTGATACTGGACCTCGACCTTGTCGCCGAATTTCTCCTGCATCGCCAGCACGCCCTGATGGTGCTGGTAGGTCCAACCGCCGTCGCCGATCGGGCCGACATAGACGAAGCAGGCCTTCACATGGTCCATACCCTGCGCAAAGGCCGCGCCGCTTGCCAGCATCAGCCCCATCGCAGCGCTCGCCAGCAGATTTCTACGTTTCATTCCGTTACTCCCGTTGGTGGCGGGGTCTTTGCCGACCCCGCAGTTATGCGCCTCAGCGCGAGGCGTGAAAGTTCTGTCCCAGCGCTGCCGGGGCCGCACTGGACTTGCCCTTGCGCCCCGCCGACATGACGACCAGTACAAGGATGGTTATCAGATAGGGGGCCATGGACAAGTACTCGACCGGGATGCCCGAGCCTGCGACCTGCAGGTTCAACTGCAACACCGTGATTCCGCCGAAAAGGTAGGCGCCGATCAGCACTCGCCAGGGCTTCCAGCTGGCGAAGACCACGATGGCCAGCGCGATCCAGCCCGCGCCCGCGGTGATCCCGTCCACCCATTGCGGCACGCGCGCAAGGCTGACATAGGCCCCGCCCATCCCGGCCATCGCGCCGCCGAAGGCGATGCACATCAGCCGGATGCGGTTGACCTTGTAGCCCAGCGCATGGGCCGCCTCGTGGCTTTCGCCCACCGCGCGGATGATCAGGCCGATCCGCGTCGCCTTCAGCACCCACCACAGCACCACCGTCATCGCGATCGAGAAATAGACCACCCAGTCATGCCCGAAAAGGATCGGTCCCACCACCGGCAGATCGGCCAGCGCATCGGGCAGAAGCTGCCCGGTATGCGGCGGCTTGATCCCGTTGTAGCCCTGCCCACCCAAGGAGGAGACCCCCAGCCCGAACAGCGTCAGGGCCAGCCCCGTTGCCACCTGGTTCGCCAGGAACACCTGCGTCAGCAGCGCAAAGATCAGGCTCAGCGCCGCCCCTGCTACCGCCCCGCCGATAAAGCCCAGCACCGGACTTCCCGTCGTCACTGCCGTGACGAAACCGCCCAGAGCGCCGATGATCATCATCCCCTCGACGCCAAGGTTCAGAACCCCCGAACGCTCCACCACCGTCTCGCCCAAGGCGGCGAGAAGGATCGGCACCGCCGAGGCCATCAGGGTTGCGATCAGGATGACCGGATTGATACCGCCAAAGTCCATCAGTGTGCCCCCACAGCCAGCCGGAACCGATAGTTCGTCAACACATCCACCGCCAGAAGGAAGAACAGCAGCATCCCCTGGAACACCTGGATCGCCGCCGAGGGCAGGCCCAGGTTGGTCGAGGCCATCTCGCCCCCCACATAGGTCAGCGCCATCAGGAAACCTGCCAGCACGATCCCCAGCGGATTCAGGCGGCCGAGGAAGGCCACGATGATCGCCGTGAACCCATAGCCCGTGTTGAAGTCGATGCTGATCTGTCCCGCCGGCCCCGTGACCTCGAACATACCCGCCAGTCCCGCCAGCGCGCCGGAGATTCCCATGCACAGCACAACCAGCCGCGCAGGGCTGACGCCATGGAACCGCGCCGCCCTTGGCGCCTGCCCGGCCAGCCGGATCTGGAACCCGGCCTGATGCCGTGTCAGCAGGATATAGGCCAGCACCCCCGTCACCAGCGCCGCCACGCCGCCCCAATGCAGGCCCAGCGGCTCATACAGATAGGCGTTCTGCGCCGCCGGATAGCTGGAGAAGTTGCGGCTGCCCGGGAACCCCATGCCCTGCGGGTTCTTCAGGAACCCGGTCGAGGCCTTGGCCAGGATCGTCTCGGCGACATAGACCAGCATCAGGGACACGAGGATTTCGTTGGTGTTGAACCGCGTCTTCAGGATCGCCGGGATCATGGCCCAGACCCAGCCGCCGAAGGCCCCGGCCAGGATCATCACCGGGAAGATCAGCCGGTTCTCGGTCGGAAAGACCGCCAGCCCCACCGCCGCGCCGCAGACGGCCCCCATGATGTACTGGCCCTCTGCCCCGATGTTCCAGATGCCCGCCCGGAAGCCCAGGGCCAGCCCGATGGCGATCAGGATCAGGGGACCCGCCTTCACCAGAAGCTGGCCGCGCAGGTAGAAGGCGAATTGCCCGAACATCGGGTCCCAGAAGATGGTGCGGATCACCTCGAACGGGTTCTTCCCCATCGCGGCGAACAGGACGCCCCCCGCGATCATCGTCAGCAGCACCGCCACCGGCGGCGTCGCGTACAGCCAGAACCGGCTGGGCGTCGGGCGCTTCTCAAGCCTCAACATGATGTGCGACCTCCATCCCGTGGGCGCCGCCCATCATCAGCCCGATCTCGTCCATCGTCAGTCCTTCCGCGGGCCTCGGCTTCGTCAGCCGCCCCTCGTTCAGCACGGCGAATGTGTCCGAGACCTCCAGCAACTCGTCCAGGTCCTGACTGATCACCACCACCGCTGCGCCTTCGCCCGCCCGGTCCAGGATCGATTGCCGGATCTGCGCCGCCGCCGCCGCATCCACCCCCCAGGTCGGCTGGTTGATCACGATGACTGACGCCCCCTGCATCAACTCGCGCCCCATCAGGAACTTTTGCAAATTCCCCCCCGACAGCGCCCGCGCCGCCACATCCGGCCCCGGCGTGCGCACGTCATAGGCCGCGATGATCTCCTCGGCAAAGGCCCGTGTCCCCGCCCAGTCGACAAAGCCGTTCTTCACCAGCCCCTTGCGTACCCCCGCCGTCAGGAAAGCGTTCTCGACCAGGCTCATGTCCGGCGCCGCCGCATGGCCGTAGCGATCCTCCGGCGCGGCCACCAGGCCCACCTTCCGCCGCTCCACCGGCCCCAGATCGCCCACCGCATGGCCCGCGACCCGCACCTTGTCCGGCGCCGCCTTCAACTCGCCCGACAAGGCCAGCAGCAACTCGTCCTGCCCATTGCCCGCCACCCCGGCGATGCCCAGCACCTCGCCCTTGGCGACCGTGAAGCTGATCCCCTTCAGCGAGGTCCCGAACGGAATGGGCGAAGCTGCCGACAGGTCCGAAACCCCCAGCGCGACCTCTCCTTTCTCGGCCACCCGCCGCTCCGGCGTCTTCAGCGCGGTGCCGACCATCAGTTCCGCCATCTCCCGCGCCGTCCGCTCGCGCGGGGTGCAGGTGGCCACCACCTTGCCCCGCCGCAGGATCGTCGCCTCGTCGCAAAGGCTTTTGATCTCTTCCAGCTTGTGGCTGATATACAGGATCGCCGTCCCCTCGCTGGAAAGCTGCCGCAGCGTCTTGAACAGGATCTCCACTTCCTGCGGCGTCAACACGCTGGTCGGCTCGTCCATGATCAGCAGCTTCGGATCCTGCAACAGGCAGCGGATGATCTCCACCCGTTGCCGCTCGCCCGCGCTCAGATCGCCCACCATCCGCGACGGGTCCAGCGGCAACCCATACTCCTCCGACACCGCCCTGATCCGCGCCGCCAGTTCCCGCATCGGCGGCGGGTTCTCCATCCCCAGCGCCACGTTCTCGGCGACATTCAGCGCTTCGAACAGCGAGAAATGCTGGAACACCATCGCCACGCCCAGCCGCCGCGCCTCGGCCGGCTTCGACGGCTGATAGGCCGCCCCGCGCAGGGTCATCTGCCCGGAATCGGGCCGGATCAGACCATAGATCATCTTGACCATGGTCGACTTGCCCGCCCCGTTCTCGCCCAAGAGCGCGTGGATCTCCCCCTCGCCGATGGCAAAGGAGACATCGCTGTTCGCGATCACCCCCGGATAGGCCTTGGTGATCCCCTTGACCGCCAGAAGTTCAGGCCGAGCGCCCCCGTCTTGTCTTTCCGTCCCTGTCATCCGCGATCTCCGTCTCGGATTTGTGTTTGTTCTTCAATAGCTGCA
>NZ_DAIQAT010000013.1:0-46404 GCF_036781545.1 Tabrizicola sp.
GCGACAGCCCGATCCGGTGCCCCGGCGGGAAGGCATGGGCGATGTCGTCCAGTTCTACCACCACCTCGACCGGCGCACCGGGAACAAGCGCCTGTGGCCGATCATGCCCGGTATGATGCGTGAGATTCAGCAGACCCAGCGTCACCCGGGTCGAGGCCCCGTCCGGTGCCACGTCGCAAAGCCGCACCGCCACCAGCGCCAGGGGCCTGTCCGAGGCGACCCGCAACCGAAGTCGGGGCGTGCCGAGGATTTCCACCCGCTCCTCCAGCGGCGCACTCGTCCAGACCAGCGAGCCGCCATCATCCTCGCGCTGGTCGGTCGGCCAGTCGGCATCCGCGCCATAGCGCCCGATCTCACCCGCAGCCGCGCCCACCCAGAGCGGCGAGCACAGCTTTGCCGCCCCCGCCTCGGGCCTGTCGCGCAAGCCGCCACCGGCCGGATAGAGCCGCCAGTCCTCGATCCGGGGGCTCGGCCAGCTGTCTTCGCCGATCCAGCGCCCCGGACGGTCATGATAGCAGGTCTGCGGCGGCACGCTTTCCTGCATCCAGACCCGCAGCGCCGGTTCCTGCATGATCCCGGTGTCGTGCCCCTTCAGCCAGTGGTCGCACCAGCGCAGCACCTCTTGCAGCCAGCCGATTGCCGGACCGACGGTGACATCCATCGGGAAGGAATGCGCCCAGGGGCCGACGAGCCCGCGGCATCTCTCGGCTCCCAGTCCCGCGACCAGCCGGGGCACCGCTTCCGAATAGTTGTCCGCCCAGCCGGACACCGCATAGACCGGAACCCGGATCGCGGCGAAATCCTCGCAGACCGAACCTTGCCGCCAATACTCATCGCGCCGCTGGTGTTGCATCCAGGTCAGCCCCCAGGGCCGGTTTGCCGCGATCCGTTGCAGCCACAGGTCGCGCCAGGCTGCCCCATGCAGCGCCGGGTCGGGTGGCAGGTCCATGCCCGCCACCATCGTGCCCGACCAGTCCAGGTTGTCCTTCGACAGGCAGCCGCCGATATAATGCACATCCGTGGCGTAGCGATCGTCGGTGAAGCCCACCGCGATCACAGTTTTCAGCGCCGGGGGTTGACGCGCCGCGATCTGCAAGCCGTTGAACCCGCCCCAGCTGATGCCGATCATCGCCACCTGCCCGTCGCACCAGTCCTGCCCCGCGATCCAGGCGATCAGGTCGCAGCCGTCCTGCTGTTCGACCTCTGAATACTCGTCATGCAGCAGCCCCTCGCTTTCGCCACAGCCGCGGATGTCGACCCTGAGGCAGGCATAGCCGTGCCCCGCCAGATACAGGTGCATCCCCTGGTCGCGGCTTCGGGTGCCGTCATGCTTGCGGTACGGCAGGTATTCCAGGATCGCCGGATGCCGCCCCTCGGCCGGGCGCCACAGCTTGGCCGCCAGCCGTGTGCCGTCCGGCAGCGGGATCCACAGGTTCTCGACCACCTCGACCTGATGCGGGAACTCCCTGCGAACCTGCGCCACGCGACCCCTCCGCCATGCCCTCCCTCTTGCTATACAATCGTTCAGCAAGCCGATCAAGCGTCGTGGCACTTCGTCAGGCGCGGAAGATCGCCTTCAGCCTTTCGTGGTCCAGTGCCCGGCAGATCATCCCCTCGGGCTTGACGGTCGGCACGTCCTCGCCCGCGACCATGGCGTTGACGACGGCTTCTTCGACGGATTGCACGGCGGCGAGATAGAGGTCGTCGAGCAGGTCGATGTTCAGCTCGTGCTTCAGGGCCACGGCAGGGGCGAATTGCGGCATCGGGCCCGGGTTGGCGGTGGAGAAGGCGAGGAAGATGTCGCCCGAGTTGTTGCCGCCGGGGGTGCCGCCGCGTCCGATACCGAGCGCGGCGCGCTTGGCGACCTGGCGCAGCGCGAGGCCGGAGAGAGGGGCGTCGGTGGCGAGGATCACGATGATCGACCCCATTTCGGCACTGCGCAGCGTGTCTTCGGGGATCAGCTGGCCGACGGGGCGGCCAAGGATGGTCAGCCAGGGGCGGATGCCGTGATTGGCCTGCACCAGCGCGGCGACGGTGTAGTCCTGCCCGCCCAGCACGATCCGGCGCGAGGCGGTGCCGGTGCCGCCCTTGAACTCGTAGGCGATCATCCCGTTGCCGCCGCCGGTGGAGCCCTCAGTGACCGGGCCGGTGCTGCGGGCTTCCAGCGCGGCGATGGCGTGGTCGGGCTGGACGTGCAGCGCGTTGATGTCGTTCAGGAGACCGTCATAGGTTTCGGCCACCACCGGCATCGCCCAGGCGTGGTGATTGGCGAAGTAGTCGGCATAGTGGCCGATCATCCAGCGGGTTGCGCCGGTATGCGCGGCGCCGACGCCGTGGGTGTTGGTGATCAGGATAGGACCCAGGAAATAGCCGGCGTCGTTGATCCAGTGCGTGCCGGTCATCTCGCCATTGCCGTTCAGCGCATAGTGCCCGGCCCAGACCGGCTGCGGCTCGGTCCCCGGGCGGGGCAGGATCGCGGTGACGCCGGTGCGCATCTTCTTTGCCGGGTCGGTGAGCGTGCAGAAGCCCACGGCCACTCCGACCACGTCGGTGATGGCGTTCAGCGGCCCGGGCGTGCCGGGGAAGGGCAGGCCCAGGTCGCGGGCGCGGGGTCGGGTCATGTCAGTCGGTCTTTCTGCTGCGAAGCCACAGGCCCAGCGCTGCGATCACCACCGAGGCAAGGATGATCAGCGTGGCGATGGCGTTGATCTCGGGTTTCACGCCGCGGCGGATCATGCCGAAGATGAAGACCGGCAGCGTCGTGTCGCCGGTGCCCGAGATGAAATAGGTGATGACGAGGTCGTCCATCGAGATGACGAAGGCCAGAAGCGCCCCGCCCAGGATGCCGGGGGCGAGCTGGGGCAAGAGCACCTTGCGCAGCGTGACCCATTCGGAGGCGCCGAGGTCGGCCGAGGCTTCCTCCAGCGCGGGGTCGATCCCGGCGATGCGGGCCTGGACGATGATGAAGACATAGGAGGTGAGGAAAGTGCAGTGGCCGATGATGATGGTCAACATCGACAGGTTCATGCCGATGGTGACGAAGAAGATGAGAAGGCCGATCCCCAGCACGATGTCGGGCATCATCATCGGCAGCATGAGAAAGCCGTTGTAGACCCCGCGCAGCCGGAAGCGGTAGCGGGCCAGCGCGATGGCCGTCGCGGTGCCGATCACGGTGGAGATCGTGGTGGTGACGACCGCCACGGTCAGCGAGGTGCGCAGCGCGGCAAGCATCTGGTCGGTGCTTTCGACATAGGCCGCCCGGTTCGACACGTCGGTCGCCCGGTCCGACAGGCCCAGAAGGCCGGTGTACCAGTCGAAGGTGAACCTCTCCCAGATCATCATGTTGACCGGGTTCGAGTTGAACGAATAGCCAATGATCACGAACAAGGGCGCGTAGATGAAGGCGAAGAAGGCCAGCGAGAACAGGGTCAGCGCCGCCCAGCCTGCGGGGTTACGCATGGCCGCCTGCCTTTCTGGCCCGGGTGACCGACAGCATCAGCACGGTCAGGACCACCGTCATGATGATCATCGACAGCGCCGAACCGAAGGGCCAGTTGCGCGCCGAGAGGAATTGCTGCTCCACCAGGTTGCCGATCATCAGCCCCTTCGCGCCGCCCAGCACATCGGGCACCACGAAGTTGCCGACCGATGGGATGAAGACGATCACTGCCCCGCCCATGATGCCGGGCAGCGTCTGCGGCAGGATCACTTTCAGGAAGGTCTGTACCCGGTTGGCACCAAGGTCCAGCGAGGCCTCGACCTGCGCGCGGTCGAGGTTGTCGACGGCGGCATAGAGCGGCAGGAACATGAAGGGCACCATGACATAGACCATGCCGAGGACGACCGCCGTGGGGGTGTAGAGGATTTCTAGCGGCTGGCTGATCACTCCGGTCCAGAGCAGGACCGTGTTCAACAGGCCCGAGGGTTTCAGGATCAGAAGCCAGGCGTAGAGCCGGACGATCAGGCTGCAGAAGAAGGGCAGGGTGATCAGGAACAGGAAGACCAGCCGCCAACGCTCTGACAACCGGCTGACCCAGAAGGCGACAGGGTAGCAGAGGGCCAGCGTCAGGACGACGGTCAGGGCGGCGAAGGCGAGCGAGCGGAGCAGGATCCGCAGGTAGATCGGCTCGTAAATTTCGTTCAGCCCGTCGGCCCAGCCGAAGATGCGGCCGTAGTTCCAGTGGTAGAAGGCCCATTCCACCCCGCCGTAGAGGCCGGGGGTGAGGACCGAGAAAAGCGCGATGATGAGCAGCGGCAGCAGGAAGAAGATGCCGAGGAACAGCGTGACCGGGGCCAGCAGCACCCCCAGCACGACGGATTGCCGCTTCAGCGCCATCACGCGGCCTCCAGCACATGCACCTGCGCCGGGTCATGCGCCAGGCGCACCGCGGCACCTTCGGCAAGGCCCGCACCGTCGCGGGCGATGACGCGGATTTCGGGTCCGCCCGCCTGTGGCTGGACGAAGATGTAGAGATCCGACCCCAGATAGACCGCCCGTGTCACCCGTCCGGCGATGCCTTCGCGGCCCAAGGTGAAATCCGCCGGGCGCAGAATCGCGGTGATCCGCTCGCCCACCGACCGCCCGCTCGAGGGGAGCGACAGTTCCACCCCCTCCGCCGTTCGCGCCAGGGCCAGGTCGCCCTCGATCCGGTCCACCGTGACCGGGAAAAGGTTGGTCTCGCCGATGAACTCGGCCACGAAGCGGTTTCTCGGGCGGCGGTAGATGTCGCGCGGGGTGCCGATCTGCTCGATCTTTCCGGCGCGCATCACCACGATCCGGTCTGACATGGTCAGCGCCTCTTCCTGGTCGTGCGTGACGAAGATGAAGGCGATGCCAAGGTTGTTTTGCAGCGTCTTCAGCTCCAGCTGCATCTGCTGGCGCAGGTTGCGGTCCAGCGCGGACAGGGGTTCGTCCAGCAGCAGAAGCCGGGGCTTGGCGATGATCGCGCGGGCCAGCGCCACCCGCTGCCGCTGCCCGCCGGAGAGCTGCCCCGGCCTGCGGGCGCCGAGGCCCGAGAGGCCGACCTTCTCCAGCGCCTCGGCGACCTGACCGTCGCGCGCAGGCCGCGGCACCCCCGCCACCTCCAGCGCGTAGCCCACGTTCCGCGCCACGGTCATGTGGCCGAAGAGGGCATAGCTTTGAAACACGGTGTTCACCGGGCGGCGGAAGGGGGGCAGGGCGGTCAGATCCGCGCCCCCCAGCCGCATCGTCCCGCTGTCCAGCATCTCGAAGCCCGAGATGGCGCGCAGAAGCGTGGTCTTTCCGCAACCCGAGGGGCCAAGCAAAGTGACGAACTCGTTCGCGCCGACCGTCAGGTCCACCCCGTCCAGCGCGGCCAGCCGCCCGCCTTCCGGCGTGACGAATTCCCGCCGCGCCGCAGTGATCTCCAGAAGGTCAGCCATTCACTGCGCCGTGCGGATCGTGTTCCAGGCCCGGTCGTAAAGCTTCAGCGCCGCGCCGATATCCTCGAAGATCTGCAGGCGGGTCATCGTATCGGCGCCCACGTTGATGTTGGGGTTCGACCTGATGAACTCTGGCGTCAGCGCGTTGGCCGGGATGTTCGGCGTGCCGTTGAACTGCTGCGCGACGTTCAGGGCAGCGATCTCGGGCTTCAGGTAGAATTCCATGAACTTCTTCGCGTTCTCCTTGTCCGGCGCCGAGGCCAGCACGCAGATGTTCTCCTGATACATCGTGCCGCCCTCGGCCGGGATGATGTATTTGATGTTCGGCATCTCGGTGAAGAAGACGTTGCCGCCGACGAAGAAATGCCCCGCCGCGATATCGCCCGAGGTCAGCATCGGCGGCACTTCATAGGTGAAGGCGTTGACGGCTGCCTTGTGCGCCAGAACGTAGTCGGCCGCGGCCTGCACCTCGGCCGGGTCGGTCGAGTTGACCGAGGTCCCGTTCATGATGTGACCGATGGCCAGCACCTCGCGCATGTCGTCCAGAAGCGTGATCTTCGCCCCGGTCTTTTCCGGGATGGCGAAGAAATCCGCCCAGCCGGTGATCGGGCCGGTGATGTCCTCGTTGTAGAAGATGCCGACCGTGCCCCACGCATAGGGCAGGCAGTATTCGCTGCTCGGGTCTTCCTTGGCGCGGAAAAACGCCGGGTCGATGTTCTTGAAGTCCGGCGCGGTGTTGATGCCGGTCTTTTCCAGAAGGCCGAGCTTGATCATGATGTCGTTCATGTGGACCGAGGGGAAGACGATGTCATACCCGGTCGCCCCGGCCTGGATCTTCGCCAGCATCTCCTCGTTCGAGGAATAGGTGTCCAGCGTCACCGCGATGCCGGTTTCTGCGGTGAAGCGGGTCAGGACCTCGGGGTTGATGTAGTCGCCCCAGTTGTAGAGCGCGAGCTTGCCGTCGGCCTGGGCCATCCCGGCGACCGTGGCAAGCGCGGCGGCCAATCCAAATGCCTTCATGATCTTCTCCCGATTGGTACCTTCGGGTCGGTCCGCCGGGGCAAAAGGGCTTGGCGGGGGCGACTCGGGCATGTTATGTTCATGACAGAACGCTATCATTCTGTAGATTTGCTGTAAACTCTGTCATGAACGAACTGCCATCCGCCCCCGAAGAATCGCCTCTTGCCGCAAGATTGCGCGGCATTTCCGGGGGTTTGACCAAATCCGAGGCGGTGATCGCCCAGTGGCTGATCCTGAACGAGGCGACGCTGGGGCTGGAAACCGGTGCCTCGATCGCCGCGAAAACGGGTGTCAGCGAGATCACCGTCAGCCGGTTTCTCAAGCGGGCGGGCTACAAGGGGCTGCAAGGGCTGAAGGAAGACCTGCAGGCGGCGCTGGTCCATGCCCATGTCTCGCCTTCGGACCGCTATTTCCGGCTGCTGGATGGAGAGATCGGTGCGATCCTGAAGCGCGACGCCGATGCGGTGCTGGCGTTGGCGCATGAGGTGGAGAAACCCGCCTGGCCGCAGGCCATCGACGCCATCGCATCGGCGGACGAGGTCTTCGTCACCGGCTTCCAGACCATCCGCGGCATCGCCGAGGATTTCGCGCGCCGTCTGGCCATTGTCCGGGGGTCGGTCCGGTTCCTGTCGCCGCATGACGGGGGACTGGTGGAATGGATCCCGTCGTTCCGCCGGGCCGAGGAGACGCGCTGCCTGGTGATGGTCGACATGGCCCCCTATGCGCGCGAGGCGCTGCCCATCCTGCAGACCGCGCGGGAGCTGGGGATGCAGGTGGTGGTGGTCACGGACGAGCTGAATACCTGGGCCAGCGCCGAGACGCCCTTCGTCTTCCATGTCGTGACCAAGGTCGATGCCTTCCTGGAAAGCACCGGCCCGATGACCACGCTGATGAACGTGCTGATCCACGAAGTCGCCGGTCGCGCGCCCGAGAAGGCCCGCAAGCGGATCAAGGACTGGCCGCCGATCATGCGGGGCCTGGGGCTGTATTAGCACCTACCGTCCGGACCGATGACAATGGCGTGTGAAGCGCCCTGTCGGCTTGCCCGGAAGCGTATTTAGAACATATAGTGAACAAATGGCCAAGCGCACCCTGTCCGAGAAACTGGCGATCCTGGCGGATGCCGCAAAATACGATGCGTCCTGCGCTTCTTCCGGCGGCGAGCGGCGGTCGTCTGCGGATGGCGCCGGGCTTGGGTCCTCGGGCGGGGCGGGGATCTGCCATGCCTATGCCCCCGACGGGCGATGCATCTCGCTTCTGAAGATCCTGATGACCAACTTCTGCATCTACGACTGCGCCTATTGCGTGAACCGGGCCTCGTCCCGTGTGGAGCGGGCACGGTTCTCCGTCGAGGAGGTCGTGCGGCTGACGGTCGAATTCTACCGCCGCAACTACATCGAGGGGCTGTTCCTCTCCTCGGGCATCATCCGCTCGCCCGACGACACCATGGCCGACATGGTCCGCATCGTCCGCACCCTGCGCGAGGCCGAGAAATTCCGCGGCTATATCCACCTGAAAACCATCCCCGACGCCGCCCCCAAGCTGATCGAGGAAGCGGGGCGCTGGGCGGACCGGCTGTCGATCAATGTGGAGCTTCCGACCGAGACGGCGCTGACGGCGCTCGCCCCGCAGAAATCCGGCCAGACCATCCGCAAGGCGATGGCCGATGTGCGGGCGCGGCGCGAAGCCTCGCGCGAGACCGGTCACCGGGGCAGCCGGCCCGCCCGCTTCGCGCCCGCCGGCCAGTCGACCCAGATGATCGTCGGGGCCGATGCGGCGACCGACGGGCAGGTCCTGACCACTGCTGCACAGCTTTATGCATCTTACCAGATGGGACGGGTCTACTATTCCGCCTTCTCGCCGATCCCGGATGCCTCGCAGCTGCTGCCCCTGATCCGCCCGCCGCTTCTGCGGGAGCACCGCCTGTACCAGGCCGACTGGCTGCTGCGGTTCTATGCCTTCGATCTGGCCGAGATCGTGCCCGAGGCGGGGATGCTCGACCTTGAGGTCGATCCGAAGACGGCCTGGGCCCTGGCCAACCGCGACCGCTTTCCGGTCGAGGTGAACAAGGCGCCGCGCGAAACCCTTCTGCGGATCCCGGGTTTCGGGGCCAGGTCGGTGACCCGCATCCTCGAGGCCCGCCGCCATCGCGAGCTGCGCTATGAGGATCTGACGCGGATGGGCTGCGTCTTGCGTCATGCGCGGCCCTTCATCCAGCTTCCGGGCTGGACCCCGGGCCGACGGCTGGATGACGTCAACCTGCGCGCGCGGTTCGCCCCCCGGGCCGAGCAGCTGACGCTCTTCTGATGCTGAGCGTTTTTCTGCCCCGGATCGGCACCGTCGCGATCTGGCGCAGCCGGGCGCGTGCGTTGGCGCTGGCGGGTGTCCCGGCCGGGCAGGTTCTGTGGCGGATCGAGGGGGACGGCGGATCCGACCTGTTCGCGGGCGGAGAGGTCGCCGCGGGGAAGGGCAAGGCGCTGCACCTTCCGCGCGAGGCGATCGCCACGCTGGAGACCGCGCTCTGCCATTCGGACCCGGAAAGATTTCACCGCGCCTACGACCTCGTCCTCCGCCTGTCGGAGGGCAGCCTGCGCTGGGGCGACCGGTCGGACGTGGCGATGCTCCGGCTGCTCCAGCAGGAAAAGGCCGTCCACCGCGACATCCACAAGATGCACGCTTTCGTCCGTTTTCGCGAACTGTCTGCGCCCGGTGCCACCCGTCGCGCCTTTGCCGCCTGGTTCCAGCCCGACCATCCCATCGTCGAGGCCGCCGCGCCCTTCTTCGCTCGCCGCTTCGGTGACATGGACTGGATCATCGCCACGCCCGGACTGACCGCCCGCTTCGAGGCGGGACAGCTGTCGTTTTCCCTGACCGAACCCGGCCCCCGCCCGCCGCCGGACGCGACCGAAGACCTCTGGCGGACCTATTTCGCCAATATCTTCAACCCCGCGCGGTTGATGGTCTCGGCCATGACCTCCGAGATGCCGCGCAAATACTGGAAGAACCTGCCCGAGGCCGCGCTGATCCCGGAAATGATCCGCCAGGCCCCCGCCCGCGCCCGCGCGATGCAGGAGGCGGCGCCGACCTTTCCCCTGCCCCATGTCGAGCGAATTCTCCCACAGCGCCCGGCCTTGCCCGAGGGCCTGAGCCTCGCCACGATGAAGCCCGCGCTGGACGCCTGTCGGCGCTGTCCCATCGGCGGTTGCGCGACCCAGGCCGTCGCTGGCGAGGGACCGGGGGATGCCGGACTCATGATCGTCGGCGAACAGCCGGGCGATGCCGAGGACCTGGCCGGGCGGCCCTTCGTTGGTCCGGCGGGCCAGGTCTTCGACCGCTGCGCCACGGCTGCCGGGCTGTCGCGCAGCGCGGCCTATCTCACCAATGCGGTGAAGCATTTCAAATTCCTGCCCCGTGGCAAGCGGCGACTGCACCAGCGGCCCACGGCGGGCGAGGTTGTGCAGTGCCGATGGTGGCTGGACCTGGAACGGAAGCTCTTGCGCCCGAAGCTGATCCTGGCGCTGGGTGCGACGGCGGCCGAGGCTCTGACCGGCTCCGGTGCGCGGCTTTTGCAGCGCTGCGGGACGGAGGAAGCCGGGCCGGACGGCATCCCGGTCCTGATCTCGCTGCACCCGGCCCATGCCCTGCGTCTGCCCGATCCGACCGCCCGGGCCGAAGCCGAAACCCGCCTGACCCGCGATCTGGCCCGGGCTTGGGCGATCACGAAAGAAGCCTAGAACGTCGCCAGAAGGTCGATCAGGCTGTGGAAATCGGTCGGTTTCTCGATCAACGGCACATCCGACAGGTCCTCCGGGATGACCTCGCTGCTGTAGCCGGTCAGGAAGACGAAGGGGATCCCCCGCCGCCGCAGTTGGCGGGCAAGGTCGAACCTCGGCCCCCCGTCGCCCAGGTTGATGTCCAGCACCGCCGCCTCCGGAGCCTCCAACCCCACCGCCTCCAGCGCCTCGGCCTCTGACGGGTAGGGACCCAGCACCATCGCCTTCGCATCCCGCAGCGAGGCCGCCAGATCGGCGGCTATGTAGAAGTCATCCTCGACCACCAGCACCTTACGGTTTCCCAGATCCAGCTTGTTTGCCATGTCGAGCACTCCTCCAAAGACCGCGGCGAGCGGCGGCGCCTCCGTGTCCAGTACGCTTTCATGATCCTGCAGCGGAAACTCCAGGTGGCAGGTCGCGCCCCCCGGCGCGAAGCTCAGCACCCCCCGCCCGCCCAGCTCGTAAGGAATACGCCGCTCGATCAGTTCGCTGCCGAAGCCGTGCCGTGCGGGGGGCGAGGTGAGCGGGGCCCCGGTCTCGACCCAGGCCAGCTCCAGCCAGGGGAAACCCTCGCGATCCATCCGCCGCCAGCGGACCCGGATCACCCCGCCCGGCACCGACAGCGCGCCGTATTTCATCGCATTGGTGCAAAGCTCGTGGAAAGCCAGCGCCAGCACCTCGACCACCTTGGGGGAAAGCTGTACCTCCGGCCCTGACAGGTCGAACCGGCTGTCATCTTCGGCCTTGGCGCGAAGCTCGGCCTCGATCACCTCGCGCAGCGGCGCGCCGCGACTGGCCGACCGGGTGAGCAGCATCTGTACCCGCGCCAGTGCCGTCAGCCGGCCGTCAAGGCTGTTGCGGTAGTCCTCGGGCGTCGCCGCCCCGCGCACCGTGCGCGCGGCGATGGTGCGGATAACCGTCATCAGGTTGCGCACCCGATGCTGCAGCTCCGAGACCAGCACCTGCTGGTGCTCGCGTGCGAGCTTGGTCTCGGTGATGTCCTCGGCAATGCCGCCGATCCGCACCACCTCGCCCCGGGTATCGTGGATGGGGAAGCCGATGCTGCGGATCCAGCGGAAGCTTTGGTCGCTGGCCCGCCGGATGCGGTACTCGCTGATCAGGGTCTCGCCCCGGGCGATCCGGAGCACCCGCTGCGACATATCATCCCGCTCCTCGGGCACGATCAACGCCCCCAGCACCCGTTCATCCGCTGCCAGTTGCTGCGGGGTCAGGCCGAACACGCGCTCTACCGTGTCGTTCACATATTCGAAGGCGAAACTCCTGGCGTCCCTGATCCAGATGGCCGCCAGCGACGAGGCGCCGAATTGCCGGAACCTGATCTCGCTTTCCCGCAGCGCCGCCTCGGCACGGGCGCGCTGCATCAAGGCCCAAAGCCTTTCTGCGGTGTCCTCCACCAGCCGGGTTTCCTGCGGCGTCCAGACACGCGGCCGATCATCGACCACACACAGGGCGCCTGCCAGCTTCCCGTCCTTCAGCAGCGGGACGTCCACCCAGGACATCGCGCCCTGCGTGAGGAAAACCTCGCGCTCAGAGGCGGCGAGGCTTTCATCGGCGGTCATGTCCGGCATGATCCAGGTCGCGCCCCCGGCGACGTGCTCATAGGTCGTGCGGAGCGCCTTGAAAGGGTAGCGGCCCGCAAGGCTTGGCAGGCCCCCGGTCCGGAAATCGTCGGCGATCACGCCGACCCCCTGTGCCGGGTCGTACTCCAGATGATAAACTCGCGCGACATTCAGGCGCTTCCCAAGAAGTTCACAGCCACGGGCCCGAAGCATCGCGGCATCGGCAAGCGGCCGCAGTTCATCGCCCAGCCGCAACAGAAATGCCTGACGTTCCTCGCTTTCGTGCAGCGCCCGTTCAGCCCGTTCGGCCCGCACTTTCGCGGTGGCATCCACCGTGACGTTCAGCAGGCCCCTTACGGCCCCGGTCTCGTCCCGCACCGGCGAATAGGAAAAGTTCCACCAGGTCTCCTCGGGATAGCCGTTCCGCGTCATCACCAGCGGAAATTCCACGTTGCGGATGGTGTTTCCCTCAAAGACCTTGTCGACCAGGGGCTGGATCTCTGGCCAGATCTCCGGCCAGGCCACATCGAAGGGTTGGCCAAGGGCCGTCGGATGCCGGGCGCCCAGCATCGGGGCATAGGCATCGTTGTAAAGGATCGTCCGCTTCGGCCCCCAAGCCAGCTGCATGGCATGGCCAGAATTCTGCAGGATGTCGACGGCGGTCCTCAAGCTTTGCGGCCAGCTTTCGCGCGGTCCAAGCGGTGTGGCGGCCCAGTCGAAGCGGGCGATCAGATCGGCCATGCCGGGAACCGTGGATATCGACCTCACCATCAGCGCTTCCTGTCCAAACCGGCCCAACGCTTGACCGGTGGCGAGGTTCCAGCGGCCTCTTGTCGTCAGGACCGCATCGCCGCCTTGGATCAGGCGAAGATCGCTTCGCACAGCGCATGGGGCGCTGCCGGTCGGCAGGGCGCTGTCCGCTTCGTCGGGGTTCAACACCCGAGCCAAGTCGTATCAGCGCGGCAGATCGCGCCCCTGATCTAGCGCATCTGGCGCTCGACGCGGCCAGATTGTGTTACTTCCGCAACGTCAGCCCAGATTTGAAGCGTCGCGGCAATCTGCGCTTTGAAGTCGGGAACCCGGCCACTTAGAAGCGGATGCGTGATGGAAGCGCAGGGGCCGGATATTCCGGTGATTGGTAAATGTTGAGCATGGTGTCTGTTCTGGTAGTTCTGGTTCTTGCTTGCGTCCTCGCCCTCCTAACCCCCCGCCGCGCCGCCCGACGCCTCTCGCGCGTCGCGGGAATCGCGATCCTCACGCTCTTCTCGGCCACGGCTGCGGCGACGGCGCAGGATGTGGACTGGGTCACCAACATCAACGACGCCGGGTCGGACCCGACACCGGCCGGCGGGTTGGTGACATATCAGGTGACGGTCACGAACAACGGCTTCGACGATGCCCCCGGCAACACGTTGCAGCTGATCATTCCGGCCAGCACGGTGCTGGAAAGCGCCTCCGGCACGATCACCGGCTGTTCGCCGCTTCCCGCCACCGGACCGGCCACCGTCACCTGTACGGTTCCCCCGCTGGCCGATAGCGCCAGCGCTTCGGTCACGGCGGGCGTGCGCACGACCGTGCAGGGCAGCGTGGTCATGGGCGCGCGCGTGCCGACGATTGCGCCGGAAACCAACGCCGCCAACAACGACGTGACCGAGACCACGACGGTCACCGAGGGCGCCGACATCGGCCTGACCGTGACGGGGCCGGCGACGGCCTCTTCGGGCAGCATCGCGACCTACAGCTTCACGGCCACCAACAACGGGCCGGACCCGGTCACGAACTTCACCTTCACGGTTCCGATCCCGACCGGGTTGACCAATACCTCCGCCCCGGCAGGCTGCACCCTGGCGGGATCGACCTACAGCTGCACTGTGGCTGGAACGATCCCGGTGGGCAGCAGCGTCAGCCGCGACATCACCGGGCAGATCTTCGCGGCGGCGGGGTCGACGCTCACGGTTGCGGGCAGCGTGCAGATGGTGACGCCGAGCGACCCGATCACCGCGAACAACACCGCGACCTTCAACACCACCGTCACTGCGGGCAGCGACCTGTCGATCGCCAAGTCGCGCGCGCCGTCGGGTTCCGTCTTCGTCGGCGATCCGGTGGTCTTCACGCTGAGCGCGCAGTATTCCGGCGACCCGGTGCTGGGCCCCATCGTCATCACCGACACCATTCCGGCAAACTATGGCATCGTCTCGGTGACGCCTTCGGCTGGCAGCGGCTGGAGCTGCACGACGACCGGACAGCAGGTGCAATGCACGCGGGCCAGCGGGGCAGGTCCGGGCGCGAACGTGTCTCTGGGCAGCATCGAGGTGGCCACGACGGCGCTGACCGTGGGCTCGCCGGTCAACACCGCCAGCATCACCTCGGCCGGGCCGGTCGATCCGGTTCCGGGCAACAACACCGCGTCCGACGGCGGCGCGACCATCTCGCAACCGACCGCCGACCTTCGGGCGAACAAGTCGGGTCCGAGCCCGGCGCTGGCCGTCATCGGCAACAGCTATGATTGGCGGATCGGCACGACGAACCTGGGCAACCGCCCCTTCGTTGGGACAGTGGTGATGACCGACACGCTGCCCGCGGGCCTGGACCTGACCAGCATCGCCTTGAGCGGCTGGACCTGCTCGCCCGCCAGCGGGACGGGACCGCTGAGCGTGACCTGCTCGCGCGACTACACGGCAGGCGCACCGCTCGGCGTCGGGGAAAGCACGCCGGAAGCGGTGCTGACCACGCTGGTCACGGCGGCCGGGACGCTGACGAACGGCTTGTCCGTCACCTCGCCCAACCCGAATTTCCCGGACCCGGACCTCGGCAACAACACCATCGACGTCGGCGTCGGCAGCGTGGTGCCGGAGGGTGCGGCCGACCTGAGCGTGACGAAGTCCGCCGCGCCGGGAACCGTCGTCGCCGGAGATGTCGAGACCTTCACCATCCAGCTGACGAATGCCGGGCCGGTCACGTCGCAGTCGGTGACGCTGTCGGACGATCTTCTGGGCCTGATCAACAGTGCCACCGGTCCGACTGGCGCGGGGGTCGTCTCCTACTCGCTGAGCCCGGGCAACACCACCGGCGGCAGCTGCGCCGTGGTGTCGACCGGAGGAACCAGCGCGCGGCTGGACTGCTCGTTTACCGCGGTTCCGGTATGTTCGGCGGCAACCTGCGCCACGGTGACGGTTTCGGTCCGTCCGGGCGGTGACGGTGGACTGCGCACGAACAGTGCAAGCGCGATCTCGTCGGTGACGCCCGACAACGCGCTGGGCAACAACAGCGGCAGCGCGACCTTTACCGTGACGCCGCGTGCCGACGTGACGGTCGCGAAAACCGCGACGCCCAACCCCTCGGTCGCGGGTCAGACGCTGACCTATGTCGTCACCGCGACCAACATCGCCAACGGGCTCAGCTCGGCCGAGGCGGTGCGGATCACCGATACGCTGCCCGCCGGGCTGACTTTCGTTTCGGCGACGCCATCGACCGGGTCCTGCACGACGCCCAGCACCTCGTCACCGACCGCGCTGGGCAACGATACCATCGTCTGCAACTTCGGCACGCTCGGCAACGGGGCGCAACAGACCGTGACCATCCTGGTCCGCCCGAACGACGTGACCCGGGGCACCACCATCACCAACGGCGTCACAGTGGCGACCGACACGCCCGAGACCGATACGACGAACAACAGCGACTCGGTCGATACCGAGGTGGAAGATCCGGTGCTGGACCTTCTGATCAACAAGACCGACAGCGTCGACCCGGTGGCGGTGGGCGATGACACGGTCTACACGATCACCGCGCGCAACAACGGGCCCTCGGCGGCCGAGAACTTCAACATCACCGACACGCTGCCCGCGGATCGCCTGACCTTCGTTTCGGTCTCGGCGCCGGGCGGCAGCTGTGGAACGCTTCCGGCAGTGGGCAGCCTGGGCGGCACGATCACCTGCACCTTCGGCACGGTCCCGGCCGGGGAAGAGCGGGTGATGCTGGTCACCATGCGCGGCGCTGCCAAGGGCAGCACGACCAACGTGGCGACCGTGTCCTCCGACGAGGTGCTGGCCGGGTTCGAGAGCAATCCACTGAACAACACCGAGGATGAAGTCACCACGGTGCGCACCCGTACCGATATCGAGCTGGTCTCCAAGGTGGCGAGTCCCGCCTCGGTCAACCTGCGTGATCCCTTCACCTGGACGATCCTGGTGCGCAACAACGCCGGCGCGCTTCTGGCCGAGGCCGACGGCACCAACCTGGTCGACGACCTGCCACCGGGCATGGAACTGACCGGTCCGCCGACGATTTCGACCACCGATTCCACCCCGGCGGCAAGCTGTACCGGGGCGGCGGGGGGGACCTCGTTCACCTGTAGCCTGAACACCTTTGCCAGCGGCGGCACCGCGACAATCACCGTGCCGGTGCGGGTGGTCTCGATCGCCATCTCGCCGCAGACGCGGTTCAACACCGCCTCGGTGGGGACCAGCTCGCGCGATATCAACCCGGACAACAACACGAATTTCGGCTCGGTGGTGGTGAACGCCTCCTCGATCGCAGGTGTGGTCTTCCGCGACTTCGCCGATGACGGCGCGATCACCACGGGCGACACTTTCGTCGGCGGCGTCACGATGACGTTGAGCGGGACCGCGCTGGACGGGACGTCGGTCTCGCAGACCGTGACCACCGCGCCGGATGGCAGCTACCTGTTCCCGCTGCTGCCCGAGGGCAGCTACACCATCACCCGTGGCGCGGTGGACGAACCGCGGCTGGCGGATGGCCAGACCTCGGCCGGCACGGCGGGGGGCACCGTTTCGAGTCCGACGGTGATCGGTGCGATCACGCTTCCCGGGAATACGGCGGCAACCGGCTATCTGTATCCGCTGGTCCCGCAGGCCAGCGTCGGCATCGCCAAGCGCGCCGGAGCGGTGACGCTGAACGCGGACGGCAGTTTCAACGTGCCCTTCACCCTGGTGGTGGAGAACCTCAGCCTGGAAGCGCTGGACGCGGTCACGGTCGCCGATGACCTTGACGGCGCGGCGCCGCTGTTCGGGACCCAGGTCAGCCTGGCAAGCCCGGCGACCGATCCGCTGGCGGCGGGGTCCTACACCCTGCTTTCGGCCCCCTCGGGGACCTGCGGCGGGCTGAACGCGGGCTTCAACGGCGCGGGTGCGCCCACAGTGGCGAGCGGCTTCAGCCTGGCCATCGGTGCAAGCTGCCAGATCGACTTCGCCCTGCGGGTGCAGCCGACCGCGCCGCTGCCGCCGGTCCTGCCCTCGGGCGGGCGCTACGAGAACCAGGCGACGGTCGATGCCGTCGGCGCGCTCTCGGGCCAGACCTCGGCCACCAATCCGCAACTTCGCGACCTGTCGGACGACGGCGCGGATCCCGATCCGAACGGCAACCGCGCGGCAAACGAGGCGGGCGAGAACGACCCGACCCCGGTGATCCCGGCCTTCGCCCCCTCCATCGCACTGGTGAAGCGTGCCGATACCTCGGGCCTGTCGACCCCGGTCGTGCCGGGCGAACCGATCGTCTACACCTTAGAGGTGACGAACACCGGCAACGTGACGCTGACCGGCGTCACCGTCAGCGACCCGCTTCTGGGCGGCCTCCTGGCGGGGGGACCGATCACGCTTGCGCCGGGGCAGACCGACAGTACCACCTTCACCGGCACCTATGCGGTGACGCAGGACGACATCAACGACCAAGAGGTGGTGAACCAGGCGGTGACCCAGGGCACCGACCCGTTCGGCACCGTGGTCGACGACGATTCAGGTACGGCGGTCGACAATGACATCCCGCTGGTCACGCCGCTGGTGCAGACCCCGTCGATCACCCTGGTCAAGACGGCCGATGCCTCGGGCATCGGATCGCCCACCGCGGTCGGCGAGGTGATCACCTACAGCTTCACCGTCCAGAACACCGGCAACGTGCCCCTGACCAACATCTTCCTGACTGACCCCCTGCCGGACGTCGTTCTGTCGGGCGGGCCGATCAGCCTTGCCCCCGGCGAAAGCAATTCCACGGCCTTCACCGCGACCTATGCGGTGACGCAGGCCGACATCAACGCGGGCGAGGTGCGCAACCGTGCGACGGCGACGGGGACCTCCCCCGCCGGAGTGGATGTCAGTGACGAATCCGGCACCGATCCGACGCTGGACGAGGATACGGTCGTGCCGCTGGGGCAGGGTGCTGCCATCGAGCTGGACAAGATCGCCGACATTTCGGGCATCGCGCTTGGGGCGGTGGCGGGTGACCAGATCCCCTATACCTTCGTGGTGACCAACGCCGGCAACGTGACGCTGACCGGCATCACGCTGGCCGACGTGCTGCCCGGCGTCACGATCACCGGCGGGCCCATCGCCTCGCTGGACCCCGGCGGGGTCGACGGCACGACGTTCACCGCGACCTACACGATCACCCCGGACGACATCGCGGCGGGCGAGGTGGTGAACACCGCAACCGTCACCGGCCACTACGGCCCAGGCGGCAGCCTGTCGGTCATCGACGACGACACCGAGATCGCGCCGACCATCGCCATCGAAGCGATACCGGAGGTCTTCCCGCCCTTCACCACCAATGGCGGCACGACGACGTCGATGCTGGCTTCGGATACGGTGGCGGGCCAGCCCGCAACGCTGGATAACGTGACGATCCGGGTTCTGGGCAGCTCGAACCCCGGCGTGACGCTGGATCCGGCGACCGGACTGATCACGCTGGCGCCCGGACTGCCGGCAGGACCCTACACGGTCGACTACGAGATCTGCTCGGTGGTGGTGCCCACGGTCTGCGACACCACGACCGAGACGGTCTACCAGGCCCCGGTCGGCCTGATCGAGACGACGAAGACGCTTGCGGTCACCGACAACGGCGATGGCATCCGGGGGGTGGGCGACCTCGTCACCTTCACCATCACGGTCGAGAACCTGTCGAACACCTCGATCGCGGACCTGGCGCTGACCGACACCTTCACGACGATGGCAGGTGCCGGGCTGACGCTGGACTCCGGGCCGACCTTCGTCTCGGCCAGCGCAGGCTCGCCCGAGGGCACGCTTGCGGTGGGCGAGACCGCGACCTACACCGCGACCTTCACGCTGACGGTCGAGGCGGTCAGCGGTGGCGGCGTGCGCAACAGCGTGACCGCCGACGGCGAGACCGTGGTGCCGCCGGGCCTGCCGCCTTCGGTCGTGCCGGTGCCGGTGAGCGACGTGTCGGACGACGGCGACGATACCGACGGCAATACGGTGGACGACCCGACGGAACTGGTGGTCGATCCCAGCCTGGCGCCCACGGGCCTTTCGCTGACCAAGACCACCCCGCGCTCGGTGGTGACGCGCGGCAGCGTGGTGCCCTATACGATCACGGTGCGGAACGACAATCCGGTGGTCTCGGGGCAGCTCGACATCGTCGACGTTCTGCCGCCCGGCATGTTCTATATCGACGGCACGGCGACGCTGGGCGGTGTGCCGGTGGATGTCCAGGTCCAGGGCCGCATCATCACCTGGCCGGACGTGCCGGTGCCGCCGCTGACGACGGTGGTGGCGACGCTGCAGGCCCGCGTGACCAACAGCGCCTCGGCTGGCGACCTTGTGAACGTCGCCAGCCTGCGGAACCCCGAGACCAACGGGCTGCTGGCCGAGCGGGCCACGGCCGTGGTGCGGATCGAGCCGGAAGGCGTGTTCGACTGCGGCGACGTGATCGGCAAGGTCTTCGACGACCGCAACCGCGACGGCTATCAGAACCCGCCGAAAGGCGCGCCGGTGACGGAAGATGCCTACGACCCGGGCGGGAAATACGGCAAGTATGGCGGCGCCCCTGCGGTGGTCGAGGATGACGGAACCGAACCCGGGCTGGCTGGCGTGCGCCTGGTCGGTGTGGACGGAACGGTCATCACCACCGATGCCTTCGGACGCTACAGCGTGCCCTGCGCCATGCTGCCGGCGGATCGTGGCTCGAACTTCATCCTGAAGCTCGACACGCGGTCGCTGCCTGCGGGCTACCGGGTGACGACGGAGAATCCGCTGGTGATGCGGCTGACCCCCGGCAAGATGGTCGAGATGAACTTCGGCGCCTCGATCGGCAAGGTGGTTCGGATCGACCTGAACGCCAATGCCTTCGTGTCCGAGGGCGGCAGCGCGGCGCTGGCGCCGGGGCTGGTGGCGGGGATCGGCAAGCTGCTGCCCCAGATCGCCGGGGAAGCGCCGACGCTGCGGCTGTCCTACTTCATCGCGAAGAATGCCGATGCCGCCGGAGTGAAGCGTGCGAAGGCGTTGATGGACCTTGTGGAACGGCACATCCGTCGCGAATGGCGCGAGGTTGGCCGAACCAAGCTTACGATTGAAAAGACGGTGGTGCGTAATGATGGCTGAGGGTTTCGAGGTGAAGATCAGTCATGCGAGGCGCCGTGCCGGTCTCCTGACGTCCACGACGCTGGTGGCGCTGACCCTGTCGGCCCTGCCGGGGGCCGCCCAGACGGTCTGCCGGGACGACATGCTGCCGCAGCCCGGGGATTGCAAACGGGCGAATGGCAACGTCGTCGTCGAGATGCCGGTGGGCGAGAACGCCGAGGTGATCGAAAGCGCGCCGGGGGCGGGTTTCGCCAAGCTGGGCTACTCGATCTCGGTCGAGGGCGAGACGGTTGCCGGTGCCCTAGCCCCGGCCGTCCCGCAGCGGACGACCGACCGGCAGGCGGCGGCAGCGGACATCGACGTGCGCTATGACGGGCTGGTGCCCCGCACCATCCTGAACGTCTCGACCAGCGACCTGCGGGCCGCCTACCGGGCGGGCGAGGACGTGACCTTCCGCGCCTCGTCGAACTATCCGGCCTGGATCGACCGCGCCGAGATCGTGATCTACGACATGGCCGCGCGCGGGCGCCCGGTCGTCGCGCGCGTTCCCACCCAGCCGAACGGCGAGGCGCAATGGACCATGCCGGGCGAGGGCTCGGGCGAGCTGGCCTATGCGCTGCGCGTCTATGACAGTGCCGGGCGTTATGACGAGACCGTGGCGCTGGACCTGGTCCGCAGCAGCGCGGCCTTCGAGACGCATGACACGACCGGCCCTGTCACCGCCGCGGGCGAGGCAGAGGATCGCACCCGCCGCAAGACCATTCCGGTCCGGGGCGGGCAGGTGACGGTCTCGGGCGGTAATGTCGGCACCGCGGTCGAGGTGATGGGAGAGACCGTCCCCGTCGATCCCGACGGGCGCTTCGTCGTCAGCCGCATCCTGCCCCCGGGCGACCATGTGGTGACGGTGAAGGCGAACGGGGCCTCGGTGGTCCGCGACGTGAACATTCCGGTCTCGGACTGGTTCTACGTCGGCATCGCCGACCTGACCCTGGGCAAGCGTCTGCAAGACGAACAGGTCGAGGCCGACCCGGACTATGACGATACCTATGTCGACGGGCGCCTTGCGGGCTATGCCAAGGGCACTACGGCGGCGGGCTATACGATCACCGGCTCGATCGACACCGGCGACGGGCCGGTCAAGGATGCCTTCCGCCGCCTGGGCGACAAGGATCCGCGGCGCATCATCGACCGGATGGACCCGTCGAACCTTTACCCGACCTATGGGGACGACAGCACGTCCTATGACGATGCGCCGACCTCGGGCCGGTTCTACCTGAAGGTCCAGAAGGAAGCCTCCTCGCTGACTTGGGGCGACTTCAAGTCGAACATCGACGGCACCACCTTTCTGCGCCAGTCGCGCGGGCTTTACGGCGCCGAGCTGCGCTACGTGACCCCCAGCGTCACCGCAAGCGGCGACCCGCGCGCGACGGTCACGCTTTATGCCGCGCAGCCCGACACCCTGCCGCAGCGCGACATCCTGCGCGGAACCGGCGGGTCGGTCTATTTCTTGTCGCGGCAGGATATCGACATCGGGTCCGAGACGATCACCATCGAGACGATCGACCCCGTGACCGGCCGGGTGGTCGGACGGGCGGTTCTGACCGAGGGCGTCGACTACCAGATTGACTATCTGCAGGGCGTGCTGATCCTGACCCGGCCCCTGGGCTCGTCCGCCGATGACGGCGGGCTGATTTCCGAGGGAAGCGGCAGCCTGGACGCGAACCTGGTGGTCCAGTACGAATACACGCCCACCACCGGCGACCTGGACGGCAGCTCGGTCGGCGGCCGGGCGACCATCGCCGCCAGCGACCGGCTGACCCTGGGCGTGACCGCATTGTCGGAAAACACCGGCGCGGCCGACCAAAGGATGACTGGCGCGGACCTGCGCTACGAGCTGGGCGAGAGCAGTTTCATCGAGGCCGAGGTGGCGCAGACCGACGGTCCCGGCATCGGGCGGTCGTTCTCGACCGACGGCGGCCTGACCATCACCTCGAACGGCATCGGCGGTGGCGGCAAGGCGCAGGCCTACCGGTTCGATTCGCATTTCGATCTTGTCGAGCTGGGGCTGTCGCGGCCGGGCTTCGTCGGCATCTATGCCGAACGCAAGGACGAGGGCTTCTCGACCCTGACCGAGGATATCGCCGAGGATCAGACCCTGCTGGGCCTGAACGCGGAAGTCGAGGTCACGGATCGCCTGACCTTCGGGCTGGACGCCGAGACCTTCGACAAGGTGGGCGGCGACCGCAAGGACAGCGCCGAGGTGCGGGTCGCCTATGACCTGACCCCGGTCTGGTCGATCGAGGCGGGGCTGGGCTATCTGGACCAGCGCATCCTGACCAAGCCCGGGGATACCGGGCGCCGGACCGACCTTGGATTGCGGCTGAACTACAGACCCAGCGACGACCTTCTCCTTTATGTCTTCGGCCAGTCGACGCTTGCCACCGAAGGGGCCATCGGTCGCAACGACAGGCTGGGCCTGGGCTTCGACACGCGGCTGTCCGAAAAGCTGTCGCTCGCGGGCGAGGTTTCCGACGGGGACAAGGGCTCGGGCGCGAAGGCAAAGCTGTCCTACCGGCCGACGGCGGACAACGAGGTCTATCTCGGCTACACGCTCGACCCCAGCCGCACCGGCGCGGCCTATGAACTGGTCGGGCGCGACCGCGGCAAGGTCGTGCTGGGCGGGCGCTACCGCTATTCCGACAGCCTGACCAGCTGGACGGAAAGTGGCTGGGACCTTTACGGCGCCCGGCAATCGCTGGCGCGGACCTTCGGCGTGACCTACACCCCCGATGCGCGCTGGACCTTCTCGGGCGGGATCGAGACCGGGACGGTGCGCGACACCGTCAACGGCGATTTCGACCGCGATGCGATCTCGCTGGGGGTCGCCTACAAGGGCGACAAGGCGGTCTCGGCCCGCGCCCGGCTGGAATACCGGACGGAAGACGGCGAGGGCCTGCCGCAGGACCGCAAGACCTGGGCGCTGTCGGGCGGCTTCGAATACAAGGTGAACGACAACTGGCGCTTCCTGGCCAATCTGGACGCGCTGAAATCCACCAGCGACCAGGACAGCTTCCTGGACGGCGAATATGTCGAGGCGAGCGTCGGCTATGCCTATCGCCCGGTGGACAACGAGCGGCTGAACCTCTTGATGCGCTACACCTACCTGCGCGACCTGCCGGGGGTGGATCAGGTCTCGGCCAATGGCGAGACCGAAGGGCCGCTGCAGATCAGCCATGTCTTCTCGATCGACGGCAACTATGACCTCACGACCCGGCTGACGCTGGGGGCGAAATACGGGTTCCGCACCTCGCGGATTGCCGATCGCGGGACGGAGGACTTCGTCGACAACACCGCCCATCTCGGCATCCTGCGGCTGGACTGGAACATCGTGCACAAGTGGGACATGCTGGCCGAGGGCCGGGTGCTTGTGACCGAAGGGGCCAGCCTGACCGATACCGGGGCGCTTCTGGCGATCTACCGGCACTTCGGCAACAACGCGAAGCTGGGGCTTGGCTATGAATGGGGCAAGGTCTCGGACGATCTGACCGAGATCGACTATACCGGCTCGGGCCTGTTCCTGAACCTGATCGCCAAGTTCTGACACCTGTGCCTTCGGGCGCAGGCCGAAAGGGCGGCGGGTCAGGCGAGATCGAAGCTGATGTCGGGGTCGAGCGGCCAGACCGGCCGGCGCACCCGGTGATAGGGGCGCAGCCGGGCCTGCGGGGTGGCGAGCGCCCCGGTATCGCAGACGATCACCCTGGCTGCGATGGGCTCGAAGGCGGCGCGGAAGTGCTGCATCGACTTGACCACCAGGAAGCGCTGGCGCGCGGGCTCGATCCCGAAGGTGCGGACCTGCTGGAGGTCGAGCATCTGGCCCGGCAGGGTGACGACGAGGATGTCGATGCCCTCCACCCGCAAGACGGCGGTCGGGCCGAAGCTGTGGGTGATGCCGCCGAGAATCGGGCCGTCGCCGGTATAGGTGCCATCCGACAGGTGAATGACCTCGCCGGTCAGCCGCAGAGGACCGCCGCCGAAGGAAGGATCGCACTTGCCGCCGAGGTCGAGCGTGACCTGGTCGCCCGGGCGGTGCCGGTGCAGGGTCGCGGCAGCTTCGGGGTCTATCATGGGGGCGAAGGCGCCGGGCTGGGCACCCGTATCCAGAAGCGCGGCAAGGAGCGCGGTCGCATCGCCATAGGCCCCGGCGCCAGGGTTGTCGGCATAGTCGGCGATGATCAGAGGACCCTTGCTGGCATCGAAGTCGCGCGCCTCTGCCGCGGCGTCCGCCGGGGTCAGGAAGCTGTTCGCCACATTGCCGCGTCCGGCCCAGATGCTGCGCGCCAGGTCGCGGGCGATGGCCTCGGCCCGCGCCTCGGCCCCCGCGTCATGCGTGACCAGCACGGTCGGCCCCATCTCGGTGATGTCGGCCTCGGAGAAGCCCGCATTGACCGAGACGGCGAGGATCCCCGGCTCTGCTTCACGCGCCGCCGCGCGGGTGTAGAGCGCGGCGGTCTCTGCCACGTCGGTGCGTCCGGCATTGGCCTCGTCCAGCATCGGCACATGGGCGCGGATCGTGCGCGGACGGACCTGGCCCCGCATCGTGGCGTCCAGCAAGCGGCCCGCGTGCAGCCCGGTGGCGCGCATGTCGATATGCGGGTAGGTCTTGTAGCTGACGAAGATCTGCGCCTGATCGACCATGGCAGGCGTCACCATCGCATGCAGGTCCAGCGTGGCCGCGATTGGCAAATCCGGCCCGACGATAGCCCGCAGGCGGCGCAGAAGCTCGCCCTCGCCATCCTCGCAGAAGCTGGGAACCATCGACCCGTGCAGTGCCAGGAGAATGCCGTCCAGCGTCGCCCGATGCTCCCGCGCCGCGTCGCAGATGATCCCGGCGATATGATCGAAGGCCTCGCGTGAGACCGGGGCACCGGGGGTGGCATGGGCCGAGACGGTATGAGTGATGCGCCAGCCACCCGCACGGCCAGCGTCAAGGAAACCGGCGAGTTCTTCGTTCACGTCCCTGAAGCGGTCGACGGCGGTCTGGCCCAGGTCCAGAACATCGTTGCGGAAATCCTGCAGCGTGGTCTCGC
This sequence comes from Tabrizicola sp., assembly GCF_036781545.1. Classification (GTDB taxonomy): domain Bacteria; phylum Pseudomonadota; class Alphaproteobacteria; order Rhodobacterales; family Rhodobacteraceae; genus Tabrizicola. The sequence continues at coordinate 25,191 of NZ_DAIQAT010000013.1, forward strand.
CCTTCTTGAAAGTATTGCTTTCGTGGACGAACGCGCCGGTCAGGACGTGGAAGGACATGGAGAGGGGCCTTTCAGAGCGGGTGGAAACAGGCAACGGGATGGGTGGGATCGGCAGAGAGCGCGGGACTTTCGCGACGGCAGCGGTCGGTCGCCCTGGGGCAGCGGGCGGCGAAGGCGCAGCCGGGCGGCAGGGCGAAGGGGCTGGGGATTTCGCCAGTGAGCGGGGCGAGCGACTTGCGCTGCGCGGGGTCGGGGGCGAAGCGCGCCTCCATCAGTGCGCGGGTGTAGGGATGGCGCGGTCGGGCGGCGGGGTCGGGCAGGATCTCGACCACGGCGCCCAGATACATCACCACGATCCGGTCGCAGAAGTAGCGCACGAGGCCAAGGTCGTGGCTGATGAACAGGTAGGTCAGCCCCAGCCGGTCACGCAGTTCGGCCAGAAGCGCGATGATCTGCGCCTGGATCGACACGTCGAGGCTGGCGGTCGGTTCGTCCAGCACCGCGAAGTCGGGCCGGAGCGCGAGGGCGCGCGCGATGCCGACCCGCTGGCGCTGGCCACCCGACAGCTGGTGCGGGTGGCTGGCGGCGAGGCTTTCCGGCAGGCCGACCTCGGCCAGCAGCGCGGGAATGGTGTCCGGCGGCAGGGGCTGGCCCTGAACCTGGAAGGGTTCGGCCAGAACCTGGGCCAGGCTGTGGCGCGGGTCGAGGCTGGAATAGGGATCCTGGAACACCATCGCCATCCGGCGGCGCATCCGGCGCAGTGCGGCCGGGGGCAGGGCGGTGATCTCGGTGCCATCAAAGCTGACGCGGCCCGACGTCGGCTCGATCAGGCGCAGCACCAGTCGGGCGAGGGTGGACTTGCCGCAGCCGCTTTCGCCGACGACGCCCAGGGCCTCGCCCCTGGCAATGTCCAGCGAGACGTCGCGCACCGCCAGCATGGCACGGGGGCGGGCCAGAACGCCGCCGCCGGATTGGAAGCGCCGGGTCAGCTGCTCGATCCGGATCAGCGGCGCGGTCATGCCGGAACCCCCGCGTGATGGCAGGCGACAATGCCCTGGCCGTAGCGTTCAGGTAGCGGCACCGCGCTTCGGCAGAGGTCACTCGCCCGGGTGCAGCGCGGATGGAAGCGGCAGCCGGACGGCATCGCCAGCGCAGAAGGGACAGAGCCGGGGATGCCGCGCAGGCTGCCCTTCGCCATACCCTCTTGCGGGATGCAGCCGATCAGCGCGGCGGTATAGGGATGTGTGGGCGCTGCGAAGATGCCGTCGACCGGGCCTTCCTCGGCCAGCCGACCGGCGTAGAGGACGGCGACCCGGTCACAGACCTGCGCCACAACGCCCATGTCATGGGTGATCAGCAGAAGCGCCAGCCCCCGGTCGCGGACCAGCGCGCCGAGGATCTGGATGATCTGCGCCTGCACCGTCACATCCAGCGCGGTGGTCGGCTCGTCGGCGATGATCAGGTCGGGCTCGCCCGCCAAGGCCATCGCGATGACGATTCGCTGCTTCATCCCGCCCGAAAGCTGGTGCGGCCAGGCCTCGGCGACCGAGGCGGCATCCGGAATGCGCAGCTGGGTCAGCAGCTCCAGCGTGCGGGCGCGGGCGGCGGGTTGCGGCAGGCCAAGATGCAACCGCGAAACCACGTCCACCTGCTCGCCGATCCGCTGCACCGGGTCGAGCGCCGTCATCGGGTTCTGGGTGACGAAGCCGATCCGCCGTCCACGCAGGGCGCGCCGCTGGCTCTCGGTCATCGCGCCCATGTCCTGCCCGTCGAAGCGCACGGTGCCGCCCGTGATCCGCCCGCCGATCAGCGGCAGAAGCCCCATCGCCGCCATCGCGGTCAGCGACTTGCCCGAGCCGCTTTCGCCGACCAGGCCGACGATCTGCCCGCGGTCGACCCTAAGTGAGATGCCGTCCAGAAGGGCAGCCGAGCCGATGGCCACGCTGACCGAAGACAGGTTCAGAAGCGCGGTCACGGCGCCCTCCGCAGTTTCTGGCGGATGTCCAGCGCGGCGATCAGCGCGTCGCCGTAAAGGTTGATGGCGACGACGGTGATCGCGACAGCGAGACCGGGGTAGATGATGATCCAGGGCGCCTTGAACACCAGCGCCGAGCCCGCCGACATCATGCCGCCCCAGCTGGGAACCGGGGGCTGCGCGCCAAGGCCGAAAAAGCCCAGTGTCGCCTCAAGGATGATGGCGTCGCCCGTCGCCAGCATGGCCGAGACGAGGACAGGGGCCAGCGCGTTGGGCAGTAGATGGCGGAACAGGATATGCGCGTTGGAGGCGCCGAGCGAGCGGGCGGCCTCGATGAAGGTCTCGCTCTTCAGGGTCAGGATCTGGGCGCGGGTCAGGCGGGTGAACTGCGCCAGGTAGGCGACAGAGATGGCGATCATCGTGCCCAGCGTGCCGGGGCCGATGATGGCAACCAGAATCAGCGCGATCAGGATTTCCGGAAAGGACCAGGTCAGGTCCACCACGACCGTCACCGCGCGGTCCAGCCAGCCACCGAACCAGGCCGCCGCCGCGCCGAGGATCATGCCGCAGAAGACCGAAATCGCGATCGCCGTCGCCGCGACCGAGAGCGAGGTGCGCGCGCCCCAGACCAGGCGGGTCAGGAGGTCTCGGCCGAATTCGTCGGTGCCAAGCCAGTGCGCCGCCGAGGCGGGGCGGTAGGCGTTCGGCAGGTCCTGCAGGTCATAGGCATAGGGCGACAGCACCGGGGCAAGGAGCGCGGCGGCGATCAGCAGGATCAGCCACAGTCCGGCCAGGCCTCCCTGCGGCTGCTTCAGGGCGCGGAGGGGCGCGATCATGCCAGTGCCGCCCTAACCCGCGGGTCCATCGCGGCCTGCAGGATGTCGCCCAGAAGCGTGCCCAGCATCACCGCCATCGCGAGCATCAGCAGGCAGGCCTGCACCACCGGATAATCGTGCTGGCTGAGCGACTTGATCAGAAGCGTGCCGAGACCGGGGCGGGCGAAGACCACCTCGACCGTGACGGCCCCGCCCAAGATCCAGCCGATGCGCAAGGCGAGGATCGTCACCACCGGAATCAGCGCGTGGCGCAGCACATGGGCCAGCTGGATGCGCAGGGGCGACAGGCCCTTGGCGTGAAGAAGCATGACGAAATCGCGCTCGGATGCCTCGATCATCGCGACGCGGGTGATGCGGGCCACCAGCGCGGTGCCACCGAGGCCGATCGTCAGGACCGGCAGCACCAGAGACTGCCACCCGCGCGCACCGGAGACGGGAAACCAGCCCAGCTGCACCGAGAAGACCAGCATCAGGATCAGCCCCAGCCAGAAGCTGGGCATGGTCGATCCGAGGAGGACCCCGCCCATGATCGTGCGGTCGATCCAGCGGTCGCGGTTCAGCGCGGCGACCACCCCCAGCCCGACGCCGACCAGCGTGGAGAACAGCAGGGCAAGTCCGCCCAGCCGCAGCGAATGCGGCAGGGCCTGGGCGATCAGGTCGGCCACCGGGCGGCGGGCGACGATGGCCGTGCCCAGATCGCCCCGCACCACCTTCGACAGCCAGATGCCGTATTGCACCGGCAGGGGCCGGTCCAGTCCGTAGCGCACCTCCATCTCGGCCCGGGCCGTCGGCGACGACCCGGGTTTCAGCAGGTTGTCGATCGGATCGCCGGGGATGAAGTGCAGGATCGAGAAGATGACGACCGATACCGCCAGGAACACCGGCACCAGCATCAGGACCCGTCGGACCAGATAGGCGAACATGCCGGTGCTCCTGCTGTCGTCTGCTACTCCTTGACTTCCAGGTCCATGAACATCGCCGACCCGAACGAGGGCGAGTCGATCTTTTCCGGCACCGACAGGCGGTCCTTGTTGTAGGCCATCGCCTGGACCGGCTGATAGATCGGGGCCATCGGGAACTGGCTCAGCACGTATTCATGATAGGCGGTGAAGTTGGCGATCCGCTCTTCCATGTTCTTCGCGCCCGTCATCGCTGCGGCGCGCAGCTCTTCGGCCTTGGGATCGTTGAACATCGACACGTTCGGATAGCCCAGCCGGTCGCCGCCGAAGAACCAGTCGACGATATCGGCATTGTCCCAGTTGTAGGACCGCACCGCCAGCTGCTGCTCGCCGGTCTTGTACTGGTCGCGGATCATCGAGCTGTCGAAGGTGGTGATCTCGGCCTCGATCCCCACGGCTTTCAGCTGGGCCTGCACCACTTCGGTCAGGCGGCGGAAGATGCTGTCGCTTTGCGTCCAGAGTGTGACTTTCAGCGGCTGGCCATCCTTGCTGCGGATGCCGTCGGCGCCCTTGACCCAGCCAGCCTCGTCCAGAAGCGCATTGGCGCGGTCGGGGTCGTAGTGGATCTTGGCGCTCTCCGAGACATGGCTTTCGGGCAGGGCGGAAATCAGGAAGGTGTCTGCGATCGACCCCACGCCACCGAAGACCGAGGCTAGGATTTCCTCCTGGTTGATCGCCTTGGCGGCGGCCTCGCGGACGCGGATGTCGTCGAAGGGCGCCTTGGTCACGTTTATCGGCATGTACCAGACATCGGCGCCCGGCAAGGTGACGACGGCAAGGTTCGCCTCCTTCTCGATCTCGCCGGTCAGGTCGGGCGGGACCGAAAGCAGCATGTCGACGCCGCCGGTCTTGAGTTCCAGGAATGCCGTCGAATCCTCGGGGATCTCGCGGAAGGTGGCGCGTTCGATCTTGGCCGGGCCGTGGTTCGCGGCGAGTTGCGGCCCCCAGGTGTAATCGTCGTTCCGCACCAGCACGGTTTCCTGGCCGATGCTGAAGCTTTCCAGCTTGAAGGGGCCGGTCCCGTACACCTCGGTCACGCCGTAATCGTCGCCGAGCGCGACAAAGGATTTCGGCTCCACCACGCTCATGAAGGTCGAGGAGAGGTTGTAAAGAAGGTTGGGCTCGGGCCGCGCCATGACGAACTTGACGGTCAGGTCGTCGATCACCTCGACCGAAGCGATGGCCTCGGCCATGTAGGCGTTTTCGCCCTCGGAGGTCTTGAACAGCTCGATCCAGGCTTTCACCGCCTCGGCGTTGAAGGGCTCGCCGTTGTGGAAGGTCACCCCCTGTTTCAGGTGAAAGGTCCAGGACATGCCGTCAGGGGCCTCGTCCCAGCTTTCGGCGAGCCAGGGGTGATAGGACAGATCGGCAGCCTGGCTGACCAGACGGTCGAAGATGAGCCCGGTCGCCGTGTTCAGCATCGTGGCCTTGATCGGGTTGTAGGTGGGCGCGCCCACCTCGTTGCCGGCCACCACGAAGACGGCCTCCTGAGCGGTGGCGGCCTGGGCGGCGAGCAATGCGGCCAGGCTGACGCTGGCGGCAAGCAGGCTCTTGCGGAAGGAATGGGTCATGGCGGGTCCTCTTGCTGTTGGGTGGGTCAGGGTCTGCCCGGGTTTCGTCCCGGGGCGGTATGTCCGATGAAGGTGCCGTAAAGCGTCGAGACGCGGGCCATCCGGGTTTCTACCTCGGCGCCGAGATCGCGGAAGACGCCGTTCACCATCAGCCCGATCAGCGAGGACATGGATGATGTCGTGTCCCAGAAATGGTTGAGATCGGTCGGCACGGCGAACATCTCGCTGACCAGGCCGGGGGCCCAGTCGCAATAGGGGTCGGTGATCAGCGTCACGGGAATGCCCGCGTCGCGCGCGGCAAGGGCAAGGTCGCGGGTCAGGCGCGAATAGCGGCGGCCGTCGATCAGGACCAGCGTCGTCTCCGACGGGTCCGACAGCAGCACCTCGGCGAAATGCCCGCCCGCGACATCGGCCAGATGCACGCCCGCCCGCAGGTATTGCAGGTTGTGAACCAACTCCGCCGCATGGCTGCGCTCGGTCTGGAACCCGGCCACCCAGACCGCACGGCGATGGGCCAGCCGGTGCACGGCGGCGGCGAAATCCGGGGTCGCCGCCAACTCGTAGACCGAGACCAGCGCCGCGATCTCCTGCTCCAGCGCGCGGGCAAGTTCGGCATTGCCCTCCTGGCTGCGGCGGTGGAAGTCCTTCAGCCGGTCGCCGATCAGCCAGGCCTTTTCGCCCAGGTCCACCTGCAGGCTGGATTTCAGGTCCTTCAGGTGGCGATAGCCGATCGACCGGCAGAAGCGTCCGACCGACGCCTCGGACATGCCGACCTTGGCCGCCACCGTCGCCGCGGTCTCGAACGGCAGCGAGGACAGGTTTGCAAGCAGGTAATGCGCAAGGACCCGCTCGCCGGGGGTGCCGCATTCGGCGGCATTGGACAGGCGTTGGCGCAGGTCGCCGGACGGGGCATCGCCCTTGTCCTCTGCTCCCGTGCTTCTGACCTGATCCATCGGTGTCCCCCGCTGCAGGACAAGCGTGTCAGGAATCTTTCATTCGGTCAATAATGCAAGTAAGCTGAAATGGACCCCGCCAGACCGGAGGACCGCCATGCCCACCCCCGCAGCGACCCGAGCTCCCCTGCGGATCGACGGCGCCACCCTGCGCCTCGTGCGCCTGCCGCTGGTCACGCCTTTCACCATCGCGACCGGCACGATGACGGAAAAGCTGTTTCCTCTGTTGACCTTGCGGGCCGACGGGCTGGAGGGCCATGCCGAAGGGGTGATGGATCCGCTGCCCGACTATCTCGAGGAAACGGTGGCGGGGGCGATGGACCTGCTGGCGAAGGTGCTGCTGCCGCAGGTGCTGGGGCAGACCTTCGCCCATCCCGAATCGCTGTCCCGGCTCTTCGCACCCTGGCGGGCGAATTTCATGGCCCGGGCCACGGTCGAGATGGCCTTCTGGGACCTCTGGGCGAAAGCGCTGGGACTGCCGCTTCAGACCGTGCTGGGCGGCGAAGGAGAGGCGATCGACGTCGGCGTCTCGTTGGGGATCGGCCCCGTCGCGGATACGCTGGACCGGGTGGCGGCGCACCTGGAGCAGGGCTACAGGCGGATCAAGCTGAAGGTGAAGCCGGGCCATGACATCGGCCTTCTGCAGGCCGTGCGTCGGGATTTCCCCGAGGCGCATCTGACGGTCGATGCCAATTGCTGCTACACGCTGGCCGACAGGGACCTGATCCGCCGGATGGATGACTTCGCGCTGGATTATATCGAGCAACCGCTGGCCTGGGACGACATCCACGACCACGCCACCCTGCAACAGCGCATCCGCACGCCGCTCTGTCTGGATGAATGCATCCGTACCGTCGATCACGCCCGCAAGGCGCTGCAGACCGATGCTGCGCGGGTGATCAACATCAAGGTCGGCCGGTCGGGGGGGCACGCGGCGGCACGGCAGATCCATGATCTATGTCAGGCCTTCCAGGTGCCGGTCTGGTGCGGCGGGATGCTGGAATCCGGCATCGGCCGGGCGCACAACATCCACCTCTCGACCCTGCCGAACTTCACCAAGCCCGGCGATACTTCCTCGGCCAGCCGCTACTTCACCCGCGACATCATCTGCGAGAAGCTGGAATGCGTCAGCGGCCGGATGCCGGTGCCGCAGGGCCCGGGGATCGGGGTGACCCTCGACCTCGACTATCTGAAGACCGCCACGCTGTCGCAGCAGGACTTCGCCGCATGACCGAGGTGGTCTTCCGCGATCTCAACAGCATGGCCGAGTTCCGCGCTGCCGAGGACCTGCAGCGCACCGTCTGGGGCGAGGGCGACCTGCCCGACCCGAGCGACCTGATGATGGTGATCCAGGCCGAGGGCGGTCTGGTCGGCGGGGCCTTCGCGGGTGGTCGGCTTCTGGCCTATATCTTCGGCTTCCCGACGCGCGACCCGCAGGTCCAGCATTCGCACCGGCTGGCCGTACTGCCCGAGGCGCGCGGGCGGCACCTGGGTCTGCGGATGAAAGCCTATCAGCGGCGCTGGTGCCTGGATCATGGGATCGGCCATGTGCGCTGGACCTTCGATCCACTGCGCGCGGCCAATGCGGGCCTGAACATCCACCGACTGGGGGCGACCTCGGGCACCTATCTGCCGGATTACTATGGCGAGATGGCAGGCATCAACAGCGGGCTCTCCTCGGATCGGCTGATGGTGGACTGGGATCTGGCGGCCCCGGTGGCGGCGGCACTGGCAGAGGGAGGGTCGCGACCGCCGCAAGCCGTCGTGCCGCTGGACCTGACTTTGCCCGAGGATCTGGAGGCGCTCACGCGCGACGCCCCGGATCGCGCCCGCGCCCTGCGCCTGGCGCTGCGGCAGGACCTGCAGGCGGCCTTTGCAAAGGGGCACCGGATCGTGGATTTCGACAGGTCCCGCCGGCAATATCTTCTGGCGCCTGACGCGTCGCCACGGCGGTAACTGCCTAGAAAATCTGTAACTTTCCGGCAGAGGCCGTGGGTCCCTTCCCTGGGGCCAGGCCTCCAGCCCAGCGACTTGAGTTTGGTCAAGGCCCCCTTCGCCGCACCGCAGTAATCAAGGGCCAGCCTTTGGGGGGCCCATGAAAGCTTTTGTCCAATTCCTTCTTGCGGTTGTCCTGCTGATGCCCCTGCCATCGGCGGCAGAATCGGTGTTGCAGGACCTGCTGCCCAAGGTGACTGCAGCAGAACTGGTCGAGGGCGCCGAAGGCTTCGGGCCAATCCGGAAGGATCCGCCTGCGGTTCCGGTCCTGAAAGGCGGCGAGACGATAGGCTGGGCCTTCGTCACCAGCGATTTCGTGTCGACCACCGGCTATTCGGGCAAGCCGATCCACACCCTCGTCGCGGTGGACAAGGACGCGCGGATCATCGGGGTGAAGCTTCTGAAGCATTCCGAGCCCATCGTGCTGATCGGCATTCCCCAGGCCAAGATCGACGCGCTGGCTCAAAGCTATGTCGGCGTCGACCTTGTGGCCGAGGCGAAGTCGGGCGGCACCTCGCATGACCTCGACATCATCTCGGGCGCAACCGTCACGGTGATGGTGATCGACGATTCCATCGTGCGGGCCGGGCTGAAGGCGGCGCGGGCGCTGGGGCTGGGGGGCCTCGCGCCCGATGCGGCCAGCGCCGGACCGGCCTTCGAAGTGAACCCCGATGCGACGGCGGCCCTGGACTGGATGACGCTGGAGGGTGACGGCACGCTGCGCCGGCTGTCGCTGGACGTGGGCCAGGTCAACGCGGCCTTCGCGGGCCTCGGTGACCCGCGTGCCGCGGCCAGGGCGCTGACCGAGCCGCCGGAGACCAGCTTCATCGAGATGCAGGCGGCGCTGGTGTCGCACCCAGCCATCGCCAGGGCAATCCTGGGCGAAGGCGAGGCGGCGAACCTCGCCAACTGGCTGCAGCCGGGCGAGAATGCCATCGTGATCGTCGGGCGAGGGCTCTACAGCTTCAAGGGCTCGGGCTATGTGCGGGGCGGCATCTTCGACCGGATCGTGCTGATCCAGGACGATGTCTCGGTGCGGTTCCGCGACAAGATGCACAAGCGGGTGGTGGGGGTGGAAGCCAAGGGCGCCCCCGAATTCGCCGAGGCCGATCTGTTCAAGATTCCCGCCGATGTGGGATTCGACCCGACCAAGCCGTTCCGCATCCAGCTTCTGGTACACCGCGAGGTGGGGCCGATCGAGAAGCTCTTCACCACCTTTGACCTGGGCTACCAACTGCCCGAGAAATACCTGCGCCCCGTCGCAGTGCCCGTCGCGACCGAAGACACCGGCCCGGCCGAGGCGGTGGCCGCGCAGGAAGAGACCGCGGCGCATCAGGCGCTGTGGAAGCGCATCTGGCAGGACAAGCGGCCCGAGATCGCGGTGACGGCGGCGATGCTGGCGGTGCTGACGCTGGTCTTCTTCTTCCAGGGATTCGCCACCCGGAACGAGCGCCGGTTCTGGTGGTTCCGCATGTCCTATCTGACCGTGACGCTGGTCTTCCTGGGCTGGTATGCCAATGCGCAACTTTCGGTGGTGAACCTGATGGCGCTTTTCGGGGCGCTGACCTCGGGCTTTTCTTGGCAGGCCTTCCTGCTGGACCCCCTCACCTTCATCCTGTGGTTCAGCGTCGCTGCCGCGCTGATCTTCTGGGGTCGTGGCGCCTATTGCGGCTGGCTCTGCCCCTTCGGCGCGCTTCAGGAGCTGACCAACCAGATCGCCCGCAAGCTGCACATCCCGCAATGGACGCTGCCCTGGGGCCTGCACGAACGGCTGTGGCCGATCAAGTACATGATCTTCCTGGGCCTCTTCGGCGTCAGCCTGATGAGCATCGAGCAGGCCGAGCATCTGGCCGAAGTGGAACCGTTCAAGACCGCGATCATCCTGAAGTTCGTCCGCGCCTGGCCCTTCGTCGCCTATGCGCTGGCGCTGCTGGCGGCGGGGCTGTTCGTGGAACGCTTCTACTGCCGTTACCTCTGCCCGCTGGGCGCAGCGCTGGCGATCCCGGCGCGGATGCGGATGTTCGACTGGCTGAAACGCTACAAGGAATGCGGCAACCCCTGCCAGACCTGCGCAATCGAATGCCCGGTCCAGTCGATCCACCCCACGGGAGAGATCAACCCGAACGAATGCATTGACTGCCTGCATTGCCAGGTCCTGTACCAGTCGACCGCCAAATGCCCGGTCGTCATCAAGAAGCTGAAGCGGCGCGAGACTGCTGCAGCCAGCCCTGCCCGGAACATCTCGGGCCATCCGAACTCACCCAAACCCCAACCAGCTGAATGAAAGGGACAGTCATGTCTGAACGACCCACCTCTGGCATCTCACGCCGCGGCCTTCTGGGGGCCACGGCTGGCGGAGCGGCGCTTGCGGGCGCCATCGGCGGGGGCCGCCTCGCGCTCGGCACCGGCGCGGGCCTCGGCGCGGGCCTCGGCGCGCTGGCACTTGGCAGCACTGCGGCGCAGGCCGCGACGGAAGGCTTCAACGTGCCGCCCGGCCAGCTGGACACGCATTACGGCTTCTGGTCCTCGGGCCAGACCGGCGAGATGCGCATCCTCGGCATCCCCTCGATGCGCGAGCTGATGCGGGTGCCGGTGTTCAACCGCTGCTCGGCCACCGGCTGGGGCGAGACCAACGAATCGCTGCGCATCCATCAGCGCACGATGACCGAGAAGACCAGGAAGCAACTGGCCGCCAACGGCAAGAAGATCCACGACAACGGCGACCTGCACCACGTCCACATGTCGTTCACCGACGGCAAATACGACGGCAAATACCTGTTCATGAACGACAAGGCGAACACCCGCGTCGCCCGGGTCCGCGCCGACGTGATGAAATGCGACGCGATCCTGGAAATCCCGAACGCCAAGGCGATCCACGGGATGCGGCCACAGAAGTTCCCAGGCACGAAATACGTCTTCTGCAACGGCGAGGACGAGGCCCCGCTGGTCAACGACGGCAGCACGATGCAGGACGTCTCGACCTATGTGAACATCTTCACCGCAGTCGATGCCGAGGCGATGCTGCCCGCGTGGCAGGTGATGGTCTCGGGCAACCTCGACAACTGCGACGCGGATTACGAAGGCAAGTGGGCCTTCTCGACCAGCTACAACAGCGAAATGGGCATGACGCTGGCCGACATGACCGCAGCCGAGGCCGACCATGTCGTCGTCTTCAACATCGCCGCGATCGAGGCCGCCGTCGCTGCGGGCGAGGGCCAGGAGCTGAACGGCGTCCGGGTGCTGGACGGCCGCAAGGACGCGAAAAGCCAGTTCACCCGCTACATCCCGATCCCGAACAACCCGCACGGCTGCAACATGGCGCCGGACAAGGTTCATCTCTGCATCGGCGGCAAGCTCTCGCCCACCGTCACCGTGCTGGACGTGACCAGGTTCGACGCGCTGTTCAACGACAACGCCGATCCGCAATCCGCCATTGTCGCGCAGCCGGAACTGGGCCTCGGCCCGCTGCACACCGCCTTCGACGGCAAGGGCAACGCCTATACCTCGCTGTTCCTGGACAGCCAGGTGGTGAAGTGGAACATCGCCGACGCGGTCAAGGCCTATGCCGGGGAACAGGTCGACCCGATCAAGGACAAGGTGGACGTGCAATACCAGCCCGGTCACCTGAAGACCGTGATGGGCGAGACGCTGGAGGCGGAAAGCCAGTGGCTCGTCTGCCTGTGCAAGTTCTCGAAGGACCGCTTCCTGAACGTGGGCCCGCTGAAGCCGGAGAACGACCAGCTGATCGACATCTCGGGCGACAAGATGGTGGTGGTGCATGACGGGCCGAACTTTGCCGAACCGCATGACGCCATCGCCGTGGCGGCCTCGAAGCTGAACCCGCTGTCGGTCTGGGACCGTCAGGACAAGATGTGGGCCGAGACCCGCAAGCAGGCCGAGGCGGACGGGGTGAACCTGGACGACTGGCAGGACATGGTGATCCGCGACAAGGACGACCCGAAGAAGGTCCGCGTCTACATCTCCAGCCAGGCCCCCAGCTTCGCGCTGGAAAGCTTCACCGTGAAGGAGGGCGACGAGGTCACGGTGATCGTCACCAACCTCGACGACATCGACGACCTGACCCACGGCTTCACCATGGGCAACCACGGCGTCGCGATGGAGATCGGGCCGCAGGCGACATCCTCCGTCACCTTCACGGCGGCGAATGCCGGGGTCTACTGGTACTATTGCCAGTGGTTCTGCCATGCGCTGCACATGGAGATGCGCGGCCGGATGTTCGTGGAACCCGCCGGGGCCTGACCATGATGCGTGTCCTTGCCCTTGTCCTGCTGCTTGCCACGCCCCTCCGGGCGGCGGAAGTGCATGTCGCGCCGGGCGAGGACACGCTGGCCGAGGCCATCGCCGGGGCCGCCCCCGGCGATGTGCTCATCCTCTCGGGCGGGGCCTATCTTGGCCCCGTCACCATCGACCGGACCCTGATCCTGCAAGGCGACGGCACCGCCGTGATCGACGGTCAGGGCAAGGGAACCGTGATCACCGTCACCGGCGACGGCGTCGTCCTGACCGGGCTGGAAATCATCGGATCCGGCAACGACAACCAGGCCATCGATTCCGCGATCAAGGTGGTCAAGGGCGCCGACGGCACAAGGATCGAGGGCAACCGGCTGGTCGAGAACATGCACGGCGTCGACGTCCACGGCGGGCTCGATACGCTGGTCCGGAACAACGTGATCCTGGGCCGGCAGAACCTGCGGATGAACGAACGCGGCAACGGCATCTACATCTGGAACAGCCCCGGCACCGTGGTCGAGGGCAACGATGTCCGCTGGGGCCGCGACGGCATCTTCTCGAACGCCTCGAAGAAGGGCACCTACCGCAACAACCTGTTCCGCGACCTGCGCTTCGCCGTCCACTACATGTATACGCATGACAGCGAAGTCTCGGGCAACATCTCGATCGGCAACCACCTGGGCTTCGCCATCATGTTCTCAGACCGGGTGGTGCTGAAGGACAACCTGTCGCTCGGCGACCGGGAACATGGGCTGATGCTGAACTTCGCCAACAGCGCCGACGTGGCGGGCAACCTGGTGCGGGGCGGCACGAAGAAATGCCTCTTCATCTACAACGCCCACAAGAACCTGATCTTCGGCAACCGCTTTCAGGGCTGCGGCATCGGCATCCACTTCACCGCGGGGTCCGAGCGCAACATGCTGACCGGCAATGCGTTCATCGGCAATCAGGAGCAGGTGAAATACGTCGGCACCCGCTTCATGGAATGGAGCTACGAGGGGCGCGGCAACTATTGGTCGGACCATCCCGCCTTCGACCTGAACGGCGACGGGATCGCCGACGGCGTCTATCGCCCGAACGACCTGATGGACCATATCCTGTGGTCGCAACCCTCGGCGGCCCTTCTCACCGGCTCTCCGGCGGTGCAGCTGGTGCGCTGGTCGCAGTCCTCGTTCCCGGCGATCCTGCCGGGCGGCGTGACCGACAGCCATCCGCTGATGCAGCCGGTCACCATCCCCGTCCCCGACGATATCGCCGCGATGGAAGCAGCGGTCGCCGGGCGCTGGAGCAAAGGCACTTACGATGACATCGACGCTGACGATCTCGGAACTCACTAAGCGCTTTGGCGAGGTCGCGGCGCTGACCGGGGTCAGCCTGTCGGTGGCCCCCGGTGAGCGTGTGGCGCTGCTCGGCCACAACGGCGCGGGGAAATCCACGCTGATGAAGATCATCCTCGGCCTGATCCCGGCCACCAGCGGCGCGGTCACGATCTGCGACGCCGCCCCCGGTTCGCCCGCCGCCCGCCGCGCGGTGGCCTACCTGCCGGAAAACGCCGCCTTCCATCCGGCGCTGACCGGGCTGGAGGAGATCCGGCACTACCTTGCGCTCCGCGGCGAAAGCCCTGCGCTGGCGATGGGCCTGCTGGAAAAGGTCGGCCTCGCTCAGGCCGCGCGCCGGCGGATCGGCACCTATTCCAAGGGGATGCGCCAGCGCGTCGGTCTGGCGCAGGCGCTGATCGGCCACCCACGCCTGCTGGTGCTGGACGAGCCGACCTCGGGCCTCGACCCGGTCTCGCGGCGGGAGTTCTATGCGCTCCTCGACGCTCTGGCGGCGCAGGGGGCCTCGATCCTTTTGTCCTCGCACGCACTGACCGAGGTCGAGGCGCGGACCGACCGCATCGTGATCCTGTCGAAGGGCCGGATGGTGGCCGAGGGCTCGCTGCCCGAATTGCGCCGCCGGGCCGACCTGCCGGTCGCGCTGCATGTCACCGCGCGCAACGGCTATGCGCCGGACATCGCGAAGGCGCTGCCGGGAGCGATCCTGGTGGACGGTGCCTTGCACCTGACCTGCCCGCAGGCCGAGAAGCTTCAGACGCTGGGCCGGATCGCGGGCCTCGGCGACAAGGTGGCCGACCTTGAGGTCCTGCCGCCCAGTCTTGAGGACCTCTACGCCCATTTCAGTCAGGGGGCCGCCCAATGATCCGCATCCTCTCCACCGCGCGGACCGAGTTCCGTATCGCGCTGCGCAACCGCTGGGTCGCCATCGCGCTGGTCCTGATGGGGGTGTTCTCGCTGGTGCTGGCGTTGGCCGGGTCCGCGCCCACGGGCGGGCTGGGGGTTGACCGGCTGTCGGTGACGGTGGCCTCGCTCACCTCGCTCTCGGTCTATCTGATCCCGCTCCTCGCCCTTCTGATGAGCTTCGACGCCATCGCCGGGGAAACCGAGCGCGGCACGCTGCCGCTCCTCCTCGCCTATCCCATCGCGCGATGGGAGATCCTGCTGGGCAAGCTTCTCGCCCATCTCGCCATCCTGACGCTGGCGGTCCTTCTGGGCCACGGCCTCGCCGCCGCCGTGACCTTTTGGTCCGACCCGACCGCGGTGAAGGGCCTGCCCGCGCTATGGCGGCTGTCCTGGTCCTCGATCCTGCTGGGCGCGACCTTCCTCGGCGCGGGCTACGCGCTGTCGTCGCTGTCGCGCCGCCCGTCAGGCGCAGCGGGGCTGGCCATCGGCCTCTGGCTCGGCCTTGTCGTGCTTTACGACCTGGCACTCCTGTCGGCGATCGTCGCCGACAACGGCGGCTGGTTCACCACCGACGTCTTCCCCATCACGCTTCTCGCCAACCCGGCCGATGCGTTCCGCCTGTTCAACCTTACCGCCTCGGGCGCAACCGCTGCCGCTGCCGGGGTGGGCGGGGCCGCCGATGCCATACCGCTCTGGCAATCGCTCGCCTCGGTCCTCGTCTGGCCCTTTGCCGCGCTGGCCCTTGCCGCCGCCGCCTTCCGAAAGGTCACGCCATGAAACGCGCGCTTCTCTTCGCCCTGGCCCTTGCCGCCTGCAAGGAAGAGGTGGCGCAGAACACCGACCCGCTGCCGCTCGCGCCAGAAACCCTGGGCTATTTCTGCCAGATGAACCTTCTGGAGCATGAAGGCCCGAAAGGGCAGGTCCATCTTGAGGGTCTGCCTGGTGCGCCGCTGTTCTTCAGCCAGGTCACCGACCTCGTCACCTATCTGCGCCTGCCTGAACAAAGCAACACCGTGCTCGCCATCTATGTCAGCGACATGGGGGCCGAAGGGGCGACTTGGGAGCAGCCGGGTGCGACGAACTGGACCGATGCGACGACCGCCACCTATGTCGTCGGCGCCGATGTCACCGGCGGCATGGGCGCGCCGGAACTCGCGCCCTTCGCCGATCCGGCCAAGGCCGAAGCTTTCGCAGCGCTGCACGGCGGTTCGGTCATGGGGCTGGAGGCGATCCCGGACAGCGCGCTTGCGCCCCTGCCCCCCGATCCCGCCGGGGGTGACGACGACTATTCCGACCGCCTGAAATCCCTGTCCGGAACAAAGGGCTGACCATGCTGACCCGCCGCCGCTTCATCGCGATTTCCGCCGCCCTCGCCCCCTCGATGGCGCTTGCCCAGCAGCCCGGCCTTCACATCGAGACCGGCCTCGCCCTCGGTGCCAAGGTCACCCTGCGGCTTCAGCACCCGGACGCGCCGCATCTCGCCGCGCTTGCCATGGCCGAAATCCGGCGGCTGGAGCGGGTGTTCTCGCTGTATCTGCCCGACAGCGCCCTGGCCCGGCTGAACCGCGACGGCAGGCTTCCCGAACCGCCATTCGAGCTCCTGGAATGCCTGGCCCTCGCCGGTTCGGTCCATTCTGCCAGCGAAGGGCGCTTCGACCCCACGGTTCAGCCGTTGTGGCGGGCCGAAGCGGTCGCGCGCGAGGCCGGGACACCGCTTTCCGACGCCGACCGGGCGCGGGCCGGGGCGCTGATCGACTGGGTCTCGGTCCGGCTGGAGCCGGAGGCGATCACCCTGCGCCCCGGCATGGCTCTGACGCTGAACGGCATCGCTCAGGGCTATATCGCCGACCGGGTCGCCGCACTGCTGGCCGGGCACGGCCTGACCCGCGCGCTGATCGACACCGGCGAGATGGTGGCCCTGCCCGAAGGCGACTGGCCGGTCCAGCTGCAGGCGGGGGGCAGCCTGGCGCTGCGGAACCGGGCGCTCGCGACCTCGGCTCCGCTGGGGATGACCTTCGCAGGCGATGGCACCACCAGCCACATCCTCGACCCGCGGACCGCGCGGCCGGTCCTGTCGCCCTGGCGCGTTGTCACGATCTCCGCCCCCTCCGCCGCGCTGGCGGATGCGCTGTCGACAGCGGGCTGCCTGACCGGGGACCGCGAGACGATGGAGCGGATCGTCGGCGCGTTTCCCGGCGCGGTCGTCGAACGGGCCGTAACCTGAGTCAGCGCGCCATCAAACCCGCCCGCTGCCCCGCCCGACCGGGGCGACCGGTCAAGCCCGTGCCGGTCGACGCAGGATCAGCGCCAGCGGCATCGCCAGCAGCGTCACCCACATCATCAGGTAGAAGTCGTCGACATACGAGATCATCGCCGCCTGCACGTTCACCAGCCCGTCCAGCATCTGCAGCGTTGTGGCATTCCCCGACAGGGCCGTCGGATAGGCCTGCGCCAGCACCGGGTTGTAGGGCTGGATGAAGGCCCCCAGCTCGGCGTGGTTGATCTGCACGTTGCGGGTCAGCGCCGCCGTCACCAGGGATATCCCGATGGACGACCCGATGTTCCGAACCAGGCTGAAAAGGCTGGTCGCATCGGCGCGGAAGCGCGGCTCCAGCGTGGCGAAGGCGATGGTGGAGAGCGGCACGAACACCAGCCCCAGCCCCAGCCCCTGCACCACCCCGCTGCGGATGATCGGCCAGCTGTCCATCTGCGGGGTGAAGCCCGTCATCTCATACAGCGACAGCGCCGTCAGCGACAGCCCCGCCAGCACCAGCGCGCGGGGATCGACCACACGCACCAGCCGCCCGACGACCAGCATCGAGATCATCGTCCCCACCCCGCGCGGCGCCATGACCACGCCGGTGGTGATCACTGGATAGCCCAGGATGCGCGACAGCATCGGTGGCAGCAGCGCAAGGCTCGCCAACAGGATGATCCCGACCACGAAGATGAACACCAGCCCGATGCGGAAGTTGCTGTCGCGGAACATCTGCGGATCGAGGAACGGGTGCTCCTTCGTCAGGATATGCACGCAGAACATCCAGAAGCCCGAGATCGAGACCATGAGGTAGATCCAGGTCTCCATCGCCGAGAACCAGTCGACCTCGCCGCCGCGGTCCAGCATCAGCTGCAACGACCCGATGGCCAGCGACAGCAGCGCGAAGCCCGCCATGTCGAAGCTGCGCCGTTTGCGGGGCAGTTTGGGCAGGTAGGCAAGGCAGCCCAGCAGCGCCAGCGCGCCCACCGGCAGGTTGATCAGGAAGACCCAGCGCCAGTTGTAGCTTTCGGTCAGCCAGCCGCCCAGCGTCGGGCCGATGATCGGGCCGACCATGATCCCCGCGCCCCACATCGCCATCGCCTGCCCCGCCTTCTCGCGCGGGTTGATGTCGAGGAGGAACGTCTGCGACAGCGGCACGATGGCCGCGCCGAAGACCCCCTGCAGCAGCCGGAAAGCCACCATGGAGGGCAGGCTCCAGGCGATGCCGCAGGCCAGCGAACTGGCCACGAAGCCGACGATGGAGATCAGGAACAGTTCGCGCTTGCCCAGCCGGTCGGCCAGCCAGCCGGTGACCGGCGTCATGATCGCCGAGGCGACGATATAGCTGGTCAGGACCCAGGTGATGGTATCCTGCGAGGCGCCAAGGTCGCCGGTCATCGAGGGCAGGGCCACGTTGGCGATCGTGGTGTCCAGCACCTGCATGATCGTCGCCGCCATGATCGACAGCGTGATCAGCCCGCGGTGCTTGACCTCGACGGCAACCGAGGAGCCTGCGGGGCCCGTGGGCGCCGCTTCCGGGATGTCCGACATGGCGCCGTCACTCCTTCGCGGCAAGCCGCGTGTCGGCAGCGGCGGAGGTATCGACCGTCACCTCCGCGCTGAGGCCCGAGGCCAGCGCGGCCGCGCCCTCGGCATCGTCCAGCTTGATGCGGACCGGTACGCGCTGCGTCACCTTCACCCAGTTGCCGGTGGCGTTCTGGGCGGGCAGCAGCGAGAACTCGGCTCCCGTCCCCGCGCCAATGGCTTCGACCTTGCCGGTGAAGGTCTTGCCGGGGGCGGCGTCGAAGACGACCTTGGCGGGCTGGCCCTGCGCCAGGTCGCCCAGCTGGGTTTCCTTGAAATTGGCCTCGACCCAGGCATCGCCGGTCTCGACCAGGGCAAAGACCGCCTGGCCCGCCGCAAGCATCACCCCCTCATGGAACGAGGAGGCCTGATAGATCAGCCCATCCGCAGGCGCGGTGACGCGGGTGACCGACAGGTTGTAGCGGGCGCGGTCCAGCTCGACCAGGGCGGCCCGGACGGCGGGATGGTCATCGGTCGCGATCTTCGCATCGCCGCCCAGCGCGGCCCGGGCGGCCTCGGCGGTCAGCCGCGCCACCTCGGCCTTCTCGCGGGCCTGGCGGCTGGCATGGCGGGTCTGGTCCAGCGCACTGGTCGACGTCACGCCCTTGCCGGACAGCGCCTCCTGCCGGGCAAGCTCGTCGGACTGGTAGCCGGCATCGTCCTCGGCCAGCGCGGCTTGCGCCTCGGCCTGGGCCAGGGCGGCCTTCAGCTGCTCCACCTGCAGGCGCGCCGCGTTCACCGCGACCTCGGCCTGCGCGACGGCAAGCTCATAGGGCTGCGGGTCGACCTGGAACAGAAGGTCCCCGGCCTTGACCGGTTGCAGTTCGTGGACATTCACCGCGACGACGCGCCCGCCGACGGTCGGTGCGACCGAGATGCGCGCCTGATGCAGATAGGCGTTCTCGGTGCTTTCCTGCGCGGCGCCGGTCAGCCACCAGACTGCCCCGCCCGCGACCAGCAGGGCGGGCACCGACAGCATCAGCAGCGCCTTGCGCAGCCGACGGGCGGGTTTGGCCGCAGGGGCGGCGTGGGCCGGGGCCGGCGCTGGTGCAGCGGCGGCCGGCAGGGCGACAGCGGGTTCGTTGGGCGAGGTGCGGGCGTTCATGTCAGGGTCTCTAGGTTCTCGGGAAGGGCGTCGGAAACCCTGGTCGGGTCCGTGGCCTTCAGGTTCTCGATGATCTTCACCAGGGCGGCCTGCAGCACGCGCCGGTCATCGTCACTCAGTCCGGCCAGCGCCTCGTCATACAGCGCGGCCACGATCTCCTTGGCCTCGGGTCCGATGCGGCGGGCCTTGTCGCTGGCCACCACGATCCGGGCGCGGCGGTCGTCGGGATGCGGCTCGCGGTGCAGCCAGCCGCCCTGTTCCATACGGTCGATAAGTCGCGAGACGCTGATCGGCTCCACCTCCAGCAGCGTGGCCAGCGCCGTCTGGGTCGACGGGCCTTCGCGCAGGACATGGCCCAGCAGCCGCCATTGCGCCGCCGACAACCCGTGCGAGGCCGTGCGCTGCTCGAAGCGGGTCCAGATCCTGCGGGTGGCGTCCTGCAAGAGGGGGCCGAGTTTCTCGATGCGGTAATTCATTGAGCTTGCTTACTATAAGCAATGTTATGATTCAAGAAATTCGGCGCGCCCAACCTGCATGGCTGCCTTGCGACCGTCGCATGGCGGCAGGCAGAGGTGGTCTGCGCAAATCCTTGCGAATTCGTGAACGTCCGCAATCATGACCTTGATAGGAAAGGGAAATAAATCTGCCCGCGCGCGGGCAGCGGCCCGTCAAAGCCGCGAGACTGTCCCGATCTCGACCGGCTGACCCGTCCGCCGCGACTGGATGGCAGCAAAGGCAAGCGCCAGACTGTCGAGATTCTCCTCCGCCCCGTTCGCGGGCTCGCCCCCGTCCTCGATCGCGACCAGCAGCGCCCCCATCGCCCCGCGGAACCCGTCGTTGAACCAGGTCCCGGACAGCTTCGGCCGGGCAACGCCTTCGGCGGTGGTCAAGATCACGGATTGCTGGCCAAGGTCCGGCCCGTCGCTTTGCAGGCTGCCCTTCGTGCCCGCGATGAAGGTGGTGTCGCGGGACCCGAAGGGGGTGCCGCCGTCGAACACCAGCGAGGCCTGCCCGCCCTCCATCTGCACCAGCACCTGCGCCAGAAGCGGCGCGGCAGCGGCCTGGCCGGTCGCGCGGGCGGCGGTGGCGAAGACGGACTGCGCCCGGGCACCGGTGATGCTGCGCAGGAAGTCGAACCAGTGGATGCCGAAATCGTAGAGGATCACGTCCTCCATCGTCTCGAACGGCGTTCCGGCGATCCAGCCGTGGTTCCAGTGGATCGAGACATGGGCAGAGATCACCTCGCCGATGAGCCCCGCCCGCACCGCCTCGCGCATATACGCGAGATGGGGTGCCCAGCGGCCGTTCTGGTTGACCGCAAGCTTCACGCCATTCTCCCGGGCCAGCGCGACAAGGCGGCGGCCCTCGGCGAGGTCGAGGACGAAGGGCTTTTGCGACAGGACATGTTTGCCCGCCTTCAACGCCGCTTCTAGGATCGGCAGCCGGTCGGCGGGATGGGGGGTGATGTCGACCACGTCGATGGCGGGG